>CAYUPF010000056.1:0-2015 GCA_964446545.1 uncultured Rubrivivax sp.
CGCGATGTCGAATACGGCATCGAACAGTGGTTCGACTACTTCCAGGCGGTGGCCGCCTTCCCGCAGATGGCCGTGCCCGGCAGCAACATCAAGGAGATGATCTCCTTCATCAACGATTCGGGCTTCGGCGCCATCGGCACGCCCGACATGGTCAACGCGCAGATCGACCGGCTGTGGAAGCAGAGCAACGGCGGCTTCGGCGCCTACCTGATGCTGGCCCACAACTGGGCCAACTTCGATGCCACCCGCAAGAGCTACGATCTGATCGCGCGCCATGTCTTCCCGCAGTGGCAAGGCCAGCAGGCGACGCTGGCCTCGGCCGCCCGGGCGCGTGCCGCGCGACCCGAACTGGCGGCCGTGCACAGCAAGGCCGTCGAGGACGCCACCGCGCGCTACCAGGCCGAAGCGGCCGCGCGTTCACGCTGAAAGCGCGCTGCATGCCGCGGCAACAACGCCGCTCGAGGCTCAGGTCGCGCAGCGACGTGAAGGCGGCACCAGCCGCCGTGCCGTAGCCATAATCGCGGCATGCAGGTATTCAGAGGGCTGCGCCATCCCGGCATCGCACCGGCCTCGGCGCTGACCGTCGGCAATTTCGACGGCGTGCACCGCGGCCATCAGGCGATGCTGGCGCTGCTCATCAACGAAGCGCGGCATCGCGGCCTGCCCAGCTGCGTGCTCAGCTTCGAGCCGCACCCGCGCGACTACTTCGCGGCGCTCGGCGGAAGGCCCGAGCAGGCGCCGCGGCGCGTGGCCACGCTGCGGGACAAGCTGTCGGAGCTGGAGCGCTGCGGCATCGACCAGGCGGTGATCATGCGCTTCGACACGGCCTTCGCCGGCCAGCCGCCGCAGGCCTTCATCGACGATGTGCTGGTGCGCGGCCTGGGCGCGCGCTACGTGCTGGTGGGCGACGATTTCCGCTTCGGCGCCCGGCGCGCCGGCGACTACGCCATGCTCGACGCCGCCGGGTCGCGCCAAGGCTTCGATGTCGCGCGCATGATGAGCTACGAGGTGCATGGCCTGCGCGTGTCCAGCTCCGCGGTGCGCGAGGCACTGGCCAGCGGCGACATGCAGCGCACCGCCGCGCTGCTGGGCCGGCCCTACAGCATCAGCGGCCACGTGCTGCACGGCCGCAAGCTCGGCCGCGAGCTGGGCACGCCGACCTTGAACCTGCGCTTCGGCCACGCGCGCCCGGCCGCGCAAGGCGTATTCGCGGTGCAGGTGCACGGCCTGGCCGAGGAGCCGCTGCCCGGCGTGGCCAGCCTGGGCGTGCGCCCGACGGTCGAGGACGCCGGCCGCCAGCTGCTGGAAGTGCACTGCCTGCAGTGGCCCGAGGCGCTGGGCCGCGACGGCGCCTACGGCCGCTGCGTCAAGGTGGAGCTGCTGCACAAGTTCCACGACGAGCGCAAATACCCGTCGCTGGAGGCGCTGCGCGCCGGCATCGACCAGGACATCGCCGACGCGCGCGCCTGGTTCGGCGCGCAGCAGGCGGCCCGGTAGAATCGGCGCATGGCACCGAGCACGCACGCCGCCACCGGTCGGCAGATCACACGCGATCGAATTTGACGCGCCCGCGCGGCCCGCCTCGGGCCGCCGCTGCTGCCGCCTTGAGCCCTTCGACGTTTGCCCTGCGGCGCCCCCGGCGCCGCCGCCCATCATGAATGCCGCTGCCCCCAAGACCGACTACCGCGCCACGCTGAACCTGCCCGACACGCCCTTCCCGATGCGCGGCGACCTGCCCAAGCGCGAGCCGGGCTGGGTCAAGGAATGGAACGAACAGGGCCTGTACAAGCAGCTGCGCGACGTGCGCTGCAACGCACCCAAGTTCATCCTGCACGACGGCCCGCCCTATGCCAACGGCCAGATCCACATGGGCCATGCCGTCAACAAGGTGCTGAAGGACATGATCGTCAAGGCGCGGCAGCTGGCCGGCTTCGACGCGCAGTACGTGCCCGGCTGGGACTGCCACGGCCTGCCGATCGAGAACGCCATCGAAAAGCAGTTCGGCCGCGGCCTGA
>CAYUPF010000056.1:2115-22017 GCA_964446545.1 uncultured Rubrivivax sp.
TGAACCTGAACCCGGCGCTGGAATACGCGCTGGTGGACACGCCGCGCGGCTTGCTGCTGCTGGCCGCCACGCTGGTGGACAAGTGCCTGGCACGCTACGGCATCGAAGGCCGGGTGCTGGCCACCACGCTGGGCGAAAAGCTCGGCGGCATCCAGTTCCGCCACCCACTGGCCGCGGTGGACGCCGGCTACGACCGACTGAGCCCGGTGTACCTCGCCGACTACGCCACTGCCGACGACGGCACCGGCATCGTGCACTCGTCGCCGGCCTACGGCCTGGACGACTTCAACTCCTGCGTCGCGCACGGTTTGAAGGTCGACGACATCCTCAACCCGGTGCAGGCCAACGGCAGCTATGCGGCCGACTTCCCGCTGTTCGGCGGCATGAACATCTGGAAGGCGGTGCCGGTCATCATCGACACGCTGCGCGAGGCCGGCCGGCTGCTGGCCACCGAGACCATCACGCACAGCTATCCGCATTGCTGGCGGCATAAGTCACCAGTGATTTATCGCGCCGCCGCGCAGTGGTTCGTGCGCATGGACGAAGGCGTTGGCGTCTTCACGAAAGACAAGGCGGAGAAAACGCTGCGCCAGATGGCGCTGGAAGCGATCGAGCACACCGGCTTCTACCCGGAGAACGGCCGCGCGCGGCTGCGCGACATGATCGCCAACCGCCCCGACTGGTGCATCAGCCGCCAGCGCAGCTGGGGCGTGCCGCTGCCCTTCTTCCTGCACAGGGAGACGGGCGAACTGCATCCGCGCACGATGGACATCCTGGACCAGGCGGCCGATATCGTCGAGAAAGGCGGCATCGAGGCCTGGAGTCGCGTGACCACCGAACAGATCCTCGGCGCCGAGGACGCGCCGCACTACAGCAAGAGCAGCGACATCCTCGAGGTCTGGTTCGACTCCGGCTCGACCTTCTGGCACGTGCTGCGCGGCACGCATGCCAACACCGGCAGCAGCCTGGGCCACCACGACACAGGCCCCGAGGCCGACCTGTACCTGGAAGGCCACGACCAGCACCGCGGCTGGTTCCACAGCTCGCTGCTGCTGGCCTGCGCCATCTACGGCCGCGCGCCCTATCGCGGCTTGCTGACCCATGGCTTCACCGTCGACAGCCAGGGCCGCAAGATGAGCAAGTCGCTAGGCAACGGCATCGAGCCGCAGGTGGTGAGCCAGAAGCTGGGGGCCGAGATCATCCGCCTGTGGGTCGCGGCCAGCGACTACTCCGGCGACATCGCCGGCGACGACAAGATCCTGGCGCGCGTGGTCGACGCCTACCGGCGCATCCGCAACACGCTGCGCTTCCTGCTCGCCAACACCAGCGACTTCGACCCGCAGGCCGATGCGGTGCCCTTCGCGCAGATGCTGCAGATCGACCGCTGGGCGCTGACGCGCGCCGAACAGTTCCAGGCCGAGGTGCTGAAGCACTACGAGGTCTACGAGTTCCACCCGGTGGTGTCCAAGCTGCAGGTGTTCTGCTCGGAAGACCTGGGCGCGTTCTACCTGGACGTGCTGAAGGACCGCCTGTACACCACCGCGCCGAAGAGCCTGGCGCGGCGCAGCGCGCAGACCGCGCTGTGGCAGATCACGCAGGCGATGCTGCGCTGGATGGCGCCCTTCCTCAGCTTCACCGCCGAGGAGGCCTGGGCGGTGTTCGCGCCCGGCCAGGGCAGCATCTTCAAGCAGACCTACTGGGACTTCGCCGGCGTCGGCGCCACCACCGATGCCGGGCTGCTGGCCAAGTGGCAGTCGCTGCGCGAGGTGCGCGATGCGGTCAACAAGGCGATCGAGGAAGTGCGCGCCGCCGGCGATGTGGGCTCGTCGCTGCAGGCCGAGGTGACCATGGCCGCGCCGCCTGAGATGCATGCGCTGCTGGCCTCGCTGGGCGAGGACCTGAAGTTCGTGCTCATCACCTCGAAGGCCACGCTGGCCAGCGCCGAAGCGCTGGCGGTGACGGTCACGCCGTCGCCGGCCACCAAGTGCGAGCGCTGCTGGCACTGGCGCGAGGACGTCGGCGCCGATGCCGCGCACCCGACGATCTGCGGCCGCTGCGTCAGCAACCTGCACGGCGCGGGCGAAGCGCGCAGCGTCGCCTGAACATGGCGACCCGGTCGTCGAGCGGGGCGTTCAGCCTGTGGGCCTGGCTGGCGCTGGCCGGCGCGGTGGTGCTGCTCGACCAGCTGAGCAAGACGCTGGTCATCAGCGCCTTCGCGCTCAACCACAGCCAGCCGGTGATCTCCTGGTTCAACCTGGTGCGGGTGCACAACAGCGGCGCCGCCTTCAGCTTCCTGGCCGGCGCGTCGGGCTGGCAGCGCTGGTTCTTCGTCGGCCTGGGCGCGCTGGCCTCGGGTTTCATCGTCTGGATGCTGAAGAAGCATCCGACGCAGAAGCTGTTCTGCTTTGCCGTGACCATGATCATGGGCGGCGCCATCGGCAACGTCGTCGACCGGCTGCTGCACGGCCATGTGGTCGACTTCATCCAGCTGCACTACGGCGGCTGGACCTTCCCCGCCTTCAACCTGGCCGACAGCGCCATCACGCTGGGCGCGATCTGCCTGATCCTGGACGAGATCCTGCGCGTACGCCGCGCTCGCTGACGCCCCGGGGCGGCCCCGATGGACGGGCCGGCGCTGCGGGCCTAGCCTGCGTGCAGTGGACTCCTCGACCCCATCCAGCGATACGGCGCCCGGCGAACCGGCCTCCAGGCCGCCGATCGTGCTCAATCGGCTGGGCTTCGGCGACCCGCTGCGCTGGATAGCGCTGGGCTGGCGCGACTTCGTCCGCTGCCCGGGCATCGGGCTGTTCTACGGCGCCTGTTTCGTGGTCATGGGCTGGGCACTGATGAAGGTCTACGAAGCCGCGCCGGCCTACGTGATGGCGCTGTCGGCCGGCTTCCTGCTGATGGGCCCGTTCCTGTGCCTGGGGCTGTACCGCGCCAGCCAGCGGCTGGAAAACGGCGAGAAGCCCGACTTCGGCGATTCGCTGCTGGCCTGGGACACCCGCACCGGGCAGCTCGCGATCTTCGGCTTCGTACTGCTGATCCTCGAGATGCTGTGGGGCCGCGCCACACTGGTGATCTTCGCCGTCAGCTTCGACGGCATGCCCGACCTGAAGGGCTCGCTGGCGGCACTGCTGGACCCGCAGAACATCGGCTTCATCGTTGCCTGGCTGGGCGTGGGCGCGCTCTTCGCAGGGTTGATCTACGCGGTCAGCGTGATCTCGATCCCGATGATCCTGCACCGCCAGACCGACGCCATCACCGCCGGGTTGACCAGCCTGCGGCTGTTCTTCACGCAGACGCCGGTAATGATCTTCTGGGGCGCGCTGATCACCGTCTTGGTGGTGCTGGCGCTGCTGCCCTGGTTTGCCGGGCTGCTGGTGGTCGGCCCGGTGCTGGGGCATGCCTCGTGGCATGCCTACCGGGCGGCGGTCGCGGACTGACGCGGACTCGCGTTCCAAGGTTCGAGAACCGAAGAGATGGTTCGCGGCGCAACGCGGAGGACGCTCAGCGTCGGCGCGTGATCGGGACGCCGGGGTGCTCTGCCGCGCTCACTGGACTACCCTGCGCACTGCGTGCTCCGGGATGAGCGCTTGGGAGCGGCCCGGCGCGCTCATGTCCCCCGGGCCGAGCTTCGCTCGGCCCTCCTCGGTGGCCCAAGGCATGAGCGCCGACGGCTGCCCGGCGGCGTCCTTGGCCCACGCGGAAGAACGCTTGAAGCTGCGCAAAGCGCCGTGAGCCGCAGCCGACTTCTGTACCTTCGATCGCGCGTCGATACGAGACGCTTCAAGGCAACAGCACGCTGCAGCCGGTAGTCTTGCGCGCTTCCAGGTCGCGGTGCGCCTGCGCCACCTCGGCCAGCGGGTAGCGCTGGTCGATGCGGATCTTCACCTGCCCGCCGCCGACCACCGCAAACAGGTCGTCGGCCATGGCCTGCGTGGCCTCGCGCGTGGCGATGTGCGTGAACAGCGTCGCCCGCGTCAGGTACAGCGAGCCCTTGGCACCCAGGATGCCCGGTGCGAAGGGCGGCACCGCGCCCGAGGCATTGCCGAAGCTGGCCATCAGGCCGAAGGGGCGCAGGCAACTGAGGCTGCCCTCCCAGGTGTCCTTGCCCACCGAGTCGTACACCACCTTGACGCCCTTGCCGCCAGTGATGTCCTTGACGCGCGCGACGAAGTCTTCCGTCGCGTAGTTGATAGCGTGGGCCGCACCGTGCTCCAGCGCCAGCTGGCACTTGGCATCGCTGCCGGCGGTGCCGATCAGCTGCAAGCCCAGCGCCTTGGCCCACTGGCAGGCGATCAGGCCCACGCCGCCGGCGGCGGCATGGAAGAGCACGAAGTCGCCGGCCTGCAGCCCGCCCTGCGGCAGCGTCTTCTTCAGCAGGTACTGCGCGGTCAGGCCCTTCAGCATCATCGCCGCACCGGTCTCGAAATCGATGGCATCGGGCAGCCGGCACACCGTCCTGGCCGGCATCACGCGCGACTGGCTGTACGAGCCCGGCGGGTTGCTGGCGTAGGCGGCGCGGTCGCCGGCCTTCAGGTGCATCACGCCCTCGCCCACCGCCTCGACGATGCCGGCGCCTTCCATGCCCAGCGTCAGCGGCAGCGGGTTCTGGTACAGCCCCGTGCGCTGGTAGACGTCGATGAAGTTCAGGCCGCAGGCCTCGTGGCGGATGCGGATTTCGCCCGGCCCCGGCTCGCCCACCGGCAGCTCCACCAGCTGCAGCGCCCCGGGGCCGCCGTACTGGGTGATCTGGATGGTCTTCGATGTCTTCATGTCGTCTCCTGCAATGGGATGTCAGCGCCCGAGGTTAGCGCATGCGGCGCGCACGCCGGCGGCGCCAGAGGATCAGCCCGTACAGCAGCAGGTTGAATAGCACCAGCCCGAGCGCGATGCGCGATTGCGCCGCCGGCGTCAGCCCCTGCGGGTAGATCAGCACACCCAGGTGGTGGTCGATGAAGCTGCCCTCGTAGCCGCGCTGCCCGGCACGGTGGCGCAGCGCCGTCTCCAGCGGCGTCAGCGGGCAGATGCCGGCGCTGGCCTCGATCCACACACCCCAGGCCAGCGCCGGCAGGTGCGCCCACAGCAACCGCGGCCAACGCCACACCGCCAGCGCGCCCAGCGTGGCCCAGGCGATGAAGGCACCATGCAGCATCAGTACCATGTCGGCGAGAATCGACCAGCCCATGCCTCTCCCATCGTCGAATCGCTACCGTAGCGCATGAAGCGCCTCGTCGCCGCACCCAACCTCGCCCTGGCCACGCTGTGGGCCGACCAACTGTGCGGCGCCGGTGTCGATGCCACGGTGCAGCGCGCCTGGGCCGGCAGCATCGCCGGCGAGATTCCGGTGGACCAGGCGCTGCCCGAAGTGTGGGTGATGGACGAGAGCCGCCATGCCGAGGCCCTGAGCCTGCTGCACGAACTGCGCAACCCGCCCTGGCGGCACTGGGCCTGCCGCGGCTGCGGCGAGATGGTCGAAGGCCCGTTCGAGCAGTGCTGGAACTGCGGCGCGGCGCGCGACGGTTGATGCAGTGCGCGCGCTAGCGTACGTCGGGTTCAGCGCGGTTGCGCCGCGCGGCACGCGTCCGTGTAGCGGCTTTCGTTCTCGAGCACATGGCCGACGAGCAGCGTGCAGGCCCGCTCGACGTCGCCGTCGCCGATGGCGTCGACCAGCACCTGGTGGCTGTCCACCGCGTTGTCGATCGGCGCGCGCTGCCGCATCGCCACCAGTTGCCAGCGCACCACGTCGTAGCCAGCCAGCAGATAGCGGTTCGGGCAGTGCGCGAACAGCTGCCAGTGGAAATCCATGTCCAGCCGCGCCAGCGCCTTGAGGTCGCGTGCGCGTTCGCCCCTTTTCATCGCTGCCACGAGCGCTGACAGCGCGCGTGCCAGCGCGGCGCCCCGGCCAGCGGCCAGCGCCTCGCGCAGCGCCGCGGTCTCGATCATCGCCCGGTAGCGGCACAGCTGGCCGACACCGTCGGCGTCGAGCCGGAACACGAAGCTGCCGCGCTGCGGATGAATCTCCACCAGCCCGTCGGCCTTCAGCCGCAACAGCGCCTCGCGCACCGGCGTCTTGCTCACGCCCAGACGTTGCGCGAGCTGCGCCTCCGACATCTGCTCGCCGAGCGCGAATTCGCCGTCGACGATGGCCGCACGGATGCGATCGCAGACCGCGTCGGTCAACAACTGCGGCCGCTCGAGCCTCAACGGGGCATTCATGACGGCGATGCTCCGGCGGCGACCAGTCCAGGTCCATTCGGGAAATTACCGTACTAGATCTGAGATATCAGTTACCACAATCGAGGCACTCATGACCGATCGCGCCCCTTCCGTCCAGACCGCCGGCCGCGCCGAACGCTGGCTCGTCGCCGCCAACGGCGCGGTGCTGATCGCGCTGATGGCGGCGATGGCGCTGCTGGTCATCGCCAACGTCATCGCCCGCTACGCCTTCAACCACTCCTTCGTCTGGGCCGAGGAGCTGTCACGCTACATGATGATCTGGGGCGGCTTTCTTGGCTCGGGATTGGTGCTGCGCATTGGCGCGCACCTGGCGGTCGACGTGTTCCAGGACCTGCTGGCGCGCCGTGGTGCGCAGGCGCTGCGCGTTGGCGTCGTCACCGTGATGGCCGGCACCGTGCTGGCGATGCTGTGGCTGGGCATCGAATACGTGCGCTTCGCCTGGGATCAGGAGACGCCAGTGCTGAATTGGAACTTCGGTCTGGTCTACCTCGCCATCCCCATCGGCGCCTTGCTGATGCTCGTGCACCTGGCGCTGATCGCCGCGCCCTACGTGCGCGAACGCGAGTTCCGCCGCGACGGCGCGCTCTCGCCCGAGGAGGCGATGCTGTGAGCGCCACGTTGATGGCGGTCTTCCTGCTGACGCTGGTCATCGGCGTGCCGATCGCCTTCACGATGCTGGTCGCCGGCCTGGCCGCGGTCTGGGTGCAGGGCTCGCTGCCGCCGATGGTCGCCGTGCAGCAGATGTTCGCCGGCCTGGACAGCTTTCCGCTGATGGCGATCCCGTTCTTCATCCTCGCCGCCGAGCTGATGACCGGCGGCGCACTCACCGAGGTGCTGCTGCGCTTCGCCAGCCAGCTGATCGGCCATGTACGCGGCGGCCTCGGCCACACCAACGTGCTGACGCTGACCTTCTTCTCCGGCATCAGCGGCTCGGCGCTGGCCGATGTCGCCGGCCCCGGTGCGATGCTGATCCGCATGATGCGCCAAGCCGGCTACCGCCCCGAGTACGCGGCCGCGCTGACCGCAGCGACCGCGATCGTCGGGCCGATCATTCCGCCGTCGATCATCATGATCGTCTACGCGCTCACCGAGCCTAGCGTGTCGATCATGGGCCTGTTCCTGGCCGGCATCGTGCCCGGGCTGATGATCACCGGCTCGCTGCTGGTGGTGAACCACATCGTCAGCACACGGCGCGGCTACCGCTCCGACGCCGGTCGGCCGCCGCTGGCCACGATTGCCATGAGTTTTTTCAAGGCGCTGCCGGCGCTGCTGCTGCCGGTGATCATCCTCGGCGGCATCCATTTCGGCATCTTCACGCCCACCGAAGCCTCGGCCGCCGCCGTGTTGTATGCGCTGCTGGTCGGCCGCTTCATCTACGGTTCGCTGCACTTTTCGATGCTGCCATCGATCCTGCTGCGCGCCGCGCTGCTCACGTCCTCGATCCTGATGGTCATCGCCTGCTCCGAGGTCTTCGGCTGGGTGCTCACCGTCGGCCAGGTGCCGCAGACCGTGGCGGCGTGGATGGCGGGCTTCGGTCTCGGCCCGGTCGCGCTGCTGCTGCTGATCAACCTGTTCCTGCTCCTGGCCGGCATCTTCATCGAACCGCTGCCGGGGGTGATGATCCTCGTTCCGGTGCTGGCGCCGCTGGCACTGGGCGCCGGCATCGACCCGCTGCAGTTCGCCATCGTCGTGCTCATCAACCTGACGCTCGGCATGATCACGCCGCCGGTGGGCGCCCTGCTCTTCGTCACGTCCATCGTCTCGGGCGTGAAGATGGGCCCGCTCTCACGCGAGCTGCTGCCGATGCTTGGCACGCAGATCCTCGTGCTGCTGCTGCTGTCGCTGGTGCCCACCTTCAGCACCTGGTTGCCCCATGCGTTCGGCTACATGCGCTGACGCGATTCCACCCTGCCACAGAGGAGACTGACGATGAGACTGACCCGCCTGCTGTTCGCCGCCGCTGCCGCGGCCTGCCTCGCCACACCGCTTGCCCATGCGCAGAAAGTGCTCAAGTACGCGCACTTCCAGCCGGCCAAGGACGACCAACCCAAGCACGTCGCCGCACTCGCCTTCAAGGACCATGTCGAGAAGGCCACCAACGGCTCGATCAAGGTCGAGATCTATCCGGCCGGGCAGTTCGGCAAGGACCAGCCGACAATGGAAGGAGTCAAGCTCGGCACGCTCGAGCTGGCGGTCGCGCACGACGGCGCCATCGCCACCGTCTACAAGCCCATCGGCGTGCTCGGCATCCCCTTCCTCTACGACAGTCACGAGCACGCCTGGCGCGTCTACGACTCGGCCTGGCTGAAGGGTTTTTCCGACGACATGGTCAAGAAGACCGGCATCCGCATGCTGGGCGTGGCCGACAACGGCGTACGCCACTTCACCAACAGCCTGCGCCCGATCCAGACGCCGGCCGACATGAAAGGCATGAAGATCCGCATCCAGCCCTCACCGGTGTTCAAGACGCTGGTCGAGTCGCTGGGCGCCTCGCCGTCGGCCATCCCCTGGGCCGAACTGCCGACCGCGCTGCAGCAGAAGGTCGTCGACGGGCAGGAGAACGGCGTGACCAACATCCTTGCCGCCAGCCTGTACCAGAACCAGAAGTACGCCACGCTCGACGGCCACGTCTGGTCGATTCACGCCTACATGGTCAACGACCGCTTCTACAACGGGCTGACGCCGACCGAGCGCAAGGCGGTCGACGAAGGCGTGGCCAAGGCGGTGGCGATCCACCGCAAGATGACCGCCGACCAGGACAAGAACGCCAAGCCGATCCTGGAGAAGAATGGCATGCAGGTCTACGTGCCCACCGCAGCGCAGTTGGCCGAATTCCGCAAGCTGGCGCAGCCGCCGGTGCGCCAGTGGGCTGAAGCCGAGATCGGCAAGCAGTATGTCGACGACCTGTTCAAGGCCATCGACACGACGAAGAACTGAACACGCCCATGACGGACTCGCCGTTGGTCGTCGCGATCGACGACGGCTACGCCGCCTACGACCAGGAGGAGCAGTTGCTCGCCGCCGTCGGCGCGCGTTTCGAGCTGCGCCCCTGTCGTCGCGACCCCGCGGCGACCGTGGCCGCGGTGCGCGACGCCAGCGTCGTGCTGGTGCGCGAGTCCCCGCTGCCGCGTGCGGCGATCGAGGCGATGGGTCGCGGCCGAGCCGTCATCCGCTACGGCATCGGCGTCGACAACATCGACCAGCAGGCAGCGCGCGAGCGCCGCATCATGGTCGCCAACGTGCCGGACTACGGCAGCGACGAGGTCGCGACGCAGACGGTGGCGCTCGCGCTCGCGGTCGTGCGCCGCGTGCGCCTGCACGATGCCGAGGTGCGCGCCGGCCGCTGGTCGACCGGCGTGCTGCAGCCGATGTATCGCTTGCGCGGCCGCACGCTCGGTCTGGTCGGCTACGGCCGCATCGCAAAGCTGACGCACGCGATGTTCGCCGGCTTCGGCTTCGCGCGCGTGCTGGTGGCCGACCCGCACCCAGAACTGCCCGCCGGCGCGCAGACGGCCAGCGTCGACGACATCTGCCGCGAGGCCGACCTGATCTCACTGCACGCGCCGTTGAAGCCCGAAACCCGGCACCTGATCAACGCGCACCGCATCGCCGCGATGCGGCCGACCGCGATCCTGGTGAACACCGCGCGCGGCGGGCTCGTCGAGCTGGACGCGCTGGCCGAGGCGCTGGCGGCGCGGCGCATTCTCGGCGCCGGGCTCGATGTCTTCGAGCACGAGCCGCCGGACCCGACGCATCCAATCTTCGCGCTCGACAACGTCGTCGTTACCAACCACATCGGCTGGTACAGCGAGGAATCGATGCGCGAGCTGCAGCGCAAGACGGCCGAGGAGGCCGTGCGCGTGCTGCGCGGCGAGCGACTGCTGCATTGGCTCAACCCCTGGTAAACCTGGAACCCACCATGAACACAACTCACATTCCTCAGCTGGTCAAGGCCTTCGGCAAGGTGGCGATCGCCTCGATCGCCGACGCCGTCGACAAGGTCTGCGGTCATCGCGGCTACATGGACAGCACGATCAAGCCGCAGATCAACGACGAGCGCATCTGCGGGCCGGCGGCCACGGTACTGGAAGCCGCCACCGATGAGTTTCTGCCGCCGCAGCATGCACTGGACCTGATCGACGAAGCCCCTGCCGGCAGCGTGATCGTCATCTCCATCGCCGGCGGTGAGGCCGAGGTTGCCGTCTGGGGCGGGCTGATGACCGCAGGCGCGGTGGCCAACGGCCATGCCGGTGCGGTGCTCGACGGCGGCGTGCGCGACCTGGTCGAAATCCGCCGCGACTACGGCTTTCCGGTTTACGCGCGCAGCGTCAGCCCGGGCACCACGCTCGGCCGCTACAAGACGGTAGCGGCGCAGGTGCCGGTGCGCGTCGGTGGCGTGATCGTGCATCCTGGCGACTTGATCGTCGGCGATGTCGACGGCGTGGTTGTCGTGCCGGTGGCCCAGGCCGAGCAGGTGCTTAAGATGGCGCAGGAGATCGACGCGCGCGAGCTGGAGCAGGCCAAGCTGATCATCACGGAGAAGTCGCTGCGCAAGGGCCTGGCCAAGTATGGAAGGATCTGAAGCCGCATGGACATCCTCGCCTACGGCGAACCGATGGTCGAGTTCAACCAGACCGGCGAGGGCGGCGGCCGCCTGTACCTGCAGGGCTTCGGCGGCGACAGCAGCAACTTCGCGATTGCCGCCGCACGGCAGGGCGCGCGCGTGGGCTACTGGAGCGCCTTGGGCGACGATGCCAACGGCCGCGCGCTGCGCGCGCTGTGGGACGCCGAGAGCGTGGACCACCGCTGCGTGCGCAGCGACGCGGCGGCCTTCACCGCGATCTACTTCGTCACGCATGGCGAGCGTGGCCACGAGTTCCACTTCTACCGCAGCGGCAGCGCGGCCAGCCGCGTCGCGCCGGCCGACGTGCCGCAGGCGGCGATCGCAGCCGCCAAGGTGTTCCACCTGTCGGGCATCTCGCTGGCGATCTCCAGCAGTGCCTGCGATGCCGGTTATGCCGGCATCGACGCGGCGCATGCGGCCGGCGTGCAAGTCTCCTTCGACACCAACCTGCGCCTGAAGCTGTGGTCGCTGGACCGCGCGCGCGCGGTGATGAACGACGTGCTGCGGCGCTGCGACATCGCGCTGCCGAGCTGGGACGACATTACCGCGATCACCGGACTGACCGATCCCGAGGCCATCGTCGACCATTGCCTGCGCCTGGGCGCAAAGACGGTGGCGCTGAAGTTGGGCGCCGAGGGCGCGCTGGTGGCCAGCGCCGACGAACGCCACCGCATCGCTCCCTTTCCCTGCCAGCCGGTGGACGCCACCGGCGCCGGCGACACCTTCGGCGGCGCCTTCGTCGCACGCCGCGTCGCCGGCGACGGGCTGCTCGACGCGGCGCGTTATGCGGCCGCTGCCGCGGCGCTGTCCACGCAAGGCTACGGTGCCGTAGCGCCGATCCCGCATGCCGCGGCCGTGCACGCCGCGTTGGAGAGTCGCACATGAGGAAGGTCCTGATCACCGGCGGCACCAGCGGCATCGGCGCCGGCATTGCCACGGCCTTTGCCGCCGACGGCGCGCAGGTGTGGGCCACCGGTGCCACGGCAGCCGAGGTCGATGCCGCCGCCGCGGCCCGCCCCGCCATCGAACACCGCGTGCTCGACGTGCGCGACGGCGACGCGGTGGCCGCGCTGGTGCAAGGCCTGGGCGAGCTCGACGTGGCGGTCAACTGCGCCGGCATCATCCGCCGCGGCGAGGAGCACGAGCCGGAGGTCTTCGCGCAGACGCTGGACATCAACCTCACCGGCACCATGCGCGTCTGCGCTGCCGCTCGCGCCGGGCTGAAGGCGCGGCGCGGCTGCATCGTCAACACCGCCTCGATGCTCAGCTTCTTCGGTGGTGGCCTGGTGCCCGGCTACAGCGCCAGCAAGGGCGGCGTCGCCCAGCTGACCAAGTCGCTGGCCATCGCCTATGCGGTCGACGGCATCCGCGTCAATGCGGTGGCACCGGGCTGGATTGCGACGCCGCTGACGCAGGCGCTGCAGGACGATGCCGCGCGTTCGGCGCCGATCCTGGCGCGCACGCCGCTGGGCCGCTGGGGCACGCCGCAGGACGTGGCCGGCCCGGTGCTGTTCCTCGCCAGCGAGGCGGCGCGCTTCGTCACCGGCGTGGTGCTGCCGGTGGACGGCGGCTACCTCATCACCTGAGCGTGGAGGCGCGATGAACCCGATTCTGCAGTTGCCCGGCATCCAACCCGAGATCGCCATCCCCGCGATCCCCGACGACGAGCGCGTATGGGTGCCGCAAGCGCCGCTGGTGTGGTTCCGGCCGCTGCTGCTGAACACCGTCACCGGCAGCTGGTGCAACCTGCTGCGCGTGCGCCGTGCGGGGGTGCTGTCGCGCCACATCCACCCCAGCTGGGTGACGGGCTACGTGATCCGCGGCGCCTGGCGCTACCTGGAGCACGACTGGGTGGCACGCGAAGGCAGCTTCGTCTACGAGCCGCCGGGCGAGATCCACACGCTGGTGGTGGACGAAGCGGCGGACGGCCCCGCCGAGACGGCCGAGATGATCACCTTCTTCAACATCCACGGCGCGATGGTCTACGTCGACGAAGCCGGCCAGACCACCGGCTACGAGGACGTTTTCACCAAGATCGCGATGTGCCGCCGTCACTACATCGAGGTCGGACTGGGTGCCGACTACGTCGACCAGTTCGTGCGCTGATCAGAAGGTGCCAGGATAGGCTCCGCCGTCCAGCATCAGGTTCTGGCCGGTGATGTAGCCGGTGTGCACGCTGCAAAGAAAGGCGCAGGCCGCGCCGAATTCGTCGGCCCGGCCGAAGCGGCGTGTCGGGATACCCTGCCGGCGCTGCTCCCACAACGTATCGAAGCTCTGCCCTGCACGCTGCGCCACCACGGCTGTGTTCGAGCGCAGTCGTTCGGTGTCGAAAGGGCCGGGCAGCAGGCTGTTGATCGTCACGTTGCGTGAGGCCAGCTTGGGCTGGCGCGCCAGCCCGGCGACGAAGCCGGTGAGCCCAGTGCGCGCGCCATTGGACAGACCCAGCGATTCGTAAGGTGCCTTCACCGCTGCCGAGGTGATGTTGATCACGCGGCCGAAACCGCGTTCGGCCATCGCGTCGACCGTGGCCTTGATCAGCTCGATGGGTGTCAGCATGTTGGCGTCCAGCGCGGCGATCCAGGTGTCGCGGTTCCAGTCGCGGAAGTCGCCGGCCGGCGGACCGCCGGCGTTGTTGACCAGGATGTCCACCTGCGGACACGCGGCCAGCGCAGCCGCGCGGCCTTCGGGAGTGGTGATGTCGCCGGCCACGGCGCGCACCTGCGCCGACGCATTCAGCGCACGCAGTTCGACGGCCGTGGCCTGCAGCGCCTCGTCGCCGCGTGCGGTGATGACGACATTGACGCCCTCGCGCACCAGCGCCGCGGCGCAGCCCTTGCCCAGCCCCTTGCTCGCGGCGCAGACCAGTGCCCATTTGCCGTTGATACCCAGATCCATGTGCGCTCTCCTGTGTGAATGAACTCTATCGCCAGCGCGTCAACAGCCAGATGCCTGCGATGACCAGCACCGTGCCGGCGGCGATCCAGGCGGTGAAGGCCTCGCCCAGGATCCACACGCTCATCGCGATGGTGCTCAACGGACCGATCATGCCAGCCATCGAGGCCAGGGCCGCGCCGATGCGCTCGATCGCCATCATCACCATCAGCACCGGCGCGAAGGTGCACAGCGTGGCGTTCAGCAGCGACAGCCACAGTACCGGCGTGGCCACCTGCAGCGCGCTGTGCCACGGCCGCAGCAGCAGGAACTGCACGATGCACAGCACGCAGGCCACGCCGGTGGCCAGCCCGGTGAGGCGCAGCGCGCCCAGGCGCTTGACCTCCTCGCCGCTGTACACCAGGTACAGCGCATAGCTGAGCGTGCTGGCGAAGACCAGCGCGGCGCCAAGGGCGATGTGGCCGCCTTCGAGCGTGAGCTCCTGGCCGAAGACCAGCAGCACGCCGACATAGCTGATGGCCAGCGCCAGCATCTGCTTCGGCGCGACGCGGCGCTTGAACAGCACGCGGCCGAGCAGCAGCACCAAGGTCGGGCCCAGGTACAGGATCAGGCGCTCCAGGCTGGCGCTGATGTACTGCAGGCCCCAGAAGTCGAGGAAGCTCGCCAGGTAGTAGCCGCTGAAGCCGAGCAGCGTGATCACACGCCAGTCGCGCGCCGTCAGCGCCGCTTTGCCGCGGCCGGCCCACCAGGCCAATGCGACGAACAGCGGCAGTGCGAACAGCATGCGCAGCATGATCAGCGTGACCGCATCGACGCCATACCGGTAGGCCAGCTTGACGATGATCGCCTTGCCGGAAAAGGCGATGGCGCCGGCCATGGCCAGCAGCAGGCCCGGCCACAGCGCTGGCGCGGTGGGCACCGCCGGCTCGTGCCTCAGAAGCCGGCCGCCAGGCCGTCGCGGCGCGAGTCGCTGGCGGCGGCATAGCCCTCCACGGACGGATCGCCGAGCCGCCAGATGAACTGGCCGGCGCCGAAGTCCTGGTAGCTGTCGTTGATCTCGTCCAGCGCATGGCCCATGGCCTTCAGGCCCTGCACGGTGTCGGCGCGCACGCCGTCTTCCAGGTTCAGGCGCTTTTGCAGGTTGAAGCGCCAGCGCGGCGCGTCGCAGGCGGCCTGCGGGTTCTGGCCATGGTCGAGCATGCGCACGAGGGTCTGCATGTGGCCCTGCGGCTGCATGTCGCCGCCCATCACGCCATAGCTCATCACCGGCTGGCCGTCCTTGGTCAGGAAAGCCGGGATGATGGTGTGGAAGGGCCGCTTGCCCGGCGCTACCACGTTCGGGCTGCCGGCCTGCAGGCTGAAGCCGTGGCCGCGGTTCTGCAGGCTCAGGCCCCAGTCGGGGATGACCACGCCCGAACCGAAGCCCATGTAGTTGCTCTGGATGAAGCTGACCATCAAACCGCTCTCGTCGGCCGCCGTCAGGTAGATGGTGCCGCCCTTGACCGGGTTGCCGGCGCCGAAGTCCTGCGCACGCTGCGGGTCGATCAGCTTCGCGCGGTCCGCCAGGTAGGCGTCGTCGAGCATCTGCTCGGTGCTCAGCGCCATCGTCGAGCGCTCCGACACGTAGCGGTAGACGTCGGCAAAGGCCAGCTTCATCGCTTCGATCTGCAGGTGGAAGGACACGGTGCCGTCCACCGGCAGCACCGCCATGTCGAAGTGCTTGAGGATGCCCAGCGCCATCAGCGCGGCGATGCCCTGACCGTTGGGCGGGATCTCGTGCAGCGTGTAGCCGCGGTAGTCCTTGGAGAGGGTCTGCACCCACTCGGGCTTGAAGGCTGCCAGGTCGGCGACGCTGAGCGCCCCGCCCTGCTCGCGCGCCAGGCGCGCCAGGTCTTCGGCGATCTCGCCGCCATACAGTGCCCGGCCCTTGGTCGCAGCCACCGCGCGCAGCATGCGCGCTGCTGCCGGCATGCGGAACAGCTCGCCGACGGCCGGCGCGCGGCCGTGCGGCAGGAAGGTCTGCGCAAAGCCGGGCTGCGACACCAGCTCGGCCACCAGCGAGGCCAGATGCCATTTCTGCCCCAGCACCACCGACACGAGGTAGCCGCGCTCGGCAATGTCGATGGCCGGCGCCAGCAGATCGGCGAAGGGCAGCTTGCCGAAGCGTTCGCTCAAGGCCACCCACGAGGCCACCGCGCCGGGCACGGTGACGCTGTCCCAGCCGCGCTGCGGCGGCGTGGCTGCGTCGTCGCCGTGCTTGCGGCGGAAGTACTGCGGTGACCAGGCCGCCGGTGCCGGGCCGGAGGCGTTGAGGCCATGCAGTTGCTTGCCGTCCCAGAGGATGCAGAAGGCGTCGGAGCCCAGGCCGTTGCTGCAGGGCTCGACGATGGTCATCGCGGCGGCCGCGGCGATCGCGGCATCGACCGCGTTGCCGCCGTTGGCGATCATGCGCAGCCCGGCCTGCGCCGCCAGCGGATGCGAGGTGGAGACGATGTTGCGGGCGAACACCGGGCGGCGCGGCGTGGCGTAGGAGGTGTCCCAGTCGAAGCGATGTGTCATGGTTGTTCGCAGCTTGAATGAACGCCGCATTGTCGCGCGGCGCGACGATCCTTGATCCAGCGCAGCGAATCGGCCCCAGGGCATGCGGTCTTCGGGTGCCGCGCGAAGGACACGGCCGCCACTGGCAACGAGGCGCGCAAGACGATCAGCGCCACGGTCGAACGCACCGAGACGCGCATCGAGCAGGCAGCGCCCAGCGCCAAGAAGTCGGCACAGCGCACGATCGACACGGTCGAGAAGAAGGCCAAGGACGTCAAGGTCCAGGCCGAGCGCACGCTGGCCCGTGCCGCGAAGACATCGAGCAGGCGCGTGGAAGGGGCGGTGAAGAAGGCCGCCGCCGGCAAGTAGCGCCGTGTCAGTCGCGCAGCAGGCCGGCCACCTGCTCGGCGATCGCCAGCGACGCGGTCAGTCCCGGCGATTCGATGCCGAACAGGTTGACCAGTCCGGCGGCGCGATGCTCGGCCGGGCCTTGGATGACGAAGTCGGCTGCGGCCTCGCCGGGCCCGCTGATCTTCGGCCGGATGCCGGCATAGGCGGGCTGCAGCACGCCGTCGGGCAACGCTGGCCAGTAGCGGCGGATGGCCTCGGCGAAGGGCGCGGCGCGCTCCGCGGCCACGTGATAGTCCTCGGCGCCTGGTTCGGCGAGCGCAATCCATTGCACGTCGGGGCCGAAGCGCATCTGCCCGCCCAGGTCGAGCGTGACGTGCACGCCCAGCCCGGCCTCGTCGGGCATCGGGTAGATCAGCCGCGAGAAGGCCGGCTTGCCCGGGCAGGCGAAGTAGTGGCCGCGCGCCCAGTGCGCCGGCGGCAGCGCCATCGCCGGCAGGCCCTCGAAGCGCAACGCCAGCTGCACGGCGTGCAAACCGGCGCTGTTGACCACGGCGCGCGCGTGCAGGCGCATCGGCGCGTCGCCGCCGACCTCGAGCTCGAAGCCATTGGCCACGCGGCGCAGGCGCTGCAGCGGGCTCTTCAGCGCCAGCATCGCGCCGTTTGCTTCGGCTTCGCCCTGTAGCGAAAGCATCAGCCCATGGCTGTCGACGATGCCGGTGGACGGCGACAGCAGTGCCGCCGTGCAGCGCAGCGCGGGCTCCAGCGTTTGCGCTTGTGCCGCATCCAGCCATTGCAGGTCGCGCACACCGCAGGCCTCGGCGCGCTGCCGCAGCGAGCGCAGCGCCGGCTCCTGCGAGCTATCGGTGGCGACGATCAACTTGCCACAGCGCCGGTGCGCCACGCCATGCGTGGCGCAATACGCGTAGAGCAGCTCGCGTCCTCGCACGCACAGCCGCGCCTTCAGCGAACCGGGCGGGTAGTACAGCCCGGCATGGATGACCTCGCTGTTGCGCGAGCTGGTGCCGGTGCCGATGGCCGCGGCCGCCTCGAGCAGCACCACCTCGCGGCCGGCCAGCGCCAGCGCACGCGCCACCGCCAGACCAACGACGCCGGCACCGACGACCACGGCATCGACCCGCTCCATCACCACCAGCCCGGCCAGTGTCCGGCGGCGTGCAGGCCTTCGGCAACGAAACGCCGCACCTCGGGCGGACGCTCGCCGCGGTGGAAGGCCAGGCGCCTGTCGCGCAGCCCGGCGTCGGCGGCGGTGAAGCGCTCCAGCCGGCGCAGATGCTCGAGCCAGCTCTCGTCGACGAAATACTCGATGTAGCGCCCGGGTGCAGAGGTGTCGCGGAACAAGCCCCAGGACAGCGCGCCCTGGCGCAGCCGCGCGCGGCGCGTCTTCTGCATCACCTCGGCAAAGCCTGCAGCCTCGGATGGGTCGATCTGGTATTCCACGGTCACCATCACCGGGCCTTCGTCCGGACCGACATCGATGTCCGCCTGCGGCAGGTTGCGCGGCTTGGCCGGACTGAAGTCGGGGTCGACCCCACCTTCCACCGTGAGCCGCCGCGTCAGCAGCCACAGCACGGCGCCGACCACCGCTGCCGCGGTGACGGCGATCGGCACGCTGCTGAGACCCGCCACCTGTCCCCACAGCAGCGAGCCGGCGGCGGCGCCGCCCATCAGCGCCATCTGGTAGACGGCCATGCCGCGCGCGCGCACCCAGTTGGGCAGCGCCACCTGCGCCGCCAGCGTCAGCGAGTTGGCGGTGGAGATCCAGGCCATGCCCAGCACCGCGATGGCCGGCAGCGCGATCCAGAGGTTGGGCGCAAAGACCACGACCACCGACATCGCGGCATGCGCCAAGGTGCCGCCGAGCACGAACTCGTCGCGGTTGAAGCGCTCGCGCCAGCGCGGGAAATACAGCGCCGCGACCACCGCGCCGCCGCCGATGCAGGCCAGCATCAGCGTGTAGGTGCCGGGGCCGGCGCCGTGCAGGTCGCGCGCCACCAGCGGCAGCAGCGCCAGCAGCGCCGACGAGTGCAGGAAGAAGAAGAAGATGCGCACCAGCACCGCCTTCATGCGCGGCGACTGCATCACGTGCTGCCAGCCGACGCGCATCGCGCCGACGAAGCGCTCGCCCGGCAGCGTGCTGGTGCGCGGCTCCGAACGCCAGCGCAGGATCGTGGTGAAGGCCGCGGAGGCGAGCACCACGTTGAGCACGAACACCGCGCCGCTGCCCACGGCCGAGATGATCGCGCCGGCGACCACCGGGCCGACGACGCGCGACAGGTTCATCGAGATGCCGTTCAGCGCCATCGCCGCACCCAGCTGCTCGCGCGGCACGACCTCGGGCACGATCGCCGAGAACACCGGCCAGCGCATCGCCAGGCCGATGCCGTTGGCGAAGGTCAGCAGCAGCAGCAGCGCGGGCGTGAGCGAGTTCGTCAGCGCCAGCGTGGCCAGCAGCAGCGCCGTCAGCGCCACCCACAGCTGGGTGGCAGCGAAGTAGCGGCGCCGGTCGATGATGTCGGCCATCGCGCCGCTGGGCAGGCCGAGCAGGAACACCGGCAGTGTCGACGCCGTCTGCACCAGTGCCACCATCACCGGGCTGGTGGTCAGCGAGGTCATCACCCAGGCGGCGGTGACATCGTTCATCCACATGCCGATGTTGGCCGCGAAGGTGGCCAGCCATAGATTGCGGAACACCACCGTGCGGAACGGCGCAAAGGTGGCGCTGCGGACGAGCCGGATCAACGGGTTGGGCATGGTCGGAGCATTAAGTGCCGGCGCGATGCGCCGCGCACAAGCAAACGGCCGCGAACCCGGTTCGCGGCCGTCGTGCCGAGGCGCCGTCAGGCTTCTTCGTGGAACGCCTCCTCGCGCTTGCTGCTGATCGAGGGCAGCGACACCACGATGATCATCAGCGCGGCGGCGATCAGCAGCCCGGCGGACAACGGTCGCGTCAGGAACGCGCTCCAGTCGCCGCGGCTGAGCAGCAGCGCGCGGCGCAGGTTCTCCTCCATCATCGGCCCGAGGATGAAGCCCAGCAGCAGCGGCGCCGGCTCGCAGCCGAGCTTGTAGAACGCGTAGCCGACGACACCGAAGCCGGCCGCGATGAAGACATCGAAGTTGTTGTTGTTGAGCGTGTACAGGCCGATGCCGCAGAAGACCATGATCGCCGGGTACAGGAAGCGGTAGGGCACCGTCAGCAGCTTGATCCAGATGCCGATCAGCGGCAGGTTCAGGAT
>CAYUPF010000057.1:0-19223 GCA_964446545.1 uncultured Rubrivivax sp.
TCTTTTAAGCTGCGCCTACAGCCGGCTGGCGCAGCCCGGTGCGCCGCAACGGCAGGCCAGCCGGCCCTCGTGATGCGTTTCGCCGTAGTGCACGGTGATCTCCTCGCCCACCGCGATGGCACGCAGCGCATAGAACTCGACGCGCCCCTGCCGGATGTCCAGCCGCGCGTTCGGCTGGCATGAATGGTTGGTGTAGCGCATCGGGTCGGTGGACTTGCTGAAGTCGATGGCGCGACGCGCCGACACCTCGACGATCATGATGCGTTCGCTGCGCGTGGCGCGGATGCGCGCGTCGTCCACGCTGATCGACTCGCCGCGGATCTCGCCGATCTTGCGCGCTCCGGCGATGGCCTGCGCGGCGAACACGCCCATGCCGTCGATGGGGCTGGGCTGCACCAGCAGCTCGTACTTCTGATAGGCCGGGCGCGCCGCCATGTCAGCGCCGTACCTCGTAGACCAGCGCATCGATGCCCATCAGCTCGATGTTGCGGCTATAGCTATAGCCCAGCGCTTCGGCCACGGCGATGCTGCGCTGGTTCTGCGGCCGGATCAGGCTGATCACGCGTTCGCGCTGCAGCACCTCGAAGGCATGGCGCAGCGCGGCGGCCGCCGCCTCGCGTGCATAGCCGAAACCCCAGTGCTCACGCGCCAGCAGCCAGCCGAGTTCGAAACCCGGCCAACCGGGCGGGTCGATGAAGCCGACGCGGCCCAGCAGCGCACCGCTGTCGCGATGCTCCAGCGCCCACATGCCGTAGCCGCGCAGCTGCCAGTGGCCCAGGAACACGGCCATGCTGCGCCAGGCCTCTTCGGCCGTCTGCGGCTGGCCGCCGCCGCCGATGAACTGCATCACCTCGGGGTCGGCGCACATCCGGGCATAGGCGGGCCAGTCGGGCTGGCAGAAGGGCCGCAGCCGCAGGCGCGGCGTCTGCAGCACGGGCGCGGCCTGCGCCATGTGTCAGCCGCTCAGGCCGGTGGCCGTGCCCGTGGGCGGCAGCGTCACCGCATCGGCCGGCTTCCAGCCCTTCTTGCGGTACTCGGCTACCACGTCGGTGTAGATGCCACCGCGCACATACCAGCGCGCGGTGATGCGCACGAAGCGCGGTGACGTGGCCTTGACGATGTCGTCGAGCACGTTGTTCGTCACCTTCTCGTGGAACGCGCCCTCGTTGCGATAGCTCCAGAAGTACAGCTTCAGGCTCTTCAGCTCGACGCACCGCTTGTCGCACACCATGTCGATGCTGAAGTGCGCAAAATCCGGCTGGCCGGTCAGCGGGCACAGGCAGGTGAATTCGGGCAACTGGAAGCGGATCAGGTAGTCGCGTTCCGGCGCTGGATTCGGGAACACCTGCAGTTCCTTGCTGGGCAGGGTGGGCGGCTTTTCGGGCGCCTGGCGCTGGCTGGCAGTCGTGGGCTTGGCGGACTTGCGCGACATGGGAGGGGCCGCGACGGCGGCAGGGCGGTGAAAAAGGGGCGCGATGCTACCACCCATGCCCCTCGCCCCACCGCGCGGCAGCGGCCGTGCCGGAAGTGGCGCCAGCGGATGTTATGATCCGATTTTGCGACTACGCTGAATAGTCGTTATAAATCAAATACTTAGCTTGATTCTTCAGGCTCGAACGCCGCCGCCGGACCGCCATGCGCCTCAACCAGATCAAGCTCTCCGGCTTCAAGTCCTTCTGCGATCCCACCACCTTCTCGCTGCCTGGGCAGCGTGTCGGCGTGGTCGGGCCCAACGGCTGCGGCAAGTCCAACATCATGGACGCGGTGCGCTGGGTGCTGGGCGAAAGCAAGGCCAGCGAGCTGCGCGGCGAGTCGATGCAGGATGTCATCTTCAACGGCTCGGGCCTGCGCAAGCCGGCCGGCCGCGCCAGCGTCGAGCTGGTGTTCGACAACAGCGACGCGCGCGCCGGCGGGCCGTGGAACCAGTTCGGCGAGATCGCCGTCAAGCGCGTGCTCACGCGCGACGGCGGCTCCAGCTACTACATCAACAACCAGCCGGTGCGCCGCCGCGACGTGCAGGACGTGTTCATGGGCACCGGCCTGGGCCCACGGGCCTACGCCATCATCGGCCAAGGCACGATCAGCCGCATCATCGAATCGCGGCCAGAAGAACTGCGGCTGTTCCTGGAAGAAGCCGCCGGCGTGTCCAAGTACAAGGAACGCCGCCGCGAGACCGAGAACCGGCTGAAGGACACGCGCGAGAACCTGACGCGTGTCGACGACATCCTGCGCGAGCTGAACGCCAACCTCGAAAAGCTGGAGAAGCAGGCCGAGGTGGCCCAAGCGTATCGCCAGCTGCAGGAGCAGGGCACGCTGAAGCTGCACCAGTTCTGGTTCCTCAAACATCGCGACGCCGCCCAGGAAGAACAGCGGGTGCATGCCGCGCTGCTGGAAGCCACCAATGCGCTGGAAGCGCGGATGGCCGAATTGCGCCACGTCGAGACCGACCTGGAAAGCGTGCGCCAGGCGCACTATGCCGGGGGCGATGCGCTGCACCAGCGCCAGGGTGAACTGGCGGACGCCGCGCTCGAGGTCAGCCGCCTGGAAGAGCGCATCCGCTACGTGGTCGAAGGCCGCGAGCGCGCGCAGGCACGCCTGAACGAGCTGCAGGCACAGAACGAACAATGGGCCACGCGCCAGGCCGATGCCGATGCCGAACTGGAACGCATCGCCGTCGCGATGCAGACCGCGCAGGAAAAGTCCGAGCTGCAGGCCGCGCAGGCCGAAGAGCAGGCGATGCAGCTGCCGGGGCTGGAAGACGCGCTGCGCGATGCGCAGCAGCGCAGCAACCAACAGCGCGGCGCGGTGGCCGAGGTGCAACAGCAGATTCAGGTGCTGGCGGCCGAAAGCCGCAGCCTCGACGAACAGCTGCGCCAGCAGCAGCAGCGCAGCGAGCGCCTGAGCGGCGAACGCCAGGGCCTGGCGTCACCCGACCTGCAGCGCCTGGAACAGCTGCAGCGCGACAGTGCGGCGCAGCACGAAGGCCACCAAGTCGCCGAGGCCCGGCTGCACGAGCTGGGCGAGCAGCTGCAGTCGCTGGACGAACAGCGCCGCGTCCAGGCACAGACCGCGGCCCAGGAGGCTGCGCGCCAGGCCGAGCTGGTGGCGCGGCTGGAAGCGCTGCGCGCGCTGCAGGACAAGGTGCAAAGCAGCGGCAAGCTCAAGCCCTGGCTGGCCAAGCACGGGCTGGACGGCCTGCAGGGGCTGTGGACGCGCGTGCACATCGAGCCCGGCTGGGAAACGGCGCTGGAAGCCGCGCTGCGCGAGCGCCTCAATGCGCTGAAGGTCGGCCGGCTGGAGACGGTGCGGGCCTTTGCCGCCGACGCGCCGCCGACGCGGCTGGCCTTCTATTCGACCGGCGCACAGGCCCATGCCGACGCGCACCGCACGCTGCCGCGGCTGTCCGATCTGCTGCGCCTGAACGATGCCGGGCTGCAGGCGCTGCTCAACGACTGGCTCGAAGGCGTGTACACCGCGCCAGGGCTGGACGAGGCGCTGGCCGCGCGCGGCCAGCTGACGCATGGCGAAGTGGTCATGTCGCGCGAAGGCCATGCGGTGTCGCAGTACGCAGTGAGCTTCTACGCCCCCGATTCCGAGCAGGCCGGCATGCTGGCGCGGCAGCAGGAGATCGAGAACCTGGAGCGCCAGCACCGCGCCCAGGGTCTGATCGCCGACGATGCGCGCAGCGCCGCGGTGCGCGTGGAAGCGGCCTACACCGAAGCCTCGCTGCGCCTGGGCACGGCGCGGCGCGAGGCCGCCGACGCGCAGACGCGCGCGCACCAGATGCAGGTGGAGTTGCTGCGCCTTCAGCAGCAGGCCGAGGCCAGCCAGGCGCGGCGCAGCCAGCTCGACGGCGAACTGGCCGAACTGGGCGCGCAGCTCGACGAGCTGCGCGAGCGCCGCAGCCTGGGCGAGGCCCGCTTCGAGGAGCTGGATCAGCAGCTGGCCGACGCGCAGCAACGCCACAGCGACCTGGACGACGCGGTCATTGCCGCGCAGCGCCAACTCGACGCGGCGCGCGAACAGCAGCGCGCGCTGGAGCGCGAGAAGCAGGAAGCGGCCTTCCAGTCGCGCACGCTGGTGGCGCGCCAGGGCGAATTGCAGCGCGCCATTCAGACCGCGAGCGAGCAGGTGACGGCCAACCAGCAGGCGGCCGCGCAGATCGACGAGGAACTGGCCGGGCTCAACGACGCGGCCGCGCAGGCCGGGCTGCAGACCGCGCTGGGCCTGCGGCTGCAGCGCGAACAGGCGCTGGCCGCCGCGCGCAGCCAGTACGACGACTTGAGCGCCAAGCTGCGCAGCGCCGACGAACAACGGTTGACGCTGGAGCGCAGCCTGGAGCCGATGCGCGAGGGCCTGACCAAGCTGCAACTGGAGCAGCAGGCGGCCATGCTCGGCGGCGCGCAGTTCATGGAACAGCTGAGCGCCGCGCAGGTGGACCTGGAGGCACTGGCCCAGGGCATCGAACAGGACGGCGTCAAGCTGTGGGGCCTGCAGGGCGAGATCGATCGGCTCAACCGCGAGCTGGCAGCGCTGGGCGCGGTCAACCTGGCGGCGCTGGAAGAGCTGACGGCCGCGCGCGAGCGCAAGACCTTCCTGGACGCACAGAACGCCGACCTGCAGGAAGCGATGAGCACGCTGGAAGACGCCATCCGCAAGATCGACCTGGAAACGCGCGAGTTGCTGGGGCAGACCTTCACCCAGGTGAACGAGCATTTCGGCCGCATGTTCCCCAGCCTGTTCGGCGGCGGCAGCGCGCGGCTGGTGATGACCGGCGACGAGATCCTCGATGCCGGCGTGCAGGTGATGGCGCAACCGCCGGGCAAGAAGAACAGCACCATCCACCTGCTGTCGGGCGGCGAGAAGGCGCTGACCGCGATCGCGCTGGTGTTCGCGATCTTCCAGCTGAACCCGGCGCCCTTCTGCCTGCTCGACGAAGTGGATGCGCCGCTGGACGACGCCAACACCGAGCGCTACTGCAAGCTCGTCACCGAGATGAGCCAGGGCACGCAGTTCCTGTTCATCAGCCACAACAAGATCGCGATGGAGATGGCCGTGCAGCTGATCGGCGTGACGATGCAGGAGCAGGGCGTGTCGCGCATCGTCGCGGTGGACATGGAAGCCGCGCTCGGCATGGCGGAAGCCGCATGAACGGGCCCACCCCCAGCGGCCTTCGGCCGCCCTCTCAACAGGGGCGAGCCGGACGAGGAGCAGTCCCTGCGGACTGTTCCTCGCCTGCGAGCGCCGACCGCGTCCTCGCGGTCGGCACGGTCAGCGGACTGGCAAAGCGCTTGCGCTTCAGCGAAGGCTCATATCGCGCCAGCGCTGTGAGGCCGCAGCCAAAGCCGGTTCCGCGGCGGTCGCCGCAAGTGCTCGGCGGGAGCGTGCGATGAGCTTGACCGTCGCGCTTTCGATCCTGGGCGTCGTCGTGCTGGCTGCATTGCTGGCACACGGCTGGTGGAGCGCGCGCCGCGCCAGCCCGCGCCAAGCCGATGCGCCGCCGGTGGTGCAGCAGCGCGTCGAGCCCGCGCTGGGCGCGGCCCCTGAGGCTCCGCCCGACGCGGCCGAGCGGCGCGCGCCGCCCGCGCGTCGGCAGGCGCGGCTGGACGCATTGGTCGATGCCATCGTGCCGTTGTCGCTGGAAGCGCCGGTCAGCGGCGAACTGGTGCTGTCGCACTGGCCGGCGACGCGCCGCGCCGGCACCAAGCCCTTCTACATCGAGGGGCTGAACGCCGACAGCGGCGACTGGGAGCAGCCCGTGCCCGGGCAGCGCTACGGCGAGCTGCAGGCCGGCGTGCAGCTGGCCAACCGCAGCGGCGCGTTGAACGAGATCGAATATTCCGAGTTCGTGCACAAGCTGCAGGCCTTTGCCGAAGGCGTGGGCGCGATGCCCGACTTCCCGGACATGCTGGACGTGATAGCACGCGCACGCGAACTCGACGGCTTTGCCGGCCCGCTGGATGCGCAGCTGACGGTGCGGCTGGTGGCGCGTTCGGTCGCCTGGTCGGTGGGCTACGTGCAGCAATGCGCCGGCAGACAGGGCCTGACACCCGGCGCGGTGGCCGGCCGGCTGGTGCTGCCTTCGGCCGAGGACAGCGCGCCGCCGGTGCTGGTGCTGGAGTTCGATGCCCAGGCGGCGCTGGCCGAAGACCCGCAGGCAGCCGCGCTGCGCGAGGTGAACCTCAGCCTGGACGTGCCGCAGACGCCGGCCGCGGTGGAGCCCTTTCCCACCTGGCACAAGGTGGCGCACGCGCTGGCCGAGGACATGGATGCCGAACTGCTGGACGATGCCGGTCGGCCGATCACGCTGCAAGCCTTCGATGCCATCGGCAGGGATCTGTCGCAGCTGTACACCGCACTCGAATCGCACGACCTGGCGGCGGGCTCGCCGGCCGCGCGGCGGCTGTTCGCCGGCTGATTCCGGTTCGCTGCCGAGCGTCGAGAAGGCGAAGGCAGTTGGCGCCGCCGAGAACAGCCGTTGGATTCGAACGCAACTCGGCTGAGTCAGCCGACCACGCGCGAAGGCTCGCGCATCAGCACGAATTCCTCGGCGGCCGTCGGATGCACGGCGATCGTGCGGTCGAACATCGCCTTGGTGGCGCCGGCACTCAAGGCCACGGCCAGGCTTTGCACGATCTCGGGCGCATCGGCGCCGAGCATGTGCACCGCCAGCACCTTGTCGGTCTGCGCATCGACCAGCAGCTTCATGTAGCAGCGCTCGGCACCGTCGATGAAGGCCTGGCGCATCGGCCGGAAGTCAGCCTCGAAGACCTTGAGCTTGTGGCCCGCGGCCAGCGCATCGGCTTCGGTCGGCCCAATCGTCGCCAGCGGCGGCAGCGTGAACACTGCGGCCGCCACCAGGCCCAGGTCGACCTCGCGCGGGCTCGTCCCGAACAGCGAATCGGCCAGCGCGCGGCCTTCGGCAATGGCTACCGGCGTCAGGTTCCACTTGTTGGTGACGTCGCCGATGGCGTACACGCCATCGGCCGTGGTGTGCAGCCGCGCGTCCACCGGCACGGCGCCGGCAGCGTCGAGCGTGATGCCCAATGACTCCAGGCCCAGCCCGGCGGTGTTGGGGCGGCGGCCGGTGGCGTTGAGCACGAAGGGGTATTCGCGCATGCGCTCGTCGGCGGCGATCAGCAGCCACTCGCTGCCGGCGCGCTGCACTTCGCGCGGCGTCACGCCGGGATGCAGTTCGACGCCCGCGGCTTGCAGCGCCGCGGCCGCACGCGTGCGCAGGTCTTCGTCGAAGCCGCGCAGCGGCAGCCGCGCGCGGTAGAACAGGCTCACCGCAACGCCCAGCCGCGCCAGCATGCTGGCGAATTCCAGCGCGATGAAGCCGCCGCCGATGACTGCCGCCTTGGGGGGCAGCAGTTGCAGGTCGAGCAGGTCGTCGCTGGTCGGACAGCCCGCGATGCCGGGGATGCTGTCGCGCACCGGCGCGGCACCGGTGGCGACGAGGATGTGCTTCGCGCTCAGCACACGTTCGCCCACGCGCACGCGCTGGGGTCCGTCGATGATGGCGCGGCCTTCGACCAGCTCGACCTTCGATCCGGCCAGCAGCTGGCGGTAGACGTGCTCCAGGCGTTGCGTCTCGGCTGCCTTGGCAGCGGCCCAGCGCGCCATCTCGAAACGGGGCTGGCCGAGGTTCCAGCCATAGCCGGCGGCTTCGCGAAAGCCATCGCCGTAGGCCGCTGCGTACATCAGCAGCTTCTTCGGCACACAGCCGCGGATCACGCAGGTGCCGCCGACGCGGCTGCTTTCGATGATCGCCACCTTGGCGCCATGCGCTGCGGCGCGGCGCGAAGCCGCCACACCGCCGGAGCCCGCGCCGACGACGATCAGGTCGAACGCGTCGCTCATTGCAGCGGCGGGAAGATGATCTTCCAGTCGTTCTTCATGCTGATCAAGCCCCAGCCCATGGCCTGGTACTGGTCCAGGCCTTGAGCCAGGCGGCCGACATGAGAATCGCGGTCGTAGGCGTATTCGCGCGCGGCATCGTCGTGGTGCACGAGCATGCCCAGCCGCAGGCCCTTGCCGCTGGTGGTCCACTGCAACATCTGGAAGTCGCCGTCCGAGTTGCCGAAGGCGGCGATGGGGCGGCGGCCGATGAAGGCCTCGATGCCGACCGGCTTGCCAGCCTTGTCGTTGTTGAATTCCAGGGCGGGCTGCATGAGGATCTGCGGCCCCTTGTCCTTGACTTCGTAGACCAGCTTCTGCCGCGAGCCGATCACTTGCTCGGGCGGCACGCCGTAGGTGCGCTCGGCGAAGGTGCGCATGAAGTCCACCGTGCCGCCGGACACGATGTAGGTCTTGAAGCCGTTGGCGCGCAGGTAGCGCAGCAGCTCCAGCATCGGTGCATAGGTCAGCGTGTCGTAGTGGCGCTTGAAGCGCGGGTCCTGGGCCTTGGCGATCCATTTGCGCGCTTCGCCGTCGAAGGCCTCGGTCGTCATGCCGCTCTGCGCCACCAACACCATCTCGAACAGGCCCCTCTCACCGCTGGCCAGCGCGCCTTTGAGGTCGCCCGCGATCACCGACTTGTAGGGTTCCTTGTCCTTCCATTCCGGGTGCTGCGGCGCCAGCGCGCGGATGCGGTCGAAGACGAATAGCACCTGCGTGTACATCGGGTACTCGAGCCACAGCGTGCCATCGTTGTCGAACACCGCGACGCGTTCGGCGGGTGCGACGTAGTCCTTGCCACCGTCGTTCGTCACGGCCTTGACGAAGGCGACGATGCGTTGCTTGTTGGCACCGTCGTTCCACGACGCCAGCGGGTCACCCGGGGGCGCCGCGCCGGGCATCGGCGCACAAGCGGCGAGCAGGCCCGACAGCAGTGCGGCGGCCAGCCAGCGCCGCCGGGACACCCAGGCTTGCAGGTTGGTGATCGTCATGGCCTCTCCTGGTGTTGCTGCGAGATCGGCGCCAATTCTGCCAGCCTGCCACCTCGTGGCATGCTATCGGCCGATGAATCCACAAGCCGAACGCGCCGCCGTCCTGCGAGCCACGTTGCAGCATCACGCGCACCAGTACTACGTGCTCGATGCGCCGCAGATCCCCGATGCCGAATACGACCGCCTGTTCCAGGAACTGCAAGCGATCGAGACCGCGCACCCGGATCTGCGCACGCCCGACTCGCCGACGCAGCGGGTTGGCGCTGCGGTGCTCGACGGCCTGGTGCCGGTGCGGCATGCGCGGCCGATGCTGTCGATTCGCACCGAAACCGACACCTCCGCCGAGGGCGCACGCGCTTTCGATGCGCGCGTGCGCCGCGAGCTGGCGTTGCCCGAGGACGCGCCGCCGGTGGAATACAACGCCGAGCTGAAGTTCGACGGCCTGGCGATCAACCTGCGCTACGAGGACGGCGTGCTGGTGCAGGCCACGACCCGCGGCGACGGCGAGACCGGCGAGGACGTGACGCAGAACGTGCGCACCATCGGCCGCATCCCGCTGCGGCTGACCGGCGACGCGCCGCCGCTGATCGAGATCCGCGGCGAGGCCTACATGCGCCGCGACGACTTCGAACGCCTCAACGAGCGCCAGCGCGAGAAGGGCGGCAAGACCTTCATCAACCCGCGCAACACCGCGGCCGGCGCCATCCGCCAGCTCGACCCGGCCGGCATGGTCGACAAGAAGCTGAGCTTCTTCGCCTACGGCCTGGGCGATGTGCGCGGCTGGGCGCAGCCGCCCACGCACAGCGGCACGCTGGATGCGATCGCCGCCTTCGGCGTGCCGGTCAATGCCGATCGGCGCGTGGTGCAGGGCGCGGACGGGCTGGTGGCTTTCCACGAGGAGATTGCCGCCAGGCGCGACCAGTTGCCCTTCGACATCGACGGCGTGGTCTACAAGCTCGATTCCATCGCGTTGCAGCAGCGGCTGGGCTTCGTCACGCGCGAGCCGCGCTGGGCGGTCGCGCACAAGTACCCGGCGCAGGAGCAGATGACGCGGCTGAAGGCCATCGACATCCAGGTCGGGCGCACCGGCAAGCTGACGCCGGTGGCCAAGCTGGAGCCGGTGTTCGTCGGCGGCACCACCGTCAGCAATGCCACGCTGCACAACCTGTTCGAGCTGCGGCGCAAGGGCGTGCGTGTTGGCGACACGGTGATCGTGCGTCGCGCCGGCGACGTCATCCCCGAGATCGTCGGCCGCGTCCCGGCGTCGCGGGAACACTACGTGCCCAACTTCCGCATGCCGAAGCAGTGCCCGGTGTGCGGCAGCGCGGTGCAGCGCGAGAAGGGCGGCATCGACCACCGCTGCACGGGCGGCCTGTTCTGCGCCGCGCAGCGCAAGCAGGCATTGCTGCACTTCGCCGGCCGGCGCGCGATGGACATCGAGGGCCTGGGCGACAAGCTCGTCGATCAGCTGGTGGACGGCGGCATCATCCGCACGCTGCCCGAGCTGTACAAGCTGGGCGTGGCCAAGCTGGCGGCGCTGGAGCGCATGGCCGACAAGAGCGCCGCCAACCTGGTGGCGGCGCTGGGCAAGAGCAAGGACACGACGCTGGCACGCTTTCTCTACGCGCTGGGCATCCGTCACGTCGGCGAGGCCACGGCCCGGGACCTGGCGGCGCACTTCGGCGCGCTCGACCGGGTGATGGATGCAAGCGAGGCGCAACTGCTGGAAGTCAACGATGTCGGCCCGGTGGTGGCGCAAAGCATCCATACCTTCTTCCAGCAGCCGCACAACCGCGAGGTGGTGGAGCAGCTGCGCGCCGCCGGCATCCGCTGGGCCGAGCACGAAGGCGTGGCCGCGGCCGAGCCCAAGCCGCTGGCCGGGCTGACGGTGGTGCTGACCGGCACCTTGCCGAGCTTGACGCGCGACGAAGCCAAGGAACGGCTCGAAGCCGCCGGCGCCAAGGTGGCCGGCTCGGTATCGAAGAAGACCAGCTATGTCGTGGCCGGCGAGGAGGCGGGCAGCAAGCTGGACAAGGCGCGCGAGCTGGGGGTGGTGGTGCTGGACGAGGCGGGGTTGCTGGGGCTGCTGGCCGGCGAGCGCTGATCCATCAATCGCTCGCTTGCGCCGTGTCAGAGCAGTTCAAGCGCGGTGCGCCCGCCGGCAGCCACTTCCGTGAGCAGCTTCTGATCCATCGTTGCAAGGCGGCCGCCGTTGGCTTGTGCCAAGGCGAGCAGATAACTGTCCGTCACTCGCGAATGGCTCGACAGCAGGCTGGGCGAGAAGAAGTCACTGTCCGCGATGGTCAGCTTGTCAGGCCAGAACTCATGACCGGGAAGGCCCCGGATGGCGATGAGGGACTGCAGAACGACGCTCGGGGGCCCTGGCGAGTTCGGGTACTTCGGATGCCCGACGATGCGCACGAGACCGTTTTCCGTAATGGGGCAGGTGGCGAAAGCCTTGCGGCCGGCCTTTGCGAACCACTCGTGCGCGAGATCGTGCTGAAGATGGGCCGGGTCGACGAGCGCGATCAGTACGTTGACGTCGAGCAGGAACGTCGTCACGGCTGTTCATCGCGGAGCTGGTTGACCAACTCCATCGTGACGGGTGTGGTTCCCTTGCGGGTGGGCAGCAGCGGCACCCCGTTGCGGATCGCCTTGGCGCCGCGCTGCGAACGTTCCAGGCCTTGCCGAGCCAGCGCGGAGATGACTTCGCCGAGGCTCTTCTGCTCGCGTTCGGCCAGGTGCTTCGCTGCGGCGAGGATGTCGTCGTCGATGGCAAGGGTGGTGCGCATCGCGGGTCTCCAGGTTGATGCGCAGCATCATACATCACGCATCAACCGCGCCGAATGATCTGGCTCTACGGCAACGCAAGCCTCAGCCGTGCAGCGCCTTCGCCGCCGCCACGATGTCCGCCACCCCGATGCGCGACTGCGCCTCCAGCACCGGCGCATAACCCACCGGGATGCGCGGTGCGCCCAGGCGCTTCACCTTGCAGCCGGTGGCCTCGGCGGCGCTGGCGGCGATCTCGGCGCCGAAGCCCGCCGCCTGCACCGCCTCGTGCACCACCAGCAGGTGGCCGGTTCGTGCGCACGAGCCGAGCACCGTGTCGCGGTCCCACGGCCAGATGGTGCGCAGGTCGATCAGCTCGACGGCTATGCCTTCGCGCGCCAAGTGCTCGCAGGCTTGCGCGCAAGCCTGCAACTGGCGGCTCCAGCTGACGATCGTCAGCTGCGTGCCCTGGCGCAGCGTCGCCGCGCGGCCGAGTTCCAGACTCACCGATTCATCGACCTCGCCGCTCAGGCCCCACAGCGTCTTGTGTTCCATGAACACCACCGGGTCGCCGCAAGCCATCGCGACGCGCAGCAGCGAATGGTTATCCTGCGGCGTGGCGGGGCAGACGACGACCAGGCCCGGCAGGTGCGCGAACCAGCTTTCCAGCGATTGCGAATGCTGCGCGGCCGACGCGTCCCAGATGCCGATGGGCATGCGCATCACCATCGGCACGCGGCCCTGGCCGCCGAACATGTAGCGGTTCTTCGCCGCCTGGTTGGCGATCTCGTCCATGCTGCACAGCGCGAAATCGACGACACGCATCTCCACCACCGGCTTGAGGCCGGCCAGCGCCATGCCGACGCCGGCGCCCAGGATCGCGGCCTCGCTGATCGGCGTGTCGATCACGCGCTGAGGCCCGAAGCGCTGCTGCAGCCCCTTGTACTGGCCGAAGATGCCGCCGCGGCCGACGTCCTCGCCGAGCACGACCACGGTGTCGTCGGCCTGCATCGCGCGGCCCACCGCCAGCGCCGCCGCTTCGGCGTAGCTCATCAGCGCCATTGGCCGGCTCCTGTGGTCTGCACATCGGTGTAGGCCGCCACGGCCTCGGGCCAGGGCGCGGCCTCGGCGGCGGCCAGCGCGGCCTGCACCTCGGCTTCGGCGTCCTGCTCGGCTTGCTGCAAGGCCGTGGGCGAGGCGCCCGGCAGCTGCAGGTAGGCGGCACGGGCGCGCGCGATCGGGTCGGTCTGCAGCGCTTCGGCTACTTCGTTCGCATCGCGGTAGGCGGCCGGGTCCACCGAGACGTGGCCCTTGACGCGGTAGGTGATGGCATGCAGCAGCCGCGGGCCGGCGCCGGCGCGCACTTCCCCGACCAGCCGTCCGGCGGCCTCGTGCACCGCGACGACGTCGTTGCCGTCGACCTGCAGCGCTGCGAGCCCCAGGCTGGCGGCGCGTGCGGCGGCGCCTTCGCCGGCGATCATCGGGCCGCTGGCGGTGGTGGCGCTCCAGCGGTTGTCCTCGCAGACGAAGAGCACCGGCAGTGCATAGACCTGTGCCCAGTTCAGCGCTTCCAGGAACGGGCCGCGGTTGATGGCGCCGTCGCCGAAGAAGCAGGCGGTGATGGCGTCGCGCTTCTGCAGCTTCTGCGCATGCGCGGCGCCCACCGCGATCGGCATGCCGGCGGCGACCACGCCGTTGGCGCCGAGCATGCCGACCGAGAAGTCGGCGATGTGCATCGAGCCGCCCTTGCCGCCGTTGCAGCCGGTGGCCTTGCCGAACAGCTCGGCCATCATGCGTGCCAGGTTGGCGCCCTTGGCCAGCGTGTGGCCGTGGCCGCGGTGGGTGGAGGTGAGGTAGTCCGTGGGCCGCAGGTGCGCGCACACGCCCGCCGGCACCGCCTCCTGCCCGGTGGACAGGTGCAGCGGCCCGCGCACCTTGGCGCTGCCGTCGGCCGCCTTGCCGTAGGCGCTGACGCCGCCCTGGCTGGCGGCCTCGGCCGCGTTCTCGAAGGCGCGGATGCGCAGCATCGTGCGCACCAGCGCCAGCAGGCGCTGCGCGTCCATCGGCGCGAGCATCGGCGTCGCATCCATGGTCGCCACGTCTGCCGGCCCTACTTGCGGCTCGCGGCCACCGACTTCTCGGCCGCCTCCACCAGCGGCGCACCGATCGTCGCCTTCCACTTGGTATAGACCGGGCGCGTGGCCTTGACGAACTCCTCGCGCTCGGCCGGCGACAGCGTGGTCACCGTCACGCCCATCGCGGCGATGTCCTTCAGCACCGGCTTGCCTTCTTCGACCAGGCCCTTGCGCGCCAGCACGATCTCCTGCTTGCCGGCCTCGATGGCGGCGGCGCGCACGATCTCCTGGTCGGCCTTGGACCAGCTGTTCCAGATGTCCTTGTTGACGACGAAGATCAGCGGGTCGGCGACGTAGCCCCAGGTGGTGACGAACTTCTGGCCCACCGTGTGCATCTTCAGGATGGTGAACAGGAACAGCGGGTTCTCTTGTCCATCGACCGCGCCGCTGGACAGCGCCGGCTGCGCGTCGGCCCAGCTCATCTGCGTGGGGTTGGCACCCAGCGCGGTCATCATGTCCGAGAAGATCGGCGAACCGACCACGCGGATCTTCATGCCCTTCAGGTCGGCCGGCGACTTGATCGGCTTCTTGGAATTGGTCAGCTCGCGGAAGCCGTTCTCGCCCCAGGCCAGCGGCACCACGCCGGCCTTGTCCAGCGTGGCGAAGAGGCGCTTGCCGACCTCACCCTGCGTCAGCGAGTCGACGGCGGCGTAGTCGGGCATCAGGAAGGGCAGCGAGAACAGATTCAGCTCCCTGACCTGCGGCGACCAGTTGATGGTGGAGCCGATGGCCATGTCGATCACGCCCTGGCGCAGCGCGCTGAACTCGCGTGTCTGGTCGCCCTGGATCAGCGACACGCCCGGGTACAGCTTGATGTTGATGCGCCCGTTGGTGCGCTCGCGCACCAGATCCGACCAGATCTTGCCGGCCATGCCCCAGGGCGTGGGCGGGCCCAGCACCAGCGACATGCGGTATTCGGACTTGTAGTTCTGCGCGGTGGCGGATGTGGCGAAGCTGCCCAGCGCGATGGCGGCGGCGGCCAGGCCCAGAAGGGTGCGACGGAATTTCATGGCGGTCTCCTTTGCGAAAAGTAGTGCGGGTGTTGAGGAAGAAGGATCAGTAGCCCAGATAACGCGGCAGCCACAGCGCGAGCTGCGGCCAGGCGATCACGGCCACCATCACGAGGAACATCGACAGCAGCATCCAGCCGACCCAGCGCACGGTCTGCTCCATGCGCACACCGGCGATGCGGCAGGACACCATCAGGTTGACCGCCAGCGGCGGCGTGAACTGGCCGAGCGCGACCTTCAGCGTGAGGATCACGCCGAACCACACCGGGTCCCAGTTGTAGTGCTGCACGATGGGCCACAGCAGCGGCACGAAGATCAGGAAGATCGACACGCCGTCGAGGAACATGCCCACGGTGATGAGCATCAGGATCAGCAGCGAGAGCACGCCGTATTCACCCAGGCCCGAGTGGACGATGGCATCGGTGACCGGGTCGATCACGCCCAGCGTCGACAGCGAATAGGCGAAGATGCCTGCCAGCGCCACCACGAGCAGGATCACCGCCGACAGTTCGCCCGATTCGCGCAGGATGACGAACAGGTCGCGCACGCGGATCGTGCGGTGCACCGCCATGCCGACGAACAGGCCGTAGAACACCGCCACCACCGCGGCCTCGGTGGGCGTGAACCAGCCGGCGCGCATGCCGCCGAGGATCAGCACCGGCGCGAACAGGCCCCAGGTGGCATCGCGCAGGCTCTTCCAGAACGGCGGGCGCGGCAGCGTGGCTTCCAGCGCGCCCATGCGGTGCCGGCGCGCCAGCCATACCGTGGGCACGATCAGCGCCAGCCCGGCCAGGATGCCCGGGATCATGCCGGCGGCGAACAGCGCCGGCACCGAGGCGCCGGGCACCAGCACCGAATAGACGATGAAGGCCACCGAAGGCGGGATCAGGATGTCGGTGGCCGCGGCCGCGCCCACGACGCTGGCCGAGAAGGCCGCCGGATAGCCGGCGCGCGACATGGCGGCGATCATCACCCCGCCCACGGCGGCCGCGTTGGCCGGGCCGGAGCCGGAAATGCCGCCCAGGAACATGGCCACCACGATGGCCACCAGCGGCAGCATGCCCGGCCCGCGCCCGACGATGGCGACGGCGAAGTTGACCAGCCGCAGCGCCACCCCGGAGCGGTCGAAGATCGAGCCCACCAGCACGAACATCGGCACCGCCAGCAGCGGGTACTTGCCCAGGCCGGCATAGAAGTTCTGCGGCACGGCCAGCAGCCCGAACCACTGCGCGTCGGCGTTGGCCAGCGCAATGCAGGCCGCCCCGGCCAGGCCGAGCGCCGCCCCGATGGGCACGCCCAGCAGCATCATGGCCAGGAAGGCGACGAACAGCAGCGTCGGGATCATGGCTGGCGGATGCGGCGCATGAACAGGCCCACGGCGCGCAGCGCGATGGCCACCGACAGCAGCGGCAGCCAGATCGTGTACCACCACTGCGGCACGCCGATGCCGGGAGAGGTCTCGCCGAAGCGGATGTCGTCGTAGACCATGCGCGCGCTGAGCACCGCGATCAGCGCGAACAGCACAAACACCATGATCGCGCCGAAGCAGGCCAGCGCGTGCTGCCGCTTGTCGGAGCCGCTGTCGGCGAAGAACTCGATGCGGATCTGGCGGTTGCGCGCCACCGACGCCGAACCCGCGACCAGCGCCAGCACAATCATCAGGAAGACCGAAAACTCCTCCGTCCAGGCGAAGGATTGGTTGGTGAGGTAGCGCACCAGCACGTTCGCGAAGGTGATCAGCGCCAGCAGCGCCATCACGATCACCGTCAACCAGTCTTCGATCTTCAGCGGAACGAGCGTGTGTTCATCAGGCAGCGAAGGGTCGGGGGGCAGTTCGGACGGTGAGGACATGAACGAAGGCAGCCGCGGCGCGGCCAGCGGCCGGCAGGGACATTCCACATCGCAGAAGACTGCGTATTCTAGGTGCCGGCTGCGGGCACGTTGGTCGGCGTCGGTTGCAGCGGTTCAGCGCGCGAACACCAGACTGCGAAAACTCTGCTCGGCCGTCGCGAGCTTCTTGCATGGCGTGCCGCGGATCTCGACGCCGCCGTCGTCGCTGAGCAGTTGCAGCTGCGTACTGCCGGGCCAGGCGAACAGCGCCTCCGGCCGCAGCGTGCCCAGCACCGGCTGCGACAGGGGCTGCGGCACGTCGCTGCCGCCGCGCCAGTGGAACAGCGCAAAGCGGCCCTCGTCGGCGGTGGGTCCGCCGACGATGCGATAGCCGTCGGCGACGCGCGCCATCGCGCGCACGCCGCGCCCGCCCAGGTCGAGCGCGATGGCGCTGCCGAACTGCGGCGCCCGCCCCTCGACCACCTGCGCCGGGTTGCGCAACGGCAGCACCAGCGCCTTGCCGTCGCGCAGCGGGTTGCGAAAGCCGATCAGCAGCGTGCCGTCATCGCCGTGCGTCAGGCCCTCGACGTTGAGGCCGCCTGGGGCCTCCGGTGCTTTGCGCGCGGCGTCGGCGAGTTGCCAGCTGCGGCCGGCTTCGCTGGCCAGCACGGACGCCAGCAGCACGGCCGCGGCCGTGCCCACCGGCCGCAACGTCGGTGGCGCGGTGCTATGGTCGATGTCGGTGGCGAAGAAGCGGTCGCGCTGCGGCGCCGGCCGGCCCTTGCCATCGCGGCTCAGCGAGCCGATCCAGTAGATGCGATCGCCGACGCGCGTCGCCGCTTCGAGATCGGTTTCGTCGCGGCCGCTGCGCAGGAAGGCATCGAGCGGCACGGTCGCCAGCGCCTGCGGTCGGTCGCGCGCGTAGATGCGCAGCACGTCGTCCTCGTCGCCGGCGACGACGAAGTGCCGCGCGTCCAGCGCCACCGCGGCCGAGGCGTCGCACAGCCCCTCGTAGCGGCTGGATGTCTGGCCGATGGCCGCCGCGGCGGACAGGCCGAGGCACAGGAATGTGAACTGTCGCAGCATGGGCGCAAGCGGTCGGGACAGGCGGCGAGCATAAACTCGCTGGTCTTCGACTACCCACAAGCCCCAGGAGATTTCGGATGAGTTTCCGCGCCCGCCGCGCCGTTCCCGCCCTCGTGCTGGGTGCCGCGCTTGCCGCTGCGCTTCCCGCGCAGGCCGACTGCCTCAGCGACACCCAGGCCGCCGCGCTGGTGGCCAACTACCTGAACAAGAAGCCGGCGGCCAACCCCGAAGGCCTGAACGACGCCGATGCCGCCTGCACGCGCGCCAAGCTGAACAAGTTCCTGGTGCAGCAGACCGGCGCCAGGCCCGTCGGCTACAAGGCCGGCCTCACCAACCCGGCAGTGCAGAAGCGCTTTGGTGCCACCGCGCCGGTGTGGGGCGTGCTCTACGAGCCGATGCTGCTGAAGGACGGTGCCAGCGTCGAAGCCGCCTTCGGCGCGCGCCCGCTGTTCGAGGCCGACCTGCTGGTGCGTGTGTCCGACGCGCGCATCAATCAGGCGAAGACGCCCGAGCAGGTGCTGCAATTCATCGACCAGGTGATTCCGGCGATCGAACTGCCGGATCTGGTGGTCGAGGCGCCACCCAAGCTCAATGGCGCGGGCGTGGCCGCGATCAACGTCGGCGCGCGCTATTTCGTGCTGGGCGCGCCGATCGCGGTGAAGCGCACCCAGGAGTTCGCCGATTCGCTGGCCAGCATGAAGGTGCTGGTGATGGGCGGCGGCGAGGACCTCGACACCGGCTTCGGTCGCGATGTGCTCGAGCATCCGCTCAACGCGGTGGCGTGGCTGGCGCAAGACCTGCAGAAGCACGGGCTGTCGCTCAGGAAGGGCGACCTGATCAGCGTCGGCTCCTTCTCCAAGTTGATGCCGCCGAAGGCCGGACAGAAGGTCGAGGTGCAATACCAAGGCCTGCCCGACAACCCGTCGGTCACGGTCACCTTCCGCTGACACGAGGAGCCCGGCATGGCGGTGCGTGAGATCCTGAAGATGGGCGATCCGCGGCTGCTGCGCATCGCCGCGCCGGTGACCGAGTTCGACACGCCCGACCTGCTGGCGCTGGTGGAGGACATGTTCGACACCATGCGCGCCGCCAATGGCGCCGGCCTGGCGGCGCCGCAGATCGGCGAGGACCTGCAACTGGTGATCTTCGGCTTCGAGAGCAACGAGCGCTATCCCGATGCGCCGCCGGTGCCGCAGACGGTGCTGATCAACCCGGTGATCGAGCCCCTCGGCGACGAAAGGGTCGACGGCTGGGAAGGCTGCCTGTCGGTGCCGGGGTTGCGCGGCGTGGTGCCGCGTTTTGCGCGCATCCGTTACCGTGGCTTCGACCCGCAGGGTCGGACGATCGAGCGCGAGGCCGATGGCTTTCATGCGCGCGTGGTGCAGCACGAGTGCGACCACCTGGTCGGCCGGCTGTACCCGACGCGCATGAACGACCTGACGCGCTTCGGCTACACCAGCGTGCTGTTCCCGGACCTGGATCCAGGCGAGGCCGACGACTGA
>CAYUPF010000057.1:19323-21871 GCA_964446545.1 uncultured Rubrivivax sp.
GGGGAGCGTCGTCCAGATGATCAGCCGGGAACCGCATCAATGCAGGTTTTCGCAGGTTGTCGCACGGATAAAGTCCCCCCAAAAATGCCCCCATACCAAACTTGCGGCGCGCGCAGCGCGTCCCGCTACCGCGAGGCCCAGCGCCGCGGTTGGCACGCACCTCCTCGGGCGTGCCGTAGCTCAGCCTTGCCAAGCTCCTCGACGTGACACTGTACGAGAAGCCGAGCACGCGATGGGGCCATGCAATCCGATCACTCCATGTAGCTTCGTAGCGCCCTCTGCCAGGCGAGGCGTTGCCTCGACGTCCGTAGATGATCCGGCCCATGCCCTAACCGCTGTTGACGCTCGGGATCTGGCCGATGACGAAGCCGGTGCGCCACGTCGTCGGCCGTGAGGTGACGCACAGGCTGTTCATGGTGTACGTGCTGTAGTCTCGCGGAGCGCATCGTGGAGCGCTCTCGTCGGTCCCTCGGCGGCAGGGGCACCCGCATGCGACATCTGGTCGGCCGGGCAGGGCGTGGGCAGCGTGCGCGAGATCCTCCCGGCCGCCGAGATCGTGGTCGAGCTGTGCCGCGAGTACGACGCCGCGCGCCGGCGCCTGTGATTCAGGGTTTACCCACCCTGACCGTTGCGGGTGGGTACAGGCCGGCGTGCCGGCGCGCATGCTTGCGCCCACGCCGCCGTCGCACCGATGGCCCATGCGTTCACCGGCGCCCCGCGCGCCTGCCGCGGCACCAGAACATCGAGGAACACAACCCATGAGCGGACCCCTGCAAGGCGTCAAGGTGGTGGAGATGGCCGGCATCGGCCCAGGGCCCTTCTGCGGCATGATGCTCGCGGACATGGGCGCCGAGGTGGTGCGCGTCGAGCGCCCGGCCGCCGCAGAGAAGCTGCCGGCGCGCTTCGACGTCAACGGCCGCGGCAAGCACAGCCTCATCGCCGACCTGAAGTCGCCCGACGGCGTGGCGCAGGTGCTGGCGCTGGTGGCGCAGGCCGACGTGCTGATCGAGGGCTACCGCCCCGGCGTGATGGAGCGCCTGGGCCTGGGCCCCGACGTGTGCCTGCAGCGCAACCCGCGCCTAGTCTACGGCCGCATGACCGGCTGGGGCCAGACCGGGCCGCTGGCGCAGGCGGCGGGGCACGACCTGAACTACATCGCGCTCAGCGGCCTGCTCGGCGCGATGGGCCGGCCGGGCGAGACAATGGCGCCGCCGCTGAACCTGGTCGGCGACTACGGCGGTGGGGCGATGATGCTGGCCTTCGGCGTCGCCTGCGCGCTGTTCGAAGCGCGCGGCAGCGGCCAGGGCCAGGTCATCGACGCGGCCATGACCGACGGCACGCCGCTGCTCGGCTCGATGCTCTATGGCCGCAAGGCGGCGGGGCTGTGGAGCGCGCGGCGCGGCAGCAACTTCCTCGACGGCGCCGCGCACTTCTACGACACCTACGAATGCGCCGACGGCAAGTACGTGGCCATCGGCTCGATCGAGCCGCAGTTCTATGCGCTGCTGCTCGAAGCGCTGGAGCTGGCGCCGCCCCCCGGCGCGAAGCAGATGGACGCCAGCCATTGGCCCGAGATGAAGCAGCAGGTAACCGCGGTCATCGCCACGCGCACGCGTGCCGAATGGGTCGCGCGCATGGAAGGCACCGACATCTGCTTCGCTCCGGTGTTGGACATGGACGAGGCGCCGGCGCACCCGCACAACGTGGCGCGCCAGACCTTCATCGACATCGACGGCGTCAGCCAGCCGGCACCGGCACCGCGCTTCAGCCGCAGCGTGCCGCAGGTGCGGCACGCACCGGGGCAGGGCGCCACCACGATCGACGTGTTGCTGACGCGCTGGGCCGGCGCGCACTGAATCCGTTCTTCTTCATTCATTCATTCATCAGGAGAGACACACCATGACACAAGCCGTGATCGTTGCAGGCGTCGGCATGATCCCCTTCACCAAGCCGGGCGCCAGCGGCAGCTACATCGAGATGGGCTCGCAGGCCACGCGCCAGGCGCTGGCCGATGCCGGCATCGACTACCAGCACGTGCAGCAGGCCTACGTCGGCTATGTGTACGGCGATTCCACCTGCGGCCAGTCGGCGCTGTACGAGGTGGGCCTGTCCGGCATCCCGGTCGTCAACGTCAACAACAACTGCTCCACCGGATCGAGCGCGCTGTTCCTGGCGCGCCAGGCGGTGGAAAGCGGCATGGTCGACTGCGCATTGGCGCTGGGCTTCGAGCAGATGCGCCCGGGCGCGCTGAAGTCTAACTGGGACGACCGCCCGGCGGCAATGGGCAAGGGCAAGGCGGTGATGGACGAACTGGTGAGCGATGTCGAATCGATGCCCGGCGCGCTGCGCATGTTCGGCGGCGCCGGCCGCGAGCACATGCAGAAATACGGCACGTCGATGGAGACCTTTGCCGCCATCCGCGCCAAGGCCAGCCGCCACGCCGCCAACAACCCGCTGGCGATCTTCCGCAAGGTGGTCAGCACCGACGACGTGATGAACGACGTGCAGGTCTGGCCCGGCGTGATGACGCGGCTGATGGCCTGCCCGC
>CAYUPF010000058.1:0-21841 GCA_964446545.1 uncultured Rubrivivax sp.
CCAGCAGGTAGTGCACGTTGCTGCCCTTGTTGAGCGCGACCTTCTTGCCCTTCAGGTCGGCCACCGTCTTGATCGGCGAATCCTTGGGCACGACGATGGCCTCGGCCTCGGGTGCGGCCGGGTCGTTGCCGATGTAGACGAACTTCGCGCCCGCGGCCTGCGCGAAGATCGGCGGCGCCTCGCCGACGTAGCCGACATCGACCGCGCCGACGTTCAGGCCTTCGAGCAGCTGCGGGCCGGCCGGGAACTCGACCCACTTGACCGCCACGCCCAGCGGCGCCAGGCGCTTTTCCAGCGTGCCCTGCGATTTCTGCAAGGTCAGCAGGCTGGCGGATTTCTGGAAGCCGATGCGCAGCTGCTCGGGCTTGGGCTGCGCTTGCGCCTGGGCCGGCACCAGCGCGGCCAGCACCACGAGCACGGCGATGGTCAGTGCCAGCACCAGCCATTGGCGGGCGCGGGTCGGAGGGACAGCGTCTTTGGACATGGTCTTCGGTTCCTTGCAGTCATCGCAAAAAATGCCCCGGCGCCACCGCGAACGGTGTTGCATCGACGCCGGGGACGAATCGCCCGTTGCGGGGCGAGGAGACAAAGGGTCGGCGCCTTCAGGCGCTACATCGCAGGGCCGGCGCTGGCGACGGGTAGTGGACGAGCAGCGGCTGCAGCGCGCGATCCAGCCGCTGCACCAGAGCGGCCTCGGGCACGAAGCCGCCGGCCTCGTGCGCCGGCAGTTGCGCATCGGTGGCGAAGACGCTGTCGAGGATGTCGCGCGCGCCCAAGGCGCCGAGCACCGGCTTGAGCGCATAGTCCAGCGCCAGCATGTGCGCGGGGCTGCCGCCGGTGGCCAGCGGCAGCACGGTCTTGCCGCGCAGCGCGTCGCTGGGCAGCAGGTCCAGAAAGCGCTTCAGCAGGCCGCTGTAGGCCGCCTTGTAGATCGGCGTCGCAACCAGCACCACGTCGGCGCGCAGCAGCGAGCGCACCGCGGTGTCGATAGCCGGCTGCTGCGCGTCGCCGGCCAGCAGCGCTTGCGGCGGCAGCTCGCGCAGCACGATCATCGTGGCCCGGCGCAGCAGCGCTTCGAGGCGGGTCTGCGTGAGTTGCAGCAACCAGGCCGAACGCGAACGCGCGGAAGGGCTGCCGGAAACGGCGACGAGTTGCATGCGATGCCGTGTGCTTGTTCGATGGGCTGCACGATAGGCACGCACAAGCGCCGCGGAAACGAAGGAATGCGCGTTTGCTTATCCGCTGGCCGAGATTGCGACGCGGCGCGCGCCTACACTGAAGGCCATGCACTGCCCCTCCTTTTTCGGCCTGCGGGCCTGCCCGCTGGTGCTGACTTTGGCCGCGGCATTGCCGGCGCCTGCGGCCGCGATGGACGCCGAATTCGCGGTGCGCTGGGACCCGAAACAAGGCGGCCCGGCGAGCCCGCAGGACGCGCTGCGGGAGCTGCACCTGAAGGCCGGCAAGCCGCAACACTTCGAGGTGCAGTACTTCGAGTTCACGCCGCCGACCGGGGCGCCGGCAGGCTTCGACCCGATCCTGCGCAAGCGCATCAGCCACGGCAAGGCCGAGCTGACCTTCAAGCTGCGCGGCGACGCGCCGCTGCCCGCGCAGCCGAAGCTGAAGCAGTGGGCCTGCCCGCTGGGCGCCACCCGGGACCGCAAGGACGAGGTCGACGTCACGCTGCTCGGCACCGGCCATGGGCTGACGGCGCATTCGCGCAGCTGCAGCATCGAGTCGCGCGACCTGGCGCTGCAGCCGCCGGCCGCGCTGCAAGCCCGGCCCAAGGGCTGCGGCAGCACGATGACGCGGCTGAGCGCGGGCAAGCTGAAGCTCGAACAATGGCAGCTGGCCGACGGCACGACGCTGATCGAGGCCTCGCGCCCGGGCAAGCACACCCAAGCCTCGATGCACGCCTTCGAGCGCGAGGTGCTGAAGCCGCTGCTGGCGCTGAAGGTGCAGCCGCTGCAGCGCAGCAAGTCGGCCATCGGCGGGGAGTGCGCGCGATGACCGAGCTGATCTTCATCCGCCACGGCGAGACCGACTGGAACCGGCAGCAGCGCTTCCAGGGCCAGATCGACGTGCCGCTCAACGCCATCGGCCAGCTGCAGGCGCAGCGCCTGGCCGCCGCGCTGGCTGGCGAACGCTTCGACCTGCTGATCAGCAGCGACCTGCAGCGCGCGCGCCAGACCGCGATGCCGCTGGAGCGCTCGCACGCGCGCCAGGCGCTGGCGCAGCGCGGGTTGCGCGAGCAGTCCTTCGGCGTGCTGGAGGGCCTGGACGTGCCGAGCATCAAGGCCAGCCACCCGGCGCTGTGGGCGCAGTGGCTGCGCCACGAGGCCGACTACGCGCTGCCCGAGGGCGAGAGCGTGCGCCAGTTCCACGCGCGCGTGCTCGCCGCGGTGCGCGAACTTGCCCACGCACACACCGGCAAGACGCTGCTGCTGGTGACGCACGGCGGCGTGCTCGACATGCTGTGGCGCACCGCGCACGGCCACAGCCTGAGCGGCCCGCGCGAATGCGCGATCCCCAACACCGGCATCAACCGCCTGCGCTGGCGCGGCGGCACGCTGGACATCGTGCGCTGGGGCGACGACGCGCACCTGGCCGGGCTGCCCGAGCAGCCGGCCACCGCGCCGCCCACCGAGGACTAGCGCAACATCAGGTTGAGCTGGTCGACGATCTCGGCCCAGTCGGCATCGTCCTCAACCTCTTCGCGCAGGAACTGCGCCTGCGCCGCCGTCCAGAAGGGCGCATCGGCGAGCAGGAGGCCAGCGGCCAGCGGCCGGTGCGTGGCCACGAAGCGCTCGATCTCGGCCTCGCCGCCGGGCAGGCCGAGTTGCTCGAACAGGTTGCGCAGGCTGTGCACGCTGGGTTCCATGGCCAAGCTCCTTCCGCAGGCCGCCGAGCTTAACCTGCGCGCTGCTGCAGCCGCTGCATCAGCTGCGGCAGCGACAGGGTCTGCGTCAGCAGCGCGGCCATGCGCCGCGCGCAGCGCCGCGGCACACGCGCGAAGGCGGTCCACTCGAAGGCGTCCATCTCCGGGCGGCGCCGCCCCCAGACGTCGGTGAAATGGCTGCTGCAATGGCAGGCCGCGGCATCGATGCCGTCGACCAGCACGGCATACAGGTGCAGGTCCTTGGCCGGGCGGTAGGCGAAGCGGCCCAGTTCCAGCAGCTGCTGCGCTTCGAAGCGCAGGCCGCATTCCTCGGCGGTTTCGCGCAGCGCGGTGTGCAGCGGCGATTCACCGCTCTGGCCGCCACCCTTGGGAATGTCCCAGCGGAACGTGCCGGTGGCCCGGCACAGCAGCAGTTCGCTGCGCGGGTTGAGCACGAGGATGCCGCAGCTGAGCGCCTTCACGCGCCGATTCTGCCCGCGCCAGCCTGCACCACAATGGCCGCATGACACCGATCATCGACATCCAGGGTCTGGGCAAGACCTATGCGTCGGGCTTCGTCGCGCTGAAGAACATCGACCTGCAGATCCGCCGCGGCGAGATCTTCGCGCTGCTCGGCCCCAACGGCGCCGGCAAGACCACGCTGATCAGCATCGTCTGCGGCATCGTCAACGCCAGCGCCGGCACGGTGACGGTGGACGGCCATGACATCCGGCGCGACTACCGCGCCGCGCGCAGCGCCATCGGCCTGGTGCCGCAGGAGCTGAGCACCGACGCCTTCGAGTCGGTGTTCAACACCGTGGCCTTCAGCCGCGGCCTGTTCGGCAAGCCGCCGAACCCCGCGTTGCTGGAAGAGCTGCTGAAGCAGCTGTCGCTGTGGGACAAGCGCGACGCGCGCATCATGACCTTGTCCGGCGGCATGAAGCGCCGCGTGATGATCGCCAAGGCGCTGAGCCACGAGCCGCACGTGCTGTTCCTGGACGAGCCCACCGCCGGCGTCGACGTCGAGCTGCGCCGCGACATGTGGCAGATGGTGCGCGCCCTGCAGCAGCGCGGCGTGACCATCATCCTGACCACGCACTACATCGAGGAGGCCGAGGAGATGGCCGAGCGCATCGGCGTCATCAGCCACGGCGAGATCATCCTGGTGCAGGACAAGGCGCAGCTGATGCAGCAGTTGGGGCGCAAGCGCCTGACGCTGCAGCTGCAGCGGCCGCTGCAGGCACTGCCCGAGGCGCTGGCCGACTGGCCGCTGGAGCTGGCCGACGGCGGCCATGCGCTGGTGCACAGCTTCGACACCGCCAGCGGCCCGTCCAACGTGCCCGAGCTGCTGCGCCGGCTGGTGGCGCTGGGCATCGATTTCAAGGACCTGCAGACCGAGCAGAGCTCGCTGGAGGACATCTTCGTCAGCTTGGTGCACCAGCCATGAACTTGTATGGAGTGAAGGCCATCTTCGGCTTCGAGATGGCACGCACGCGGCGCACGCTGATGCAGAGCGTGGCCTCGCCGGTGCTCAGCACCTCGCTGTACTTCATCGTCTTCGGCGCGGCCATCGGCTCGCGCGTGCAGGAAATCGACGGCATCGGCTACGGCGCCTTCATCGTGCCCGGGCTGATCATGATGGCGATCCTGACGCAGAGCGTGTCCAACGGCTCCTTCGGCATCTACATGCCCAAGTTCTCGGGCACGATCTACGAGCTGCTGTCGGCGCCGGTGTCGCCGCTGGAGATCGTGCTCGGCTATGTCGGCGCGGCGGCCGCCAAGTCGGTGATCCTGGGCCTGCTGATGCTGGCCACGGCGCGGCTGTTCGTCGACTTCCAGGTCGCACACCCGCTGTGGATGCTGGCCTTCCTGGTGCTGACCTCGCTGGCCTTCAGCCTGCTCGGCTTCATCCTCGGCGTCTGGGCCGACGGCTTCGAGAAGCTGCAGGTGGTGCCGCTGATGCTGGTGCAGCCGCTGGCCTTTCTGGGCGGCACCTTCTATTCGATCCACATGCTCAGCGCCCCGTGGCAGCAGATCGCGCTGTTCAACCCGGTGGTCTACCTGGTCAGTGGCTTCCGCTGGAGCTTCTTCGGCGTGGCCGACGTGGGCGTGGTGTGGAGCCTGGGCATGACCCTGGCCTTTTTGCTGCTGTGCCTGGGCGCGGTGACCTGGATCTTCCGCACCGGCTACAAGCTCAAGGCATGAACACACCCACTCTCTTCGCCGACACGGCCTTCGGCCGCATCGAATACCTGGACCGCGGCCAAGGCCGGCCGGTGCTGGTGCTGCACGGCTCGCCTGGCGGCCACGATCAGGGCGCGCTGATGGCGGAGTTCCTGGTGCAAGCCGGGCTGCGCGCGATCATCCCCTCGCGCCCCGGCTACCTGGGCAGCGAGCTGAACGACATCAACCACTCCATCGACGGCACGGCCGACGCGCTGGCGGCGCTGATGGCCGGGCTGGGATTCGACCGCTACGCTGCGATGTGCTGGTCCGGCGGCGGGCCCGCGGCGTACCGGCTGGCGCTGCGCCATGGCGAGCAGTTGACTGCGCTGGTGGCGCTGGCCGCGGTGAGCCAGCGCTACGAGTGGCACCCCGGCGGCAACGAGCGCTTCATGTTCGGCTCGGCGCTGGGCAACTGGATCCTGAAGATCATGCGCGAGCATGCGCAGCGCGCGCTGGTCGGCGCCACGCTGGGCTCGGAGGGCGAGCTGTCCAAGGCCGAGCTGGAGGCGCTGGTCGCCGAGGTCTGGGCCGACGAAGCGAAGCGCCGCTTCGTGCTCGAGCTGGCCGGCAGCGTCAGCTGGCGCGGCGCGCGCAAGCCGGGCTTGGACAACGACATGGCCAACTTCGCCGTCATCGGCGACCTGGGGCTGCAGCACATCGCCGTGCCGACGCTACTGGTGCATGGGCGCGTCGACACCGACGTGCTGCCCGGGCACAGCGAGTTGGCCGCCGCGCGCATCCCCGGTGCGCAGCTGCAGTGGGTGGAACGCGGCGGCCATCTGGCAGCGTTCACCGACCACGACAGCGAGGCGATCCAGGCGCGCATCGTCGAGTTCCTGAAGCGCTCTTGAGTCGGACGAGTCCGACAACGTGTCAGGCGCGCGTCCGATGCGCGCCACGACCGGTACGGGGCAACATGCGCTCATGACCTTCCCATGGGGTCCAAGGAGCCGCAGATGCGCAAGCCCGCCCATGTCGTGATGAGCTTCGTTTCGGCCGACGACGCGACGGTCACGGTGCTGCTGCTGCACGAGCTCGGTCTGGCCAGCGCCGACATCGCCAGCTACACGCCCGAGGAGATGGGCCGGCGCGCCGCCATCGTGCTCGGTCGAGCCTGCCCGCCGGCACCGCCGGGCTTCGCGCCGGCGCTGGTCATCACGCAGCGCGAACTGGCGCGCCGCGGCCACAGTTTCGTGCTGGCGCGCGCCGTCAACGAGTGGTTGCTGCAGCGCATCTGCAGGATCGCTGCCGAAGCCCACGCGCACAGCGTGCAGGCCACGCCGGCAGGGTCCGCGCTGCGGCCTACAACCAGCTCAGTGCCGACAAATCGTTGGCAAACAGCGGCACGTCCTTCCACAGGCCCTTGAGCCGCGCGTTGGCCACGGTGATCCAGGTGGGCTGGTACAGGTAGGCGGCCACCGCGTCCTCGGCCACCAGGCGCTGCGCGTCGCCCAACAGCCCGTTGCGCTCGTCCGCATTGGCGGTGGCCTGGATCTGCGCCCACAGCGCGTTGAACTGCGGCGACTCGTAGCCCCAGTAGTAGCCGGGCCGCGCGAAGTTGCCGAAGTCCAGCGGCTCGACGTGCGCGATCACCGTCAGGTCGTAGGCCTTGTCCTTGTACACGCCGGACAGCCACTGCGCCCATTCGATGTTCTCCATCTTCGCCCTGATGCCCACCTTGTCGAGCATCGAGGCGATGATCTCGCCGCCCTGGCGCGCATAGGGCGTGGGCGGCAGCTTCATCGTCAGCTCCAGCGGCAGTTGCACGCCGGCCTGGTGCAGCAGCGCGCGTGCCTTGGCCGGGTCGTAGGCGTTCACCGCGGTCAGGTCGATGTAGCCGGGCGCGCCGGGCGTGTAGTAGCTGCCGATGGGCACGCCGAAGCCGTCGACCGCGCCGTCGATCACCGAGCGGCGGTCGATGGCCGCGGCGATGGCGCGGCGCACGCGCACGTCGTCCAGCGGCTTGCGCTGGTTGTTGATGGCGACGATGACCTTGGCGCGCGAGCCGCCGATCAGCACCTGGAAGCGCTTGTCGCGCTTGAACTGCTCCAGGCTGCGCGCCGCCGCCACGCGCGGGAAGGCGTCGACATCGCCCGACAGCAGCGCGGCCACCTGCGCCGCCGGGTCGTTGATGAAGCGGATCGTCGCGCGGCGCATCTTCACGTCAGCGACGTTGCGGTAGCCGTCCCAGCGTGCCAGCGTCACCGACGAGCCGCGGTTCCAGGCATCCAACTTGAAGGGCCCGGTGCCCACCGGCTGCGTGTTGTTGGTGGCCGCGCTCTTGGGCGCGACCATGATCGCCGTGCCCTGGCCCAGCTGGAACAGCAGGTCGGGATTGCTGTTCTTCAGCGTGATGACCACGCTGTGTTCGTCCGGCGTCTCGATGGCCGCCATGTTCGCGAACACCGGCTTGTCCTTGTTGACGCTGTCCTTGGCGACCGCACGCTCGAAGGAATAGCTGACGCTGGCGGCATCGAAGGGCTCGCCGTTCTGGAACCTGACGCCGCGCCGCAGCTTGAAGCTGTAGGTCTTCGCGTCGGGCGAGATGCTCCAGCTTTCGGCCAGCAGCGGCGTCACACGTCCGTCGCCGTTGACCTTGGTCAGCGTCTCGAAGATGTTGTACAGCACCACTTCGGCAATGGCCGACGCGGCGCCGGCGGTCGGGTCCAGGCCCGGCGGCTCCAGCGTCATCGCCAGCACCACCGTGTCCTTCTTCGGCTGGGCCAGCGCCGGCGCGGCGCCCAGCGACAGTGCCAGCAGCAGCGCGCCAACGATGCGGATGTTCATGCGGGTCTCTCCAGGCCGGGCGACAGCGTGGATGGTAGTCAACGAGCGTGCAGAATGCCGGCGCAGCATTGCAAGCGCAAGAGGGAACCCATGCTCGCGATCATCGGCGGTACCGGCCTGTACGAGCTGGCCGGCATGCAGGTGCAGCAGCACCTGGACGAGGCCACGCCCTTCGGGCCGCCTTCGGGCCACATCGTCAAGGGCCGGCTGGGCGGGCGCGAGCTGCTGTTCCTGGCGCGGCACGGCGCCGGCCACAAGCTGCTGCCGCACGAGGTCAACTACCGCGCCAACATCTATGCGCTCAAGCGCGCCGGCGCGACGCAGATCCTGGGCTTCTCGGCGGTGGGCAGCCTGGTGCAGCAGATCGCGCCCGGCGACCTGGCCATGCCCAGCCAGTACTTCGACTGGACCAGGGGTGGCCGCACAAGCAGCTTCTTCGGCGAGGGCGTGGCCGCGCATGTGTCCACCGCGCAACCGGCGAGCGCGCGGCTCATCGACTGGGCCGCGGCACAGGCCGCTCGCATGGGCCTGCGACTTCACCGCGACGTGACCTACGCGTGCGTGGAGGGCCCGCGGCTGGGCACGCGCGCCGAGAGCCTGTTCATGCGCCAGATCGGCAGCCAGCTGGTGGGCATGACCAACGTGCCCGAGGTCTTCCTCGCGCGCGAGGCGCAGATCTGCTATGCCGCGGTGTGCATCGCCACCGACTACGACTGCTGGATGGACGACCCGGCGATGCACGTCAGCGTCGGCGCCATCCTGTCCCAGTACCGCGAGAGCCTGGACCGGGCCCGCGCGCTGCTCGACGCGCTGCTGGCCGGGCCGCTGCCCGAGGAGGAGCCCGAGATCCGCGGCGCGCTGCAGCATGCGATGCTGACGCCCGACGCTGCCCTGGACGATGTGCAGCGCGAATGGCTGGCGGTGCTGCGACGATGAGACCCTTCGACCGCGCCGCGCTGGCCTCGGCCGAGCGCCAGCTGCTGCGCGACGGCCGCTTCGCCAATGCGCGGGTGGAGCGCGTGCGCATCGCCGGCGCCGACTGGATCTTCAAGGACTTCGGCTCGCGCACCTTCTTCGTGCGCCACAGCGTCGGCCGCTTCCTGCTCGGGCGCGAGTTGCGTGCGCTGCGCCGGCTCGAAGGACTGCCCGGCATTCCGTCGCAGGCCTTTCGCGTCGACGCGCTGTCGATGGCGGCGCGCTTCGTGCCCGGGCGTGCACTGGCCACCATGCCCAAGGGGCCGGTGGCCACCGACTACCTGGTGGCACTGGAGGCGCTGCTGCGCCAGGTGCACGCACGCGGCCTGGTGCACCTGGACACGCGCGGCGGCGGCAACCTGCTGATCGGTCCCGACGGCACGCCCGGCATCATCGACTTCCAGGCCGCGCTGTCCACGCGCTGGATGCCGCGCGCGCTGCGCCGCTGGTTCGAGGACATGGATCTGAGCGGCATCTACAAGAAGTGGCAGCGCTGGCAACCCGACACGCTGGGCGAGGAACGGCTGGCCCTGCTGGAGCGGTTGAACCGCTGGCGCCGCTGGTGGTTGCTGCGCGGCTACTTCGGGTTGAGCAAGAAGCGCAAGCCACAATAGCGCCATGAAACAGACATCGGACGGACTGTTCCAGCACGCCGGCCTGCGCAGCTTCCTGGTCAAGCTGCGTCTGCCGCTGTTCATCGTGGTGCTGGTGCTGCTGGCCCTGTTCGCCAGGCGCGAATGGCTGCTCGCCGGCTTCATCGTGTCGATGGCGGGCGAGTTCATCCAGCTGTGGTGCTTTGCCTCGCTGGACAAGAACAGCACGTTGACGATCCGCGGCCCATACACGATGGTGCGCAACCCGATGTACCTGGGCCGCTTCTTCATCCCATTGGGCTTTTTGATGCTGCTGGGTCAGTGGTGGCTGCTGCTGGCCTACGCGGTGATCTATTGGCTGTACATGGACGCGCGCGTGCAGCGCGAGGAAGCGCACCTGAAGCCGATCTTCGGCGCGCCCTACGAAGCCTATTGCGCGCAGGTGCGCCGCTTCGTGCCCGGTTGGCCGCAACCCGGCACCACGGTGGCCTACTGGAACGGGGCGCTGTTCTCGCAGAACAACGCCGGGCGCAACCTGCTGGGCACGCTGGCCGCCTGGGCACTGATGGCCGCCTGGACCGTCTGGGGCATGCCGGCGCTGCGCGGCTGATCGCGGCGAAACCATGAGCGACGCCCCCACCCGCCCCGAACTGCCCGACCGCCTGAGCGTCGACCCGCGCAGCCCGTACCACGTGGCGGCGGTGGTCGAACACGACATCGGCATCCGCCTCAACGACAAGGAGCGCTTCGATGTCGAGGAATACTGCATCAGCGAAGGCTGGGTGCGCGTGCCGGCCGGAAAGGCACGCGACCGCCGCGGCCAGCCGCTGCTGATCAAGCTCAAAGGCAAGGTCGAGCCGTTCTACCGCTGACAGGAAGCACCCCATGAGCCGCACCCGCCTGAACCCGATGGACGCCGCCTGGATCATGACCGAGTCGCGGGCCACGCCCAACCACGTGGGCGGGTTGCTGATCTTCGCGCTGCCCGAGAACGCGCCACGCGACTTCATGCGCCGGCTGATGCGCGACTTCCGCAGCTACCGCGGCTTCAGCGCACCGTGGAACCGGCGGCTGAAGTACGCGTTCACGCTGAACCCGGTGCCGGAGTGGGTCGAGGACCCGGACATCGACCTCGAATACCACGTACGCCATGCCGCGCTGCCCTGGCCCGGCGGTGAGCGCGAGCTGGGCGAGCTGGTCGGACGGCTGCAGAGCACGCCGATGGACCTGAGCCGTCCGCCCTGGGAGTGCACCCTCATCGAAGGCCTGGAGCGGCGCCGCTTCGCACTGTTCGTGAAGATGCACCATTCGCTGATCGACGGCATCAGCGGCATGCGCATGCTGCAGCAGGCGATGTCCACCGACGCGGCGAAGAGCCGCTCGCTGCCGCCGTTCTGGTCGGCGCCGCAGGGCACACCGGCCGCATCGCGGCGCGCGCCGGTGCCGACGATGGCCAACGTCATGGCCGCGGCAGCGCAGGCGCTGCGCGGCCAGCTCAGCTCGGCGCCGCAGCTGCTGGCCGCCTTCGGCAAGATGATCCGCCGCGTCGGCGAGCGCGGCGAGGGCATGGTCGTGCCCTTCGACGCGCCGCTGTCGGTGCTGAACGGGCGCGTGCGCGAGAAGCGCCGCTTTGCCACGCAGCAGTTTGCGATGGCGCGGCTGCGTGCGCTGGCCGACGCGGCCGGCTGCACGCTGAACGACGTGGTGCTGGCGCTGTGCGGCGGTTCGCTGCGGCGCTTCCTGCTCGAACGCGACAGCCTGCCCGACAAGCCGCTGACCGCCGGCATCCCGGTGTCGGTGCGGCCCAAGGACGACCAGGGCACCGGCAACGCCATCAGCTTCATCGTCGCCACGCTGGGCACCGACATCGAGGACGCGGCCGAGCGGCTGGCCGCGATACGCGCCTCGGTGCGCCATGCCAAGGCGCATCTGCAGGGCCTGCCGCGCCAGGCGATGACGCAGTACACCGTGCTGCTGATGGCGCCGACCATCGTCACGCTGCTCAGCGGCATCGGCGGGCGCACGCGGCCGATGTTCAACATCACCATCTCCAACGTGCCCGGCCCGGACAAGCCGCTGTACTTCCGCGGTGCGCGGCTCGAGGCGATCTACCCGGCGTCGATCGTCACGCACGGGCAGGCGCTGAACATCACCTGCCAGAGCTACGCCGGCACGATGGACTTCGGCTTCACCGGCTGCCACGCGTCGCTGCCCAGCCTGCAGAAGCTGGCGGTGTATTCGACCGAGGCGCTGGAGGAGCTGGAAGCGGCGATCCTGCCGCAGCCGGCGAAACCGAAGGCCACGGCCAAGCGCAAACGGCGCGCCGCCACGGCCTGAAGGGCCTGCCTCAGATGCGGTGCTCCAGGCCCGCCCAGTAGACGTCGCGCAGCTGCCGTTTCTGCAGCTTACTTGTCTCGGTGCGCGGCATCTCGGCGCGGAACTCGATCGACTTCGGCAGCTTGTAGCCGGCCAGCGCGGTCCGGCAATGTGCGCTCAGCGCCTCGCGCAGCACCTGGTGCTGAAGTCGGGCATCACGGCGCTGCGGCTGCGCATCGAACTGGCGCAGGAGGCACTGCGGATCCTGGCACTGCCGCCGTCGCGCTGAGCTTCAATCCAGCGTGACCTCGGTGCTCACCGCGCCGGCGCGGTCGGCGCGCGCGCTCAGGCCGATGCGCGCGCCGCGCGCGCCGCGCAGCACCCACTCGGCCACCGCGCGGTCGCCGGTGATGGCCGGGTTGGGCAGGAAGGCCTGCAGCGAGTTCTTCGCCGCATGGCCCTCGAGCTGCGGGCCGACCACGCGCTCCAGGCCGCCGACCAGGCTCACGCCTTCGGGCAGGTGGATGTTGAAGACCGTGCCGCGCGCCACCTTGCGCTCCAGCGCGCGCTTGCTGACGTAGGCCGGCAGGTAGCCGGCGTTGGCCACCGCGAAGCGCACGCGCCAGCAGTCCTCGCCCAGCGCACGCACCTCGGTGCGCAGCACCTCCAGCCTGGGCAGCGACAGCGCGATCTGCGTCATCCAGCCGGGGAAGCGCGCGACCTCGCGCTCGCGCAAGCTTGGCGGCGGATTGCGCCAGTAGTTCATCTTGTCCCAGCCGCCCAGCTCCACCGCGCCCAGCTGCGGATGCTGGAACGCATACCAGTCGACGTGCGCCAGGCCGCCGCACTGCTCGTCGCTCCACTTCAGCAGCTTCAGGTCGTCCTCGGGCGGATGGTCGCGGTACCAGTGGATCCAGTCGTAGTCGGTGATGCCGGCCTCGCGGTTCGGCGCCCACAGCTCCACGGTCCAGAACAGCGCGCCCAGGTGCTCGTAGATCCAGTCCTGCGTGCCGGTGATGATCTCCTTCGGGTGGTACTTGAAGTCGTGGAAGATGCTGATCGCCGGGTAGCCGCTCAAGCGGCTGCCCAGGTCGCTGAGCCGCTTGTAGATCCACAGGTCCTCGGGCGTCATGTCGTCGTCGCTCTGCGTGCCCATCGGCCGCAGGATCACGCCGCTGTGCGTGTGGAAGCTGACCGCCGCGCCGATGTTCGGGTGCTTGACGACGAAGTCGACCATCGCGCGCACCTCGGGCTCGCTGGCCGGGTACGGGCCGGCGCCGCTCTGCTCGAACTCCTGGCGCCAGTAGGCGGGGAAATTGCGGTTCAGGTCCAGCCCTTCGCGGTTCGGGTTGGTCTTGATCAGCAGCCCGTCGTAGTTTTTCAGCAGGCCCTCGGGCATGACGCGGAAGTATTCACCGCCGAAATCGCCGGGCTCGCGCGGCACCAGCAACCGCGGCTGCTGCGGGTGCCTCTTCCAGCCGCCGTGCGGGTCGGCGATGCGCATGCTGAGCACACGGCCGTCGCCGTCGATGTCCTCCACCGTCAGGCCGTCCACATGCGGCTCGTCGAAGGGGTAGGGGCGCGTGCCGGAACGGATGTGCCTTGGTGAGTCGGCCAGCGCCAGTTCGGCGCCGTCGGGGTTCAGGCGCGGCACGATGTAGACGGTTCGCGTGTCCAGCAGCTGCGTCACCTGGCGAGCGATCTCGTCGTCGCCGCCGTAGTGACTGACCAGGTGGTGCAGCCAGTACAGGCAGGCGGTGCTGGCGGTCAGCTCGGCGGCGTGGATGTTGCCGTCGACCCAGAAGGCCGGCTTGTCGGTGTCGAGCCCGGTGTGGGTGTTGGTCAGCGTGAGCAGCCAGATGTCGCGGCCTTCGTGGCTCTTGCCGATGGCGCGCAGGCCCACCAGATCGGGCCGGGCCCGCGCATAGTCGGACAGCAGCTGCGTCAGCTCGGCATGGCGATAGAAGTGGTCGAAACGGGGGACCGGAAAGTCGGGCATGGTCATAGACGGGTTCAGGGTTGCGGCACGCCGCCGGCGAAGACACGCATCTCGCCGGGAGCGAAGGGGTGCCAGGTTTCGTCGGTGGTCAGCGGCTCGGTGGCGACCACCGCGACACGGTCGTCGGGCGTGGTCAGCGCGGCGAAGTCCACGCTCAGGTCCTCGTCGGCCAGCCGCGCGTGCCGGAACGGGTGCTGGCGCTGCAGCCAGTACAGCTGGGTGGAGCCGTGCGCCCACAACGCCTGGCCGTTGGACAGCAGCAGGTTGAAGCTGCCGTGCGCATGCAGCACCGGCAGCAGCTCGCGCAGCGTGTGGCTCAGCTCGTCGATGCTGGGCACGCCGGCATGCGCCTTGGCCAGCTCCTGCATCAGCCAGCAGAAGGCGCGCTCGCTGTCGGTGGCGCCCACCGGGCGGAAGGCACCGTGCAGCCGGGGCTGGAAATTCTTCAGATCGCCGTTGTGCGCGAACACCCAGTAGCGCCCCCACAGCTCGCGCACGAAGGGGTGGCAGTTCTCCAGCGCCACATGGCCCTGGGTGGCCTTGCGGATGTGGGCGATGACGTTCTCGCTGCGGATCGGGTAGCGCCGCACCATCTCGGCCACCGGCGAATTCAGCGCGCTCTGCGGGTCGATGAACAGGCGCAGGCCACGGTCCTCGAAGAAGGCGATGCCGAAGCCGTCCTTGTGCTCGTCGGCACGCGTGGCCAGGCCGGTGAACGAGAACATCACGTCGGTCGGCGTGTTGGCGTTCATGCCGAGCAACTGGCACATGGTGGTTCAGGACCCCCGCAACACGCGGACGCGGGCACACTGCCGGAGCACAGAGCCCCCAAGCAACCGCCGCGGAACCGGCTTTCCCGGGCCGCTGGCGGTGCCCCCTTGAGGGGGAGCGCCGAAGGCGCTTCGGGGGTGGGTCATCGGATCGGCAGGAACAGTTTGGCGATGCCGCGCGCGCTGACCAGGTTGCCGGGGTTGGCGGTCTCCTCCAGCACGCCGCTCATGCGCCGCAGGATGCGCTCGCTCTTGCGCGCGCGCCAGATCACCAGATCGGCCAGCCAGGGGTGGGCGTTGACGCGGCTGGCCTTGCGGTACAGCTCGAAGCGCGGCTGCAGCGCGCGGATCGAGGCCTCGTACACGTCGCGCACCGCACCGTCGCTGAAGCGCTGCTCACGGCCCTTGGCGATGGCCGCGGCCGCCAGCATGCCGGTCTGCATCGCCTTGCCGATGCCTTCGCCGCTGAAATCGTAGGTGCTGCCGATGGCCTCGCCGGTGGCCAGCAGACCGGCGCGCGAATACAGCGCACCATCCAGCGAGCAGCGCAGCGGCGCGCCCTTCAGCTCGCCCAGCGGCGTGCCTCCGGCCATCAACTCACGTGCCGGCGTGTAGATCTCGCAGAAGGCCTCGAAGACCTGGCGCAGGTTCACGTCCTGCATGCGCAGCCGCGCGCTGCCGGCCAGGCTGAAGCAGTCGGCCAGGCCGACGCCGATGTTGAACACCCCGCCGGGACAGGGAAAGATCCAGCCGTAGCCGTGCTTCAGCCGCTTGTGCCAGACGATCTCCAGCGCGCGGATGCGCCCGACCAGGGCCTCGTTCTTCACGTAGCCGCGCAGCGCGATGCCGGTGGGGGTGCGGCGCTGGCACAACCCGGCCGCCAGCATGGCCTGCGGCGGCGCGCCGGTGGCCATCACCACCCAGGGCGCGCGCACTTCGTGCACCTGAGCGCCGGACTTCAGGCGCGCACCGACGACCTGTGTGCCGTCGAGCAGCGGCGCCTCGAAGCGCCACGGCGTGAACAACTGGGCGCCGGCGCGCTGCGCGGCGCGCACCAGGATATGGTCCAGCAGCTTGCGCGGCAGCACCGCCACCGAGCCGGGCACGTCGACACGGCCGCCGCGCGGCCCGATGCAGGCCACGTGCCGTGCGGCTTGAGCCTGCGCCATGACCTCGTCGTACACGCCCAGGCGGCGCAGCGCCGCATGCGCATCGGGGATCAGGCCGTCGCCGCAGACCTTGTCGCGCGGAAAGTGATGCTGGTCGACCAGCACCGTATGCAGTCCGGCACGCGCCAGCATCTGCGCACAGGCGCTGCCGGCCGGGCCGGCGCCGATGACCAGCACGTCGCAGCTTTGTGGCAGGGGCGCATCGATCATCGCGTAGATTGTAGGCAGCCGCCCAGTACCAACCTCCATGGAGACCGACGATGCCCGAAGCCGACCCGAAGATGCCGAAGCCCCTGTGCGAAGACCTGGCACTGGCCCTGCGCGCGGCCGCGTTTCACGGCCTGAGCGAAGGCGTATGCAACCACTTCAGCGTGGCGCTGCCGGACGACAGCCGCCGCTTCCTGATCAACCCGCGCGGGCTGCACTGGAGCGAGATCGGTGCCGAGGACATCGTGCTCGTCGACGAGCGGGGCACGGTGCTGCAGGGACGCCACCGCGTCGAGCCGACCGCCATGTTCATCCATGCCGCCGCGCACCGCATCACCGGGCAGGCGGTGGTGCTGCACACCCACATGCCCTATGCCACCGCGCTGACGATGACCACCGAGCGCGCACTCGACCCCTGTGCGAGCCAGGGCGCGATGCGCTTCTACGGCCGCATCGGCATCGACGCCGACTACAACGGACTGGCGCTGGACTGGAACGAAGGCGAGCGCATCGCGCGCTCGATGCAGGGCAAGGACGTGGCCTTCCTGGGCAACCACGGCGTCATCGTCTGCGGCGCGAGCATCGCCCATGCCTACGACGACCTGTACTACCTGGAGCGCGTGTGCATGCACCAGGTGCTGGCGATGAGCACCGGCCGGCCGCTGGCGCGTGTGAACGACAAGCTGTCGGCGCACGTGGCCAAGCAGATCCAGGGCGAGCGCGAGCAGTCGGAGCTGTTTTTCGAGGCGCTGCGGCGGATGTTGCCGGCGCCACGCTGACGTCACGCGCTGCACTGCACTGCGTTGCAGTTCACCACCCGGTACGAAGCATGAGCACTGCCCTGAAAGACAGTCAAGTCAGCGTCCGCCCGCCCAACGAGCTGAAGGACAAGATGGGAACCTGCGCCCGGCTAACCGCCCGCACGAAGAGCTACGTGGCGACGGGAGCGCTCAGCCACCATCTAGACTGGCGCATCCCGCAGATCGAAAATCTGAAAGCCGCCATTGCCGTAGCCGATGCAGGTGACTTCGCCACCGAGGGCGAGGTCGATCAGGTCTTCAAGAGCCTGGTCGCACCGCGGCCGCCGCGCAAGACCGCCCGCCGCCGGTGATCGTCCGCTGGAATCGGCGCGCACTCGGCGACCTGCGGCACATCACCGAGTACATCGCTGGCGACAATCCATCGGCAGCAGCCGACTTCGCTTCCGCGGTTCAGGCCAGAGTGGCGAAACTTCAGCGCTTTCCGCTGCTGGGCCGCACCGGCGCCTTTCAGGACACTCGCGAGAGTGTCATGCATCGCAACGACATCTTCACCCACCGCATGCGTGGCGCGTGACAACCCCCGCGGACCTGTCGTCCAGCGATGCATCGCGTGAAGGCGGTCGCTCTCACACGAGGGCCTTGTGATCCTGCAACGCCTTGCTCCAATGGAACACTTCGACACCCTGGCGCAAGCCACATGCATAGAAGGGATCGGTCTTCATCAACTCGAACACCGCCTGCTTGGATTCGGCGTCGACGATCCAGAGCCCACCCTTGGGAACGTCGCTCGGCTCATGACGCAGGGAGCCTGCCACGAGCACCTTCTCCTTGTGTTCGTCGACCCACTGAACATGCGCCCCGAGCTGACCGGCGCGCAAAGCACCATGATCAGGCTTGTCCGTGAAGAACACTGCAAACAACATCTTCCACTCCCTGGAGGGCGCGCCCAGCGCCGCCTGCGCTGCATACGCTCAAACCGGCTGCGGCATGCTGTCTCCACCAGATTGTGGCTTCGCCGCATGGCCGCCCGCCAGCGCCGCGGAAGCTTCAGCCGCCGGCCTTCACCTTCAGCCGCCAGGCATGCAGCAGCGGCTCGGTGTAGCCACTGGGCTGGGCCAGCCCCTTGAACACCAGGTCGCTGGCCGCCTGGAACGCGGCCGATCCGTCGTAGCGGCCGGCCATGTTCTGGTACTGCGGGTCGCCGGCGTTCTGCTTGTCCACCACCTTGGCCATGCGCTTGAGCGTGGCCTTGACCTGCGCCTTGCTGACCACACCATGCAGCAGCCAGTTGGCGATGTGCTGGCTGCTGATGCGCAAGGTGGCGCGGTCTTCCATCAGGCCGACGTTGTGGATGTCCGGCACCTTGGAGCAACCCACGCCCTGGTCGATCCAGCGCACCACGTAGCCGAGGATGCCCTGCGCGTTGTTCTCGATCTCCTGCAGCTTGTCGGCGTCGCTCCAGTTCGGCTTCTTCGCCACCGGCACGGTCAGCAGCGCCTCCAGGATGGCGTCGCGTTCGGCATCGACGTCGGTCTTTTCCAGTTCCTTCTGCACCTTGAACACGTCCACCTGGTGGTAGTGCAGCGCGTGCAGCGTGGCGGCGGTGGGGCTGGGCACCCAGGCGGTGTTGGCGCCGGCCTTGGGGTGCACGATCTTCTGTTCCAGCATCGCCTTCATCAGGTCGGGCATGGCCCACATGCCCTTGCCGATCTGCGCCTTGCCGCGCAGAGCGCATTCCAGCCCGACGAGCACGTTGCTGCGCTCGTAGGCCTGGATCCAGGCGCTGCTCTTCATGTCGCCTTTGCGGATCATCGGCCCGGCATGCATGGCGGTGTGCATCTCGTCGCCGGTGCGGTCGAGGAAGCCGGTGTTGATGAAGGCCACGCGGTCGGCCGCGGCGGCGATGCAGGCCTTCAGGTTGACGCTGGTGCGGCGCTCCTCGTCCATGATGCCGAGCTTGACCGTGGCCTGCGGCAGGCCCAGCAGCTTTTCGACGCGGCCGAACAGCTCGCTGGCGAAGGCCACTTCTTCGGGTCCGTGCATCTTCGGCTTGACGATGTACACCGAGCCCAGGCGCGAGTTGCGGATGCCCGTGCCGCCCAGGCCCTTCAGGTCGTGCAGCGCGATCGTGGTGGTGACTACCGCGTCCAGGATGCCTTCGGGGATTTCCCGGCCGTCGCCCCACAGGATCGCCGGGTTGTTCATCAGGTGGCCGACGTTGCGCACGAACAGCAGCGAGCGGCCGTGCAAGGTCACCGGCCGGCCGTCGGCGCCGGTGTAGACGCGGTCGGGGTTCAGGCCGCGGGTGAAGCTGCTGCCGCCCTTGCTGACCTGTTCGGTCAAGGTGCCGCGCAGGATGCCCAGCCAGTTGCCATAGGCCAGCACCTTGTCGTCGGCATCGACCACCGCCACCGAGTCCTCCAGGTCAAGGATGGTCGACAGCGCGGCCTCGACCACCAGGTCGGCCACGCCGGCCGGGTCGTCCTTGCCGATCGAGTGCTGGCGGTCGATGCGGATGTCCAGATGCAGCCCGTGGTGCTGCAGCAGCACCGACGACGGCGCGGCGGCCTCGCCCTGGTAGCCGACGAGTTGCGCCGGCTTGGCCAGGCCGACCACGCGGCCGTCCTTCAGCGTCACCTTCAATTCACCGCCGTCGACGCGGTACAGCGTCGAATCGATGTGCGAACCCTTCTTCAGCGGCGCGCAGCGGTCGAGCACATGGCGCGCGTATTCGATGACCCTGGCACCGCGCTTCGGGTTGTAGCCCGTGCCCTTCTCGCAGCCGTCGGCCTCGCTGAGCACGTCGGTGCCGTAGAGCGCGTCGTACAGCGAACCCCAGCGCGCATTGGCCGCGTTCAGCGCATAGCGCGCGTTGGTGATCGGCACCACCAGCTGCGGGCCGGCCTGCAGCGCCAGTTCGGCATCGACGTTCTTCGTCGTCGCCTTCACTTGGGCCGGCACCGGCACCAGGTAGCCGATCTTCTGCAGGAACTTGCGGTACTTGGCCATGCTGCGGATCGGGCCGGGGTTGGCCTTGTGCCAGGCATCCATCTCGGCCTGCAGGCGGTCGCGCTCGGCCAGCAGCGCGGCGTTCTTCGGCGCGAGCTCATGCACGATGGCATCGAAGCCCTGCCAGAAGACGGCAGGCTCGACGCCGGTGCCGGGCAGCACCTGGTCCTCGATGAAGCGGTACAGCTTTGTTGCGACTTGCAGGCGGTGGACGGTGGTGCGTTCGGTCATGGCGTCGGTCGTGGTGTGGAGGTGGGGAAGAAGTCGAGCACGGCACGCAGGCTGCTGCCGCTGCGCGTGGCTTCGGTGTCCAGCTGTTCGCTCGGCAGCCCGGCGCGGTTGACCCATAGCGTGGTGTAGCCGAACCAGGTGGCACCGATGGCGTCCCAGCCGTTGCTGGAGACGAACAGGATGTCGCGCGCCGGCAGCTTCAGCGCCGCCGGGCCCAGCGCATAGGCAGCCGGGTCGGTCTTGTAGCGCCGCGTCTCGTGCACGCTGAGCAGCGGGGCCAGCAGGCCGTCGAGGCCGGCGCTCTTGACGGCCACCGCCAGCATCTGCGGGTCGCCGTTGCTCAGGATGCCGGCCGGCACGCCGCGCGCCTTCAGCGCCTGCAGCACCGCCTTGTTCTCCGGGTAGCAGCTGAGGTGGTGGTACTGGTTCATCAGCCGGTCCTCGGCCGCGCTGTCCAGCGCCAATCCCAAGCGCGGTGCCGCATAGCGCAGGGCCGCGCGCGTCAGCTCCCAGAACGGCCGGTAGCGCTCGTCCGGCGCGGCGCTCATCGACACCAGCCGGGTGTATTCGATCTGCTTGTCGCGCCACAGCACGGCCAGGCGCTCGCCCTGGCCGGGAAACAGCTGCTCGGCCAGCGTGGCCACGCTGTACACGTCGAACAGCGTGCCGTAGGCGTCGAACAGCACCGCGCGCGGCACATGTGGCGCGCGTGGACGTGGCGATGGGCAGTCCGCTTCCATGGGGCGTGAATCTATGCCGAACCAGCGCCGCCATTGCCTACGGCAGGGGTCTTGGATTTGTGACCTGAACGATGGCATTGGCATGCCGAATCCTCGGGCCCCGCCGCTCGGAGCACCCAATGCGGCCTTGAACTCACGGGTTGATTTGTGATTTACTGGCGGCTAATCTCTGCCCGTGGCGAGATTAAAACAAATCGAATCGTTCGTAGCCGTGGCCCTGAAGGGCAGCCTGACGGCTGCTGCCAACGCCGAGGGCGTGGCCCCGGCGGTGATCGGAAGGCGTATCGACGCGCTGGAAGAGAGGCTGGGCGTGAAACTGCTGGTGCGCACCACGCGGCGCATCACACTGACCCACGAAGGCAGCGCCTTTCTCGAAGATTGTCAGCGCTTGCTTTCGGATATTTCCAATGCAGAAGCCAGTGTCAGCGCCGGCGGCGTCAAAGCCAGCGGACACCTGCGCATCACCGCGCCGGCCGGCTTCGGGCGCCGCCACGTGGCGCCGCTGGTGCCGGCCTTCCTGCAGCAACACCCCGAGGTGAGCCTGTCCTTGAACCTCAGCGACCGCGTGGTGGACATCGTCAATGAAGGCGTGGACTGCGCGATCCGCGTCGGCGACCTGCCGGATTCGAGCCTGGTCAGCGTGCGCCTGGCCGACAACCGCCGACTGTGCGTCGCTTCGCCCGACTACCTGAAGCGGGCCGGCACGCCGACGCACCCGTCGGAGCTGGCGAAGCACGAGTGCCTGGTGCTGTCCTCCGACGCCAGCCAGACGCGCGGCTGGGCCTTCCTGGTGGACGGCGAACTGACGCATCTGCGCCCGCGCGGACGGCTCGACTGCAGCGACGGCCAGGTGCTGCACGACTGGTGCCTGCGCGGCATGGGCATCGCCTGGCGCAGCACCTGGGAGGTGGAGCGCGAGGTGGCCGACGGCCAGCTGGTGGCGCTGCTGGAAGACTTCACCGCGCCGCCCAACGGCATCTACGCGGTATTCCCGCAGCGCAAGCACCTGCCGCTGCGCGTGCGCCTGTGGATCGACTTCATCAAGCACAGCTACGGAGACCCGGCCTACTGGCGAGGCGAGACGGGACGCGGCTGAGCAACCTCCCTCGGACATCGAGGATCGAGCGGCGGATCACGGCGCATAGCTGTCGCTCGCGAGCAGCCGATCTTGCGGGTGTCGGTG
>CAYUPF010000059.1:0-21676 GCA_964446545.1 uncultured Rubrivivax sp.
CCGGCACCACGCGGTTGACGAAGCCCCAGGCCGCGGCCTGCTCGGCACTGACCCAGTTGCCGGTGAGCGAGATTTCGCGTGCGCGGTAGATGCCGACGGCGCGGCTCAAGCGCTGCGACAGGCCCCAGCCCGGCGCGATGCCCACGCGCGCATGCGTGTCGGCAAAGCGCGCCCGCGGGCTGGCCAGCAGCACGTCGCAGGCCAGCGCCAGCTCGAAGCCGCCGGTGACGGCCGCGCCGTTGATGGCCCCGATCACCGGGCCGCTGAAGCGCGACAGCGCGGCCACCGGGTCGCGCGTGGTGACGCCGTTCTCGCCGCCGCCCAAGGCGGCCTGGCCGCTGCCCAGTTCCTTCAGATCCAGCCCGGCGCAGAAGGCCTTGCCGGCACCGGTGAGGATGAGCACGCGCACCGCGGGGTCGGCCTGCAGCGCATCGATGGCGTCGCTGAGTTGGGCCATCAGCGCGCGCGACAGCGCGTTCAGCGCCGCCGGCCGGTTGAGCGTGATCACGGCGTAGCCGGACGGGTGGATCTCGGTCAAGACCAGCAGGTCGTTCATGGCGCCTTTCGTGCAGCGGGCATTCTGTCAGAAGGGCGCATCGCAGCTGAACTGCAGGCGCGCACCGCTGAGAGGGTGCTCGAGCGACAGCGCGCAGGCATGCAGCAGCAGGCGCGGGGCGCGTTCGAGCACCGCCGGCGGCGCATACAGCGCGTCGCCGACGATCGGGTGGCCGATGGCGGCCAGGTGCAGGCGCAGCTGGTGCGTGCGCCCGGTCAGCGGCTGCAGCGCCAGGCGCGAGGCCAGTCGCACGGCATCGAACTCGAGCAACTGCCAGTCGGTGACCGATGGCTTGCCCTGTGACGCGTCCACCTTCTGCAGTGGCCGCCGCGGCCAGTCGGCCATCAGCGGCAGCTCGATGCGCCCCGCCGGCGCCGGCATGCGGCCGGTGACGACGGCGACATAGTGCTTGTCGACCTGGCGCGAGGCAAAGGCCCGGCTCAGGCGGCGCTGCATGTCGACGCCGCGCGCGAACAGCATCAGGCCCGAGGTCGCCATGTCCAGTCGGTGCACGACCAAGGCATCCTGCCAGCGCTGGCGCACGCGCTGCCACAGGCAATCCTGCTTGTCCGCGCCGCGGCCGGGCACGGCCAGCAGGCCGGCCGGCTTGTCGAACACGAGCAGCGCATCGTCCTCGTGGATCAGCCCCAGCTTCATCGGATGGGTAAAAAAATGCGGCACCCCGCAGGGTGCCGCATTCGGGGTGCCCAGTTCAGCGGCCGTAGACCTTGCCGAACAGCTCCCAGGTCTTGCCGTTGAACCTGGCCAGTTGCTCGCGCTCGATCGGATAGAAGTCCTCGGCGCTGGTCTTGACGTTGACGCCCGGCAGCAGCATCGGCAGCGTCATGTCCAGGCTGGCGGCCTGCTTCATGATGTTCTCGTGCGTCAGGTTGTCGCCCGCCTGCTTGAGCACCTGCACCAGGCCCTGCGCGACGGTGTAGCCGTAGGTGGCGTTGACGTCGTTGATGTTGCCGCCCGAGTTGTATTTCTTGAACCACGCGACGTAGTCGTCCCAGTCCTTGCCCTTCTGGAACTGCGGGTCGGTCGGGTCCTTGATGTAGCTGGCGGTGTAGATGCCGATGCCGTTCTCCGCGCCGGCCGGGATCATCACCGAGCCCACCGAGGCCGAGACGCTGTTCAGGTAGTGCGTCGGCTTCCAGCCGATCTCGGCCGCCTTCTTGATCGCCTGCGCCGCGAACTTCGGCGTGGTGATGTTGAAGAAGGTGTCGGCGCCCGAGGACTTCAGCGTGACCATCTGGCTGTCTACCGTCGGGTCGGTGACTTCGTAGGTGATCTTCGAGACGATCATGGTCTTGGCCTTGTCGCCCAGGCCGTCCTCGAAGCCCTTCAGGTAGTCCTTGCCGTAGTCGTCGTTCTGGTAAAGGATGGCGATCTTGGCATTCGGCTTGGTCTCCAGGATGTGCGCGGCGAACACCTTCGATTCGCTCTGATAGTTGGGCTGCCAGCCCATGGTCCAGGGGAAGTTCTTCGGGTCGCCCCACTTGGTGGCGCCGGTGGCCACGAACAGGTGCGGCACCTTCTTGTCGTTCATGTACTTGTGGATCGCCGAGTTCGGCGGCGTGCCCAGCGGCTGGAACAGGATCAGCACCTCGTCCTGCTCGACCAGCTTGCGTGCCTGCTCCACCGTCTTGGCCGGGTTGTAGCCGTCGTCCACGCTGATGTACCTGATCTTGCGCCCGTTGATGCCACCCTCGGCATTGATCTTGTCGAAGTACGCGCCGATCGACTTGCCGATCGAGCCGTAGGCCGAGGCCGGGCCGGAGTACGGGTTGATGTTGCCGATGACGATTTCCTTGTCGTTGGCGCCGGGGTCGTACTTCTTCTGTGCCAGCGCGGCGCCGGCCAGGGACAGGCTCGCCGCGGCGAGCAGGAGGGTTTGCAGCTTCATGGTCCGAAAGTCTCCAGATCGTTGGAAGGAGCAGAAGATAGCGCTGCGCCGCCGCACCCGAGACGGGATGAACCCGCACTCCACGGAAACAAGAAAGAAAACGGCACCCCAGCGGGTGCCGCATTCAGGGGGGTGGTGCCTTCAGCGGCCGTAGACCTTGCCGAACAGCACCCAGGTCTTGCCGTCGAACCGGGCCAGCTGCTCGCGTTCGATCGGGAAGAAGTCATCCGGCCCGGTCTTGACGTTCACGCCGGGCAGCAGCCGCGGCAGCGTCATGTCCAGGCTGGCGGCCTGCTTCATGATGTTCTCGTGCGTCAGGTTGTCGCCCGCCTGCTTGAGCACCTGCACCAGGCCCTGCGCGACGGTGTAGCCGTAGGTGGCGTTGACGTCGTTGATGTTGCCGCCCGAGTTGTATTTCTTGAACCACGCGACGTAGTCGTCCCAGTCCTTGCCCTTCTGGAACTGCGGGTCGGTCGGGTCCTTGATGTAGCTGGCGGTGTAGATGCCGATGCCGTTCTCCGCGCCGGCCGGGATCATCACCGAGCCCACCGAGGCCGAGACGCTGTTCAGGTAGTGCGTCGGCTTCCAGCCGATCTCGGCCGCCTTCTTGATCGCCTGCGCCGCGAACTTCGGCGTGGTGATGTTGAAGAAGGTGTCGGCGCCCGAGGACTTCAGCGTGACCATCTGGCTGTCTACCGTCGGGTCGGTGACTTCGTAGGTGATCTTCGAGACGATCATGGTCTTGGCCTTGTCGCCCAGGCCGTCCTCGAAGCCCTTCAGGTAGTCCTTGCCGTAGTCGTCGTTCTGGTAAAGGATGGCGATCTTGGCATTCGGCTTGGTCTCCAGGATGTGCGCGGCGAACACCTTCGATTCGCTCTGATAGTTGGGCTGCCAGCCCATGGTCCAGGGGAAGTTCTTCGGGTCGCCCCACTTGGTGGCGCCGGTGGCCACGAAAAGCTGCGGCACCTTCTTGTCGTTCATGTACTTGTGGATCGCGGTGTTCGGCGGCGTGCCCAGCGGGTTGAAGACGATCAGCGCCTCTTCCTGCTCGACCAGCTTGCGCGCCTGCTCCACCGTCTTGGCCGGGTTGTAGCCGTCGTCGAGCGGGATGTACTTGATCTTGCGGCCGTTGATGCCGCCCTCGGCGTTGATCATCTCCAGGTACGCGCCGATGGCCTTGCCGATCGCGCCGTAGGCCGACGCCGGGCCCGAGTACGGGTGGATCGCGCCGACGACGATTTCCTTGTCGCTGGCGCCCGGGTCGTACTTCTTCTGCGCAACTGCCGAGCCACCGATGGCCAAAGCGGCAATGCCGGCAAGCGTCAGGTTCAGGGACTTCATGCTCATGTTTCAACTACTCCTTCGATCGACAACAAAAAACTCTGGAAATCCGCCGGCGCAGCGATCCGCTCAGGCGGCCGGCCGTGCGCGCAACTTTGCCCAGAGGCGGTGCAAGCCACCCATCACGCCGGTGGGCATCAGGTACATCAGCAGGATCAGCAGCACGCCGTAGATGGCGGCGGGCGCCGACTTGGACAACTCGTCGGCGATGTTCGGCACGTACTGGATGAAGATGCCGCCGAAGATCGCGCCCGGGATCGACGCCAGCCCGCCGACGACCACGCCCACCAGCAGGAAGATCGACAGCGTGATCGTGAAGCTGTCCGGCGAGACGAAGGCCACGACGATCGCCCCCAGCGCGCCGGCCAGCCCGGTGAAGCCGGCCGAGGTGCCGAAGGTCAGCGACTTGAACATCGGCAGGTTGATGCCCATCGCGGTGGCGGCGATCGGATGGTCGCGGATCGCCACCAGCGCACGGCCGACGCGTCCGCGCAGCAGGTTCCAGGCGAACAGGAACATCAGCGCCGCGACGAACAGCGTGAAGAAGTACAGCCAGCGGTCGGCCGACAACGGTTGGTCGAACAGCGTGAAGCTGAAAGGCGGCTCCGGCTTGCTCAGCACGATGCCCTGCACGCCGCCGGTCCAGTGCTCGATTCCCTTGTACTTCAGCAGCTGCGGCACGGCCAGCGCCAGCGCGAAGGTGGCCAGCGCCAGGAAGTGCCCGGCCAAGCGCAGCGCCGGGAAGCCGACGAGGAAGCCGAAGACGAAGCAGAACACGAAGGCGGCCGGCAGCGTCGCCCAGTAGGGCACGCCGTACAAGGACATCAGGATCGCCGCGGTATAGGCGCCGAAGGCGTAGAAGGCGCCATGGCCCAGCGAGAACTGGCCGTTGAAGCCGGTGAGGATGTTCAGCCCCAGGATTGCCACCGCGTACACCAGCACCAGGTTGAACTGGAACACGCGGTAGTTCTTGAACAGGAAGGGCAGCACCAGCAGCGCGATGGCGACGACGATGCCGCCGATCCAGACCCACTTTCGATCGACGTTGCCGCTCATACGCGCACCACGACTTTCTTGCCGAACAGGCCGGCGGGCCGCAGCGTCAGCGTGGCCACGATCAGCACCAGCGCCACGGTCAGTTTCAGCTCGGTGCCGATGACGTAGGCGCCGAGCAGGTTTTCGAGCACGCCGACGATGAAACCGCCGATGACCGCGCCCAGCGGGTTGTCGATGCCGCCGAGCAGCGCCGCGGCAAAGCCGTACAGCAGGATGCCGGCCATCATGTTCGGGTCGAGGAAGACGATGGGCGCGACCATCATGCCGGCGATGGCGCCGATGGCCGCCGCCAGGCCCCAGCCCAGGCCCAGCATCCACGACACGCGGATGCCCACCAGCCGCGCCGAATCGGGGTTCTGCGCCGCGGCGCGCATCGCCAGGCCGATGGGCGTGAACCTGAAGAAGGCGAACAGCCCGAGCAGCACCAGCAGCAGCACGCCGGCCGAGCCGATCTGGTGCGCCGAGAAGTACTTGGTGGTCAGGAACGAGTCCTTGGGGAAGGGGCTGTCGAAGGACTTGATGGTGTGGTCGAAGAACCAGCCCGAGAAGGCGTTGAAGATCAGCAGCAGGCCGATGAAGACGATGACGTTGGTCAGCACCGGCGCCTTCTCGATCGGCCGCAGGATGGTGCGTTGCACCAGCATCCCGCCGGCGAAGGACACCGCCACGGTGAAGAAGAACGCACCCCAGTAGGGCCAGCCGTTCTGGATCAGCCACCAGGCGATGAAGGTGCTGAAGGTGGCCATCTCGCCCTGGGCGAAATTGATGTGGTGCGTGGCCTGGAAGATCATCACCAGCGCCAGCGCCACCGATCCGTAGATGACGCCATTGGCGAGGCCGGAAAAGATTTGAAAGAGCAGGGCTTCCATGTGTGTCCCGGGCCTTCAGTAACCGAGGTAGGCGCGGCGCACCGACTCGTCGTTCTTGATGGTGTCGCTGGGCCCGGACAGCGCGACGCGCCCGGTTTCCAGCAGGTAGGCGTGGTCGGCCAGGTCCAGCGCCAGGCTGGCGTTCTGTTCGACCAGCAGCATGCTCACGCCGTCTTCCTTGTTGATCGTGCGCATGATGCGGAAGATCTCGGCCACGATCAGCGGCGCCAGGCCGAAGGAGGGTTCGTCCAGCAGCAGCAGCTTGGGGCGCAGCATCAGCGCGCGGCTGATGGCCAGCATCTGCTGCTCGCCGCCGGACAGCGTGCCGGCCTGCTGGTGGCGGCGTTCCTTCAGGATCGGGAAGCGCGTGAACATGCGCTCCATGTCCTGCGCCATCTCGGCCCGGTTGCCGCGCACGTAGGCGCCCAGGCGCAGGTTCTCCTCGACCGACAGGCCGGTGAAGGTGCCGCGCCCGTCGGGCACGTGGGCCACGCCCATGCGCACCACCGCCTCGGTGGACTTGCCCACCAGCTGCTGGCCGTCGAACTGGATGCTGCCGCTGGTGCGCACCACCTGGCACAGCGCGCGCAGCGTGGTCGTCTTGCCGGCGCCGTTGGCGCCGAGGATGGCGGTGATGTGCCCGGCCTGCAGCGAGAAGTCCACGTCGTACAGCACCTGCGTCGCGCCGTAGGACGCGCACAGCTTGTTCACCTCGAGCAGCTTAGACATTGGCCGGCGCTCCCAGGTAGGCCTCGATCACGTCCGGGTGCTTCTGGATGTGTTCGGGCGTGCCCTCGGCGATCTTGCGGCCGAAGTTCAGCGCGACGATGTGGTCCGACACGCTCATCACCAGGCTCATGTGGTGTTCGACCAGCAGCACGGTGATGCCCAGGCGGTCGCGCGCGTCGCGGATCAGCCGTGCCAGCTCACCCAGCTCCTCGTGGTTCAACCCGGCGGCCGGCTCGTCCAGCAGCAGCAGCTTGGGTTCGGCAGCCAGCGCGCGCGCGAACTCCACGCGCTTCTGGATGCCGAAGGGCAGGTCGCCCACCGGCCGGTCCTGGAAGGGCGTCAGCGCCAGGTCGTCCATGATCTTGCTGGCGCGCTCGCGCAGGCTGAGCTCCTCGGCCGACACGCGCGGCAGCCGCAGCGCGCTGGCCAGGAAGCCCGAGGACGAGCGGCAATGCGCGCCGACCATCACGTTCTCGCGTACCGGCATGGTCCTGAACATCGCCAGGTTCTGGAAGGTGCGACCCATGCCCAGCCCGGCGATCTGGTGCGTGGGCGTGTTGGTGATCGACTTGCCCTCGAACAGGATGTCGCCGGCCTGGTACTGGTACAGCCGGCTCAGGCAGTTGAACAAGGTGGTCTTGCCCGCGCCGTTGGGGCCGATCAGGCCGCAGATGTCGCCGCTTCTCACGTCGAAGCTCACGCCGTCGAGGGCGACGATGCCGCCGAAGCGTACTGTCACGCCGCGTACGCTGAGCAGGGGGGCCGTGCTGTTCGTCATCAGCTCTCGTCTCGCAGGTTTCTGGGTATGGGGCACGGCCCCGGTCCACAAAGCGAGCGGGTTATAGGCTGCAACCCCGCGCTCTGGCAATCAGAGCTTGCACTGTCTCTTGCGGGACAAGCGCTTTTCGCAGGCGATCGCGGGTACAATGGGCGCACAGACATACACAGGACCGTTTCTTCAAGGTCTTTCCGCTTTACCGCCCGAGCTCCCGCAGCGACGGCCGGCCCGGTTCGAAATCCCCCTGGTTGATGTTTCTTGAGTGTCTCTGTCCGCGCCTTCGAGGTCGAGGGCGCGGTAGTTCTATGTGCAACCCATCCACTTGAGGAATTTCATTCATGGATAACCCCACCCAGACCGGCACGGTCAAATGGTTCGACGACGGCAAGGGCTTCGGCTTCATCACGCCTGAATCCGGCGGCAAGGACCTGTTCGCGCACTTCAGCGAAATCAAGTCCGGCACCGGCTTCAAGAGCCTGCAGGAAAACCAGCGCGTCGAGTTCGAAGTCAAGCAAGGCGCCAAGGGCCCGCAAGCGGCCAACATCCGCACGCTGTAATCCCGGCGTCACGATGCGAAGCGGCACTGCAGCAATGCAGTGCCGTTTTTGTTGTGGGCGAGCGTTTCTTGTTGTGGGCGAGCGTTTCGCGCTGCCAAGCACGAAGCCACGAAGCGTCAGCACCCAGCGACCGCCGCGGAACTGGCTTCGCCAGCCGCTGGCGGTGCCGACTGCGAGGACGCTGTGGGCGCTCGCAGGCGAGGAACAGTCGGCAGGGACTGTTCCGCGTCCGACTCGCCCCCTTGAGCAAGGGGGAGCGGCGAAGCCGCTACGGGGGTGGTTCGATCTCGATGTGCAGCGCTTCGAGGAAGCGCGACACCATGTTGTAGGCGGCGACCGTGGCCGTCAGCTCGACCAGTTCGCGATCGTCCAGGTGCGCACGCAGCGCGTCGAACAGCGGCTGCGGTACCTGCACCTGCAAGGTCATCGCATCGACATAGGCGAGCACGTCGCGCGCGCGGACATCGAACAGCGGCGAGGCCTGCCAGCCGGCCACCGCGTCGATCTGCGCCTGCGTCAGCCCTTCGGCCAGCGCCACCGGCGCGTGCTGCGCGAATTCGTAGGGCGCGCGGTTCAGCACCGCCACGCGCAGGATCACCAGCTCGCGCAATGCGCCGTCGAGTTGCGTCTGGCCGCGGATCGCGCCCATCAGCGCATTCCAGCCGCGTGCCAGCGGCGCGCTGTGCAGCAGCTGCCGGTCCAGGTTCAGCAACTCGCCGCCGCGCCGCGCCTGGATCGCGCGCAGCAGTTCGGCATCGACGCCGGGCGAGGTTTCGTTGACGTAGTCGAGTCGGGCCATGACATGAAACGATACACGACGAAACCCGCGCGAAAGGACGCGCGCGCACCCGCCCGGCACCATGGACACACCTTCCACCCTACCCAAGGAGTTGTTCATGAAGACCTGGATCAAGCGAAGCCTCATCGGCCTGTTCGGCGTGTCCCTCCTCGTCGGCGGCCTCGCCGCCTGCGGCCAGCGCCACCACGGCTGGGGCGGCACGCAGATCAGCGCCGAAGACGCGGCCAAGTGGCGCGAGCGGATGCTGGACCGCGCCGGCAAGGAACTGCAGCTCGACGATGCGCAGAAGCAGCGCCTGGGCGTGGTCTTCGACCGCATGCGCGAGCAGCGCAACGCGCTGGTTGGCAGCACCCCGAATCCGCGCGCCGAGTTGCGTGCACTGGTCGACGGCGAGCGCTTCGACAAGGCGCGTGCGCAGGCGCTGGTGGACGAGAAAACCAACGCCATCCGCGCCGGCAGTCCGCAGACCATCGCGGCGCTGGCCGAGTTCTACGACAGCCTCAGGCCCGAGCAGCAGCTCCGGCTGCGCGAATTCATGGACAAGCGCGGCCGCGGCCGGCGTTCGTAGTGCGTTGCGGCGGCTGGCGGCGCGTGGGAGCATCACGCCCATGCACCGCATCCTGCTGATCGACGACGACGAGCTGCTGGCGCCGCCGCTGGCGGCCTACCTGCAGCGCTTCGACCTGCAGCTCGACAGCGCCACGCGCCCCAGCGCGGGCTTGGCGAAGCTGCGCGCGGGCAGCTACGACGCTGCCATCCTGGACGTGATGCTGCCCGAGATGGACGGCTTCGAGCTGTGCCGCAGCATCCGCAAGCAAAGCAGCCTGCCGATCCTCATGCTCACCGCGCGCGGCGAGGTCATGGACCGCATCGTCGGCCTGGAACTCGGCGCCGACGACTACCTGCCCAAGCCCTTCGAACCGCGCGAGCTGGCGGTGCGCCTGCAGACCATCCTGCGCCGCACCCGCGCCGCACCCGCCGAGGCCACGCAGACGCTGGCCTTCGACGGCCTGCTGATCGATCTGGCGCGGCGCCGGGTGCAGCGCCTGGGCCAGCCGGTGGAGCTGACCGGCACCGAGTTCGAGCTGCTGGTGCTGCTGGCGCGCGAGCCGCAGAAGGTCTTCGACCGCGACCAGATCCTCAACCGGCTGCGCGGCCACGAGGCCGAACTGCACACGCGCGCGGTCGACATCCTGGTCAGCCGGCTGCGCCGCAAGCTCGAGCCGCTGGACTGCATCAAGACCTTGCGCAACGCCGGTTATGCCTTTGCCGGAGCGCGGGTTTGAGGCTGCGCTGGTTTCAGCGGCTGAAGCGCTCGCTGGGCATGCGCCTGGTGCTGCTGTTCCTGCTGCTGGCGCTGGCCACCACCGGCATCTTCCTCGCCGGCATGCAGCGCGCGCTGGCGGCCGGCTGGAACGCGCTGCTGCGCCCGCTGGTGGCCGACTACGTCGACCGTCTCGCCGCCGAGATCGGCTCGCCGCCCGACCTGGCCCGTGCGCAGGCGCTGGTGCAGCGGCTGCCGCTGTCGGTGCGCATCGATGGGCCCGTGCTGCAATGGGATTCGCAGCCGCAGCGCCGTGCCTGGCACCGTGGCCCGGCGCACGACGACGACGGTCGCTGGCTGCTGCAGCGGCGCACGGCCGACGGCCACCAGATCGTCTTCGGCCTGGGCGAAGGCGGCTGGGCGCGGCAGCCGCGCCTGATTGGATGGTTCACGCTGCTCGCGCTGCTACTGGCCACGGCTGCGGCCTATGTCTACGTGCGCCGGCTGTTCCGGCCGCTGGACGACATCCGCGCCGGTGCGCTGCGCTTCGGCCAGGGCCGATTCGAGCCGCCGATCCCGGTGCGGCGCGCCGACGAGCTGGGCGACCTGGCCGCTCAGGTCAACACCATGGCCGGCCAGATCCGCGACCGGCTCGAAGCGCAGCGCGGCCTGCTGCTGGCGGTGAGCCACGAGCTGCGCTCGCCGCTGACGCGGGCGCGGCTCAATGCCGAGCTGGTGGCGCCCGGCGAGTCGCGCGACGCGCTGCTGCGCGACCTGGGCACGATGCGCGACCTGATCGGCGACCTGCTGGAAAGCGAGCGCCTGGCCGCCGGCCATGCCGCGCTGCAGCGTGAGCGCCTCGACCTGAATGTGCTGGTGCGCGCCGTCGTCGACGAGCAGTTTGCACAAGCCGCGCTACGGCTGGACCTGGCCGATGCGCTGCCGCCGGCCGAACTCGACGCGGTGCGGCTGCGGCTGGCGCTGCGCAACCTGATCGACAACGCGCTGCGTCATGGTGCGGCGGCATCGACGCCGCCGTGCATCACGACCCGCGTGGCCGACGGTCGCCTGCGCTTGGGCGTGCGCGACTTCGGCCCCGGCGTCGATGAAGCACAGTTGGTACGCCTGAGCGAAGCCTTCTACCGTGCCGACGCGGCGCGGCAGCGCAGCACCGGCGGTGTCGGCCTGGGGCTGTACCTGTGCCGGCTGGTGGCGCAGGCGCATGGCGGCCGGCTGCAGATCCGCAATGCGCAGCCGGGGCTGGAACTGACGCTGAGCCTGCCGATTTAATCTTCGAAGCGACCGAGCCGTACCGTGGTCATGCCGACCTTCAGGTTCGTCGTGCCCGGCATCACCAGCACGGTGTTGTCGTAGGGCGCGCGGAACTCGTGCGCGCCGTCGGTGGCGATCAGCTCACCGGCGTGGGCGATGAGCTCGAGGCCGCGGAACTCGCGCACGAAGCGGAAGTCGGCGCTGCGCGCGACCACCGCCTCGGTGACGCGCAGCAGCCGCTGGCGCGGCGGCGGCGCACGGCCCACTTGCTGCAGCTGCGCCGCGACGAAGCCCGCCTCCAGCACGCCGCAGTGGCCCAGGAAGCGCAGCAGCGTATCGCGCGCCACGTCGGCGGCGGCGCGCTCCCAGTGCTGGCCGCATTCTATGAGCACGGCGGTGCGCGCATGCTGCGGGTCGGCGAAGGCGCCGCGCTCGATCAAACGCGACCCGGCGGGGTGTCCGGTGTCGATGAGCAGCAGCTCCGGCACCTGCAGTTGCCTCGACAGCGCCGCGCCCTTCTCGCCGCCGCGGCCGGTCGTGCCGCAGACCATCAGCGGCGCGCAGGGCTCGCGCATCGAATGGATGTCCAGCAGTAGCTCGGCGGCATCGACGAAGGGCCGCAGCTCGCGCGCGCGGCGCAGCTCCACCGAATCGCGCGAACCGGACAGCGCCTCGTCGGCCCAGACGCGGTTGAAGTCCTCGTCGACATAGCGGCTGCGGTCGGGTTCGGCCGGGTCCCAGCGGGCATAGGCGGCGATGTTGCCGAAGGCCAGCGTCAGGCTGCCGCGCAGCGGTTGCCACTGCGCCTGGCAGCCGAGCAACTCGTCGAGCGCGATCGCGCCGCAGATCTCGTTGCCGTGCGTCAATGCCTGCACCATCGCCTGCGGCCCGGGGCGGCCCGAATCGAAGCGCCAGACATAGGGCGTGCCGGTGTTGCCGCGGGCCCAGCGCGACAGGTCCGGGGCTTGCAGCTCGATCGGGACGGGTGTGCTCATGCCCCTATTGTTGCGCGCCACAAGCACGAAGCCCCGCACCGGGCGGGGCTTCGACCGAGGTGAAACCGGCTCAGTGGCGCTGCTGGATGCCGGCGATCGACCAGCCCGGGTTGTCGCCGAAGCGCGTCAGGTGCCAGATCTCGTCGAAGTCCTCCACCGGCGCATCGAGGTCCTCGCGGATCTGGCCGTGGAAACGCACGCTCACCACCTGGCGCTCGCCTTCCTTGGCCAGGTCCAGCACCTCGGCATCGACATGCACCACATCGGTGGTCTGCGACTTGCCGGCGCGGTCCTGCAGCTCCATCTTGGCCACCGCGAACATCTCCGGCGTGGTGAAGCTGCGCAGGTCGTTCAGGTCACCGGTGTCGTTGGCGGCCTGCATGCGGATGAAGATCATCTTCGCCAGCCGCGAGAAGCCGTCGGCGTCGAAGTCCGACGGCAGGCCCGTGGGCACCACCGAGGCGACCGTCGAGCCGGGCATCGGCGCCAGCCGCGTCGAGCCGTCGGCCGACACCGCGCCATTGCTGCGCGCCATCACCGGCGCCTCGGCGGCTGCGTTCCAGCTCGGCGCCACCGGCGGCGTGCCGGCCGCAGCCAGCTGCTCGCGCTGCGTGCCCTGTCCGCCGGCCCGGCGCATGAAGAAGCGGATGGCGATCATCGCCGCCATCGCCAGCAGCGCCAGCATCAGGAAGTTGCCGAAGGCCTCGCTCAGGCCCAGATGGCTCATCAGCGCGGCAATGCCCAAGCCTGCCGCAAGGCCGGCGATCGGGCCCATCCAGCTGCGCTTGGCCGCGGCTGCGGCGGGCGCGGCACCGGCGGCCGTCGGCGCCGCGGCAGGGGCCGCCTGCTGGCCGGCCGGCTTGGCCGGTGCGGCGCTGGGGAAGCTGCGCTGCATGCCGCTGGACGATCCGCCGCCGAAACGCCTTGCGTCGGACACCGAAGGTGCCACGGCCAGCGCCGAGATCACCACGACGGCGACTGCTAAAAACAGGTTCTTCATTGCGAATCCTTCTGCGGAGTTTTGTTCATCAGCTCGTGCATTCGAATTGTGACAGCCGACGAAGTTCCGCTGTACAAGACCTCAGGCCATTGCAGGTACTCAGGCGCGGCCGGCCTCCATCGAGATGCGGATCCGAGTATTGCCGAACTGCACCACCTGGCCGGCGCGCAGTTTGCACGTCTTGCGCAGCTCCTGCTGGCCGTCCACCTGCACCTTGCCGGCACCGACCAACGCCTTGGCACGGCCGCCGCTGTCGGCCAGCCCGGTGGCCTTGAGCAGTGCGTCGAGCGCGATGTGGTTGCCGCGCAGCGTGAAGTCGATCGTCGTCATGGCTGCGAGGACATCATGGCCGCCGCCCAGCGAACGCCGCGGATCCGGCTCTGCCGGGTCGCTGGCGTCGTTGCCTGAGGGAGCGTCGAAGGCGCTTCGGGGGTCACGTCAGCGCGAACTCCTGCGCCAGCAACGCGTAGGAGCGGCGCCGCACGGCCGGTTCGTGCGCCCAGGTGTTGACCACCAGTTCGTCCAGCCCCAGCGCGGCGGCCAGCGCGCGCATCTTCGCGCCCACCTGGGCTGCGGTGCCGACCAGCGACTTGCTGCGCGCGGCGTCGACGATGGCCTGCTCGTCGGCCGTGAAGCCGCGCGCCGCGATGTCGTCGGGCCGCTGCAGCGGGCCGAGCGCGCCGCGCATGCGGTCGATGCGCCAGCGCTCGCGGCTCAGTGCATGGTGCGTCGCCTCGGCCTCGGAGTCGGCGGCCAGGGCCCAGACGCAGATGGTGGCCTGCGGCGTGGGGTGGCGTTCGCTGGGCTTGTAGAGCTTACGGTACAGCTCCAGCGCCTGTTCGCAGCCCTGGCCGTCGGCAAAAAAGTAGGCAAAGGCATAGGGCAGGCCGAAATGCGCCGCCAGCTGCGCACCGTAGTCCGAGCTGCCCAGCACCCAGACCTGCGGCAGGTGCGGGCCGCGCGGGTGCGCGACCACGCCGTGGTGCGCTTCGCCGGCGGTCCACCACTGCAGGTCGCGGATCTGCTGCGGGAAGTTCTCCGCCGCGCGGTAGGCCTCGGGGTTGAGCAACTGCGCGGTACGCATGTCGGCGCCGGGCGCACGGCCCACGCCCAGGTCGATGCGCCCCGGCGCCAGCGCTTCCAGCACGCGGAACTGTTCAGCCACCTTCAGCGCCGCGTAGTGCGGCAGCATCACGCCGGCGCTGCCGATACGGATGTGCGTGGTGCGCGCCGCCACCGCGGCCATCAGGATCTCGGGCGCGGTGCCGACGATGGTGGCCAGACTGTGGTGTTCGCTCAGCCAGAAGCGGTGATAGCCGAGCCGCTCGCAGTGCACGGCCAGGTCCAGCGTGTCGCGGATGGCCGCGTCCTCGCTGGCGCCGGCGAGAGAGATCGATTGGTCAAGGACTGACAGTTTCATGCCGCGAGGATGCCACGCCCGCGTCCACCTTGACCGAAAGCGGTCTTGCCGCGGCCTTGATCAGGTCGGCCGCCTTCTCGCCGATCATGATCGTCGGTGCGTTGGTGTTGCCGCTGACCACGCGCGGCATGATCGACGCGTCGACCACGCGCAGCCCCTGCACACCGTGGACGCGCAGCTCGTGGTCCACCACATCCATCGGACCGTTGCCCATGCGGCAACTGCCCACCGGGTGATAGATCGTGTCGGCATGGTCGCGGATGAACTGCTCGATCTGCGCATCGCTCTGCGCCGCGCCGGAGCTGGCGAATTCCCTACCGCCGTGCAGGGCCAGCGCCGGCTGCTGCAGGATGTGGCGCATCAGCTTGAAGCCGCGCACCAGCCGCTCGACGTCGTCGCGCTCGGCCAGGAAGTTCGGATCGATGCGCGGCGGGGCAGAAGGGTCGGCACTGGCCAGACTGACGCTGCCACGGCTCTTCGGCCGCAGCAGGCAGACGTGGCTCGAATAGCCGTGGCCGAACACCGTCTTGCGGCCGTGGTCGACCAGCTTGCCGATCACGAAGTGCAGTTGCAGGTCGGGCGTGGCCTCCTCGGGCCGGCTCTTGATGAAGCCGCCGGCCTCGCCGAAATTGGTGGTCAGCATGCCGCTGCGCTGGCGCCGCCATTCAAGGATGCCCTTGATGCCGTTGACCATGCCGGTGAACGAGATGCCGAACAGGTCGGTCAGCTTCGGCGCGTCGTAGCACAGCACCACGTCGGGGTGGTCGTGCAGGTTTGCGCCCACGCCGGGGAGGTCGCGCACCACTGCGATGCCATGCTGCTGCAGCGCCGCACCGGCACCGATGCCTGACAGCATCAGCAACTGCGGTGACTGCAGTGCGCCGGCGCAGACCAGCACCTCGCGCTGCACCTTGAACTGCCGAAGCTCCCCGCCCACACGCGCCTCGACGCCCACCGCGCGCCGGCCTTCCATCAGGATGCGCGTGGTGTGCGCGCCGGTGATCACCTGCAGGTTGCGACGGCCGAGATGCGGCGTCAGGTAGGCCTTGGCGGCGCTGAAACGCTCGCCGTTCTTGTGCGTGACCTGGTACAGGCCCACGCCTTCCTGCTGCTCGCCATTGAAGTCGGTGTTCGGAGCCTGGCCAGCTTGTTGACCGGCCTTCACGAACTCGGCGCTGAAGCGGTTCGGGCTACGCAGATCCATCACGTTCAGCGGCCCGCCGCTGCCGTGTAGCGCGCTGTCGCCGCGCTCGTTGTTCTCGGACTTCCGGAAGTACGGCAGCACGTCGGACCAACCCCAGCCGGGGTTGCCTTCGGCCGCCCAGTGGTCGTAGTCCTCGCGCTGGCCGCGGATGTAGATCATCGCGTTGACCGAGCTGGAGCCACCGAGCACCTTGCCGCGCGGCTGGTAGCCGGTGCGCCCGTTCAGCCCGGCTTGCGGTATGGTGCCGAACTGCCAGTTGATGCCGCCGAGCTTGGGCATCAGTGCGAGACCGGCAGGGCAGTGGATCAGCACGCTGCTGTCGGTGCCGCCGGCCTCCAACAGGCAGACCTTGGTGTCGGGGTTTTCGCTGAGCCGTCCGGCAAGCACGCAGCCGGCCGAGCCGCCGCCGATGATGATGTAGTCGTACACGTTTCGTCTCCGTCAGTCGAGGTACTGCGCTGTTTCGGCGCGCTGGCATCTTAGGGGCCGCCAGCGGGCAGATTTAGGGGCGCCGCCCCTTGCCAAGCCGCCTGCCGGTAAGGATCGGTTAGCGCAAGTCCATGCCGAGCAGCGCTTCCAGTTCGTCCAGCGCCTGCGCGGCGCTTTCGACCTTGATCGTGGCCATGCCCATGGCCCGTGCCGGCTTGAGGTTGATGCCCAGGTCGTCGAGGTAGACGCAGGCTTCGGGCGCCACGCCCAGCAGCTCGCAGGCATGGCGGTAGATGCGCGGGTCGGGCTTGCGCATGTTGAGCTTGCTCGATTCGACCACGTGCTCGAAGAGCTGCATGATCTGCGCCACCTGCGCCGCAGTCTCGGCCGAGCGCGTCATCGACGGCCCGTGGCCGGCCGGCATGTTGTTGGTGATGCAGGCGATGCGGTAGCGCGCGCGCACGCGCTGCAGCGCCTCGACCATCTCGGGCCGCACCTGGCCGCTGATGAGATCGATGACCGTGCGGCCCGACAGCTCGCCACCGAGCGCGCGCGCCTCGGCCTCGAACAGTTCGGCAAAGCGCTGCATGTCGATCTCGCCGCGTTCCATCTGCGCCCAGGCATTGCCGTCGGGGTTGGTGGCGTTGACACGGCGGATGAAGTCGCGCGGCAGGCCGAGTTGCGTCTCGTAGCGGTTGAAGGCCTCGAAGGGGCTGGACAGGATGACCCCGCCGAAGTCCCACAGCACGGCGTCGATCTTCATCGCTTTCAGATCCGGTTGGCTTGCAGTTGGCGCGAGCGTTGCAGCCATTGTGTGCCCAGCACCAGCGCCAGCAGCGCCAGGCCCGCCAGGTCGGTGGCCCAGCCGGGTTTGATCAGCAGCAGCGCGGTGGCGATCAGCGCCGCGCGCTGCCAGCCGCTGCACTCGCGCAGCAGGTAGCCGAACAGGCCGGCGGCCAGCAGCACGCAGCCGATGGCGGCACTGACCACGGCGGGCAGCACCTCGGTCCACGAGCCGATCATCAGCAGCGCCGGGTCGTAGACGAACATGAAAGGCACGATGAAACCGGCTGCGCCGATGCGCACCGCCTGCCAGCCCGATTCCCACATCCCCGCCTTGGCCAGGCCGGCGGCGGCAAACACCGCCAGCGCCACCGGCGGCGTGATCGCCGACAGCACCGCGAAGTACAGCGCGAACATGTGGGCCGCCGGCGTGGCCACGCCCAGCTTGATGATCGCGGGCACCAGCAGCGAGACCATCACGATGTAGGCCGGCGTGGTCGGCATGCCCATGCCGAGCACGATGCCGGCCATCGCGGTGAGCGCCAGCGCCAGCAGCAGGCTGTTCTGCGCCAGCGCGATGACCACCTGGGTGAAGGTGATGCCCAGCCCGGTGAGCGAGATGGTGCCGATGACCAGGCCGGCGCAGGCGCAGGCCATGGCCACCGATAGCGCGTCCTTGGCGCCGCCTTGCAGCGCCTCGATCACCGTGCGCCAGCTGATGCCCTCGCGCGTGGTCTTGCGCAGCAGCGCCACCGGCAGGCAGCTCAAGGCGCCGGCCAGCGCGCACAGCGGCGCCGAGAAGGACATGGCCATGCCGCCGAGCACGATCAGGATGGGGATGAACAGGTGGCCGCGTTCGACCATCACCAGCGCCAGGCGCGGCAGCTCGGCGCGCGGCAGCCCCATCAGCCCGACGCGCTTGGAATGGAAGTGCACGGCCGCGAACACCGCCACATAGAACAGCAGCGCCGGGATCCAGGCCCACAGCGTCACCTGGAAGTAGCTCACCGCCAGGTACTCGGCCATGACGAAGGCGGCCGCGCCCATGATCGGCGGCATGATCTGCCCGCCGGTGGAGGCGGTGGCCTCGACGCCGGCGGCGAAGGCCGGCCTGAAGCCGGTGCGCTTCATCAGCGGGATGGTGATCGGCCCGTCGACCATGACGTTGGCCACCGCGCTGCCGGAGATGGTGCCGAACAGGCTGGAGCTGACCACCGCCACCTTGCCTGGCCCGCCGGCGGTGTGCCCGGTGAGGGCCAGCGCGAAGTCCATGAACAGCCGTCCGGTGCCCGACTTCTCCATGAAGTTGCCGAACATCACGAAGACGATCACGTAGGTCGCCGACACGCCCAAGGTCGAGCCGAAGATGCCTTCGGTGGACAGGTACATCTGCTCCAGCAGCACCTGCAGCTGGATGTCGGTGCCGAACAGCGCATAGGCCAGGAACAGCATCGCGGTGATCGGCAGCGCCCAGCCGATGACGCGCCGCGTCGCGTCCAGCACCAGCAGCACCGCCAGCACCGCCATCACCTGGTCGGTGAGCGTGAGATCGTCGATGTAGATGATGCGGTTGATGATCTGCTGGTAGGTGATGAAGATGTGCCCCACCACCGCCACGCTGGCCAGGATCAGCAGCGCGTCGATGCCCCACCAGCGCCGCTGGCCGTCGGCGCGCACTGCCACCGGGTACAGCAGGTACACCAGCACCAGCGCGAACAGCAGGTGGCTGCCGCGAAAGATCAACGCCTCCGGCGGGGCCATCGCCGTGGCCCACATGTGGTACAGCGACATGGCCACGGCAATGGTGCCGGCCAGCCAGCGCGTAGCGGAGTTCAGGCTGTGTCCTGCTGCGTGCGTTCGAGGTGCTTGGCTGCGTCGGCGGCTACATCGCGCCCACTTCCTTGTAGAACTTCACCGCGCCCGGGTGGAAGGGCACGCCGATGTCCAGCGCCATCATCTTCGGCGTCAGCCCGTCCATCGCCTTGTTGATGGCCACCATGTCGGGCAGGTTGGCGACCATCGCCTTCAGCATGCCGTAGACCGTGTCGTCCGGCAGCGCGCACGCGGCGACCAGGTGCGCCGAGTAGACGATGGCGTCCACGTCCTTGTCCTGCTTGGGGTAGGTGCCGGCCTTGATTGCGCCCTTGCTGTAGCCGGCGTTGATCTTCTGCATCGCGCCGACGATCTCGTCGTTCACCGGCACCAGCTTGATGTCGCGGCCCGCGGCCACGTCCATCACCGACGAGGCGGGAATGGTGGTGCCCAGCGTGAACACCTGCGCGTGGCCGTCCTTCAGCATCGACGCGGCGTCGGTGTAGCTGTTGACGAAGCTGACCTTGGCGCTGTCGTAGCTCAGGCCGGCGGACTTCAGGACGTGCTGCGAGATCAGCTCGGCGGTGTTGCCCTTGGGCTGCACCGCGATGGCCTTGCCCTTCATGTCGGCCACCGTGTTCACGCCGGCGTTGGCTAACGCCACCATCTGGAAGTACTGCGGGTACAGGTTCGCCACTTGGCACACCTTGGTCACCTTCTGCGGGTAGGGCGGTGCGCCGTTGATGCCGTCCACCGAGGTGATGCTGTTGCCGAAGCCGATGTCGGCCTTGCCCTCGTCGATGCCGCGGATGTTGGCGATGCCGGCGCCGGGCAAGGTCTGCACCTGCATGCCCGGGATGGATTTTTCCCACATGTTCTTCATCGAGCCGCCGAGCGGCACCCACACACCACCTTGCGGGCCGGTCATCAGGCGCAGCGGCTGCTGGGCCTGGGCCGGTGCGGCCAGCGCCAGCAGCGACGCCAGGCCGGCAGCGGACAACGAGGTGCGCAAAAGTGGCAGGTGCATGACCATGTCTCCTTGGAATGGGTTCGGGATGCGGCGCAGTGTGCCAGTCCGCCCGCCCGGCCGGCATTGGTGCAATCGAGTACAACGGCGGTCACGCCCGGCCGTCGGCGAAGGAGAAACCGATGCTGATCTTCCGACCGCTCTTCGACCCCAGTTCGTCCACCTGGACCTATCTGCTGGGCGACCGCGACAGCGGCGAGGCCGTGCTCATCGACCCGGTGTTCGAACAGCTGCGCCGCGACGAGACGCTGATCCGCGAGCTGGGTCTGACGCTCAAGTGGACGCTGGAAACCCACGTGCATGCCGACCATGTCACCGGCGCCTGGCTGCTGCGCCAGCGCCTGGGCAGCCGCATCGCGCTGTCGGTGGACGGCGGCGCCAGCGGTGCCGACCGGCTGCTGCGCCACGGCGACCACGTGGCCTTCGGTGCGCGGCAGTTGCAGGTGCGCGCCACGCCCGGCCATACCAACGGCTGCCTGAGCTACGTGCTCGACGACGAATCGCGTGTCTTCACCGGCGACTGTCTGCTCATCCGCGGCTGCGGCCGCACCGACTTCCAGCAGGGCAGCACCGCGGCGCTGTACCGCTCGGTGCACATGCAGCTGTTCACGCTGCCCGGCGGCTGCCTGGTCTACCCGGGCCACGACTACAACGGCATGGGCGTGAGCAGCATCGACGAGGAGCGCCGCTTCAACCCGCGCCTGGGCGGCGACGTGGCCGAGGCCGACTTCGCCGGCTTCATGCAGCACCTGGGCCTGCCGCACCCGAAGAAGATGGACCTGGCCGTGCCCGCCAACCTGCGCTGCGGCCGCCCCGAAGGCGATGTGCGGATGCCGGCCGATCCGGGCTGGGCGCCGCTCGACTTCAGCATCGCCGGGCTGTGGGAGATCACACCCCATGCGCTGGCCGAGCTGCTGCCAAGGGTACAGGTGCTGGACGTGCGCGAGCCGGAGGAATTTGCCCACGGACTGGGCCATATCGACGGCGCGCTGCTGCTGCCGCTGGGTGAGCTGGAATCACGCCTGGCGGACGTGCCGCGCGAGCGGCCGATCGTCACCGTATGCCGCTCCGGCGCACGTTCGGCGCGTGCTGCGGCCATGCTCGGCAAGGCCGGCTTCGCGGAGGTGGCCAACCTCAGCGGCGGCATGCTGCGCTGGCGCGCCGAGGGCCACGCGGCGCGGGGCGCGGGAGAATAATAGTCAGACCGAGAGCTTCGGCCGCGGGATCGGCCGCAGCATCTCGTAGGCCCGCGCCGCACGCAGCACCAGCGCGTCGCCGAACATCGGGCCGACGAACTGCAGCCCGATCGGCAGACCCGCCTGGGTCAGGCCGCAGGGGATGGTGCAGGCCGGCTGCTGCGTCAGGTTGAAGGGGTACGAAAACGGCGTCCAGCCGAGCATGCTCTGGGCCGTCATCGGCACGCTGGCGGGTGGACGTGCATCGAAGGCCGGCACCGCCACCGCCGGTGTGACCAGCAGGTCGTAGCGCTGCATGAACTGGCGCATGTGCGCGCCCAGGGCGCCGCGCGCCAGCGTCAGGCGCTGCAGCTCGAGCACGCCGTATTTCGAGCCTTGCTCGGCTTCGCTGGCGAAGTCCGGGTCGGCCTGCGCCTGCTGCTCGGCGTTCAGCGTGTTCCAGATCGCCCAGGCGCCGGCGAACCACAGGCCGATGGTGATGGGCAGCGGGTCTTCGATGCCGGGGTCCACCTGTTCGACGATGGCGCCCGCGTCCTGCAGCTGCCGCACCGCCGCCTGCACCGCGCTCGCGACTTCGGGGTGGATGCCTTTCGCGAAGCCCAGCGCCGGCGAGTAGGCGATCTTCAGGCCGCGGATACCACCGTCGAGACGCGCCAGATAGTCCGTGTCGTCCGGCGGCA
>CAYUPF010000060.1:0-21538 GCA_964446545.1 uncultured Rubrivivax sp.
TGATGACCTCGGCGCCGCTGCTGATCGCCTTCCTGTTGTTCCAGCGGCAGTTCGTGCAAAGCTTCATGCGGGCGGGCATCAAATGAAACTGGTCACCTGGAACACCCAATGGTGCTGCGGCATGGACGGCGTGGTCAGCCCGCAGCGCATCGTCGACGGCGCGCGTGCGCTGGCCGACTTCGACGTGCTGTGCCTGCAGGAGATCGCCCAGGGCTACGACGCCCTGCCCGGCGCGCATGGCGACCAGCCGGCGCAGCTGGCGGCGCTGCTGCCGGGCTACCAGCTGTTCTTCGGCGCGGCGGTGGATGAGTTCCGCGCCGATGGCACGCGCCAGCGCTTCGGCAACCTGATCGCCACGCGCTTGCCGGTGCTGCAGGTGCAGCACCATGCGCTGCCCTGGCCGGCCGATGGCGGCGTGCCCAGCATGCCGCGCATGTGCACGGTGCTGACCTTGCGCGACCCACGGCTCGGCACGCTGCGCGTGATGACCACGCACCTGGAGTACTACTCGAAAGTGCAGCGTTTGGCGCAGGCGCGTGCGCTGTGCGAGCTGCAGGCGCAGGCCGGCGCGATGGCGGCGGCGCCGCCGGCCGTCGGCGATCCGCAGGCACTCTTCCATACCAGGACGCACACGCCACACGCCATCCTGTGCGGCGACTTCAACCTGGAAGCGCACGAGCCGGAATACGCAGCCATCACCGCGGCCGGCCTGCGCGATGCCTGGACGCTGCTGCACGGCGCGGCGCCGCAGCCGCCCACCTTCCGCCTGTTCGACCACACCTACGGGCCGACGCCGATCGCCTGCGACTTCGTCTTCGTCAGCGACGGCCTGGCGGCGCACGTGCAGCGCATCGACGTCGACGGGGTGACGCAAGCCAGCGACCATCAGCCGGTGGCCTTGCATTTGGGCTGAACGGCCTCGGCCGCGGGTGCACTGGCAGCCGCGTGCGAGATGACTGCGATTCAGTAGATGGCCTGGATCTTGGATCGCGTCGTGGCTTCGGCGCGAACCCGGGCCATCGCACCACGTGTGGCGCTCAGATACTCGTCGAGCGAGGAGGCGTGCACCATCGACATCATGCGGTGGATCGCTTTGGGGCGCTGCAACAGGCCGGGTAGCCAGCCTTCTTCGGCCATCAGTTCGGCCACGCGGAAGACGTCGACCTCGTCGGAGCCGAAGGCCACGATCGATAGATGAGGCTGGCCTATCACCCGCAGGTCCTCGATCGATTCGATGCCTTGTTTGTACTGGTCGACGAAACCCATCAAATCGCGCGCGATCTTCTTGTAGCCCTCCACGCCGAGATGCTGGAATGTGGCCCATGCGCTGGCCACGCCACCGGCCGGCCGCGTGCCCACCAGCGTGGAGGTGAAGAAGCGGCCGCTCGGCCAGGCGTTGGTGTCGAAGTGATGGAACTTCGACAGCTCGGCGCTGCGGTAAAACACGGTGGATGCGGGCTTGGGGCAGAAGCCGAACTTGTGCAGGTCTGCGGACATCGAGTGCACCGCCTTCACGCCGAAGTCGAACTCGGGGATGTCCCGCCCGATCAGGCGTGCAAAGGGGGCCAGATAACCACCCACGCACGCATCCACGTGCAGCCAAAGGCGCTTGCGTTCGGCCAACTCGCCGATCTGCGTGATGGGGTCGATCACGCCATACGGGAAACACGGCGCCGAGCCGACCAGCATGATGGTGTCTTCGTCGATCAGCGCTTCGAGTGCGGCCACGTCGGCACGGAAGTCCGCCCCCACGGGTGCGCGCCGTATTTGCAGGTCCATCAGCTTGGCCGCCTTGTCGAAGGCGGGATGCACGGATTCGGGCGCAACGATGTTGCCCCGGTGGTGTGGTGCGCTGCGTTGCTGGCGCGACCAGTCGCGGCAGGTCTGCACGGCCTGGATGATGCTCTCCGTGCCGCCCGTGGACATGAAGCCCCGCGCCGAATCGGGCGCGCCGAACAGGTCCAGCGCCATCGACACGACCTCGTCCTCCATCTTCTTCACGCTGGGGAAGGCACGTCCGGCGCCCAGGGCATTTTCCGAGAAGTACTCGAAGAACGCGGCCCGCCCCAATTCGTAAAGCTCGTCGTCCGCCTTGAACACGAACAGCGGCGAGCGCCCATGCTTCCAGTCGATGTCGGCCGCTTTGAACGAACGCACTTCGTCCAGCACCTCTTGTGGCTTGCGCCCTTGTTGCGGTAGCTTGATTCGCACAGCCGTCTCCTGCCTTGAACTGATTGACAAAGGCTAGTCGCATCCCTACGATTCGTCAATGCCTACCAAAAGTTCGGTTTTGCCGAATCGCCAGCGATCAGGCATCAACAGCGGGCTGGACGTCCTCGAATGTCTGGCTGCGCACGATCGTCCCATCGGCCTGACGGAAATCAGCGCCGCGTTGGGTATGGCCAAGTCGAGCGTGCACGCGCTGCTGATTGCCCTCGTCGGCCGCGGCTATGTGCAGCGTCTGGACGATCAGCGTTACAGCGTCGGCGTGAAGGCCTGGGAAGTGGGCTGCAAGGCGGCCTTCGTCGAGATTGGCCGCGTCGCCGAGCCCTACATGGCCGAGCTGGTGCGCAGCGTGTCCGAGGGTGTGGCGCTGGCCTGGCTCGACGGCACGCACACGGTGTGCATCCAGATCGCCGAAAGTCCCCAGGTGGTGCGCGTGCACCGTTTCGTCGGCGAGCGCAACTCTGCCCATTGCGTGTCCAACGGGCTGGTGTTGCTGGCGACCCTGACGGACGATGAAATCGTGGCGCTGCTGCCCAAGAGGCTGGAGAAGGTGACACCCAAGACCATCGCCACGCGCGACGAGTTGCTGCTCGAACTGCATCGCATCCGGCGGCGTGGCTATGCCGTGTGCCGTGGCGCCTGGCGTCTGGACGTGGGCGGTGTGGCCGTGGCGATTCGCGGGCCCGACGGGCGGGCGGTGGCGGGCGTGTCGATTGCGTTGCCGCTGGAGCGGCTGACCGCGGCGCACCTGCAACGTGTGTCCGCCGCGCTGCTGGCCACGGCAGCCGGCATCGAGCGGCAATTGGCGGGCTCGGCCGTACCGGTGCCGGTGCGGCTCGAAGGGGCCCCGCCCGTCGCCGCCGTTACCGGTGTCAGACGCAGGCCGCCGCGCCCGACGGGCCGATCGCAGCAAGTCGCTGCCGCGGGTTCGCGCCTTCGATAGCCTGCCCAGACGCACCTGCGACGCAGCGACCCATGGGAAAACGCATCCTGTTGATCTACGGCGTGTTGGGTTTTGCGTTCCTGTATCTGCCCATCGGTTTTCTGGTGCTGTTCTCGTTCAACGACTACATGATTCCATCGTTGCCCTTTCGCGGTTTCACCTTGAACTGGTATCGCGAGCTGGGGCATGACTTCGTCCTGCACGAGGCGCTGTTCAACAGCCTGTTCATCGCCGCATGCACGACCGTCGTGTCCACCGTGCTGGGCACCTTGGCGGCCTTCCCGCTGGTGCGCTGCACCTTTCGCTTCAAGCGCGCAACGCGCATGCTGGTGATCCTGCCGATGATCATTCCGCATTTCCTGATGGGCGTGGCGCTGCTGCTTTTCTTCGCCTTCCTCAACCTGCCGTTGTCGCGCTTCAGCATCATCCTTGGCCATGTGGTCTTCACCCTGCCCTTTGCAGTGCTGATCGTCTCGACGCGCCTCTATGGTTTCGATCGCACCCTCGAACTCGCGGCGGGCGATCTGGGCGCCAGCCCGGCACGGACCTTCCGGCACGTGACGCTGCCGCTCATCATGCCCGGCGTGGTGGGCGCCGCGCTGCTGGTGTTCACGCTGTCGATGGACGAGTTCCTCATCACCTACTTCGTCTCCGGTCAGAAAGGCACGCTCACCATGTACATCTGGAGCTTGCTGAAGGACGGCATCGCTCCGCGCGTGAATGCCTTGGCCACGGTGCTGCTGGCGGGGTCGTTCGCGCTGTTGCTGGTCGGGGCATGGGTGCTCGACCGCGGTGCCGGCCAAGGCACGGCGCGCAGGCGCTCGGCATGAGCGACAGCGTGACCCTGCCCGACGCCGCTGCCGCCGCAGTGGAGTTGCGCGGCGTATCCAAGCGCTTCGGCGCGACCGTCGCTTTGCACGGCATCGACCTGAGCATCCGCAAGGGCGAGTTCTTTTCACTGCTCGGCCCCAGCGGCTGCGGCAAGACCACCACCTTGAGCCTTATCGGCGGCTTCGAGTCGGCCTCCACCGGAACGGTGCTGATCGACGGCAAGCCGGTGCAGGACGTGCCATCCTACAAACGACCCGTGAACACGGTGTTCCAGAACTACGCGCTGTTTCCGCACATGAGCGTGGCCGAAAACGTCGAGTTCGGCCTGCGCATGAAGCAGGTACCGTTGGCCGAACGGCGCAAGGCAGCGGCCGATATGCTGCGGCTGGTGTCGCTCAACGGCTATGAAGACCGGCGGCCGGGCCAGCTGAGCGGCGGCCAGCGTCAGCGCGTGGCGCTGGCACGTGCGCTCGTCAATCGACCGGCCGTGTTGCTGCTGGACGAGCCGCTCGGTGCCCTCGACCTCAAGCTGCGCAAGCAGATGCAGACCGAACTCACCCGCATCCAGCGCCAAGTCGGCATCACCTTCGTCTACGTCACGCACGACCAGGAGGAGGCGCTGGCCATGTCCGACCGCATCGCGGTCATGGACCAGGGGCGCTTGCTGCAGGTGGGCACGCCGGCGCAGATTTACAGCGCCCCGGCATGTCGCGAAGTCATGGAATTCATTGGCTCGGTCAACATCTTCAACGGCCGCGTGGCAAATGCGCAGGGCGAGGTCGATCTGGAAGGACTGGGGCGCGTGCACGCGCAGGGCGGCAGCGCATTCACTCCGGGCACCGAGGTGTCCGTGCTGGTACGGCCCGAGCGCATCCGCATGTCCGCCGTGGCCTCGGCGGCGCCGGTGCGGCCCCTGAAGGGCATCGTCAGCAAGGTCGCGCCACTGGGCTTCGTCACGCATTGCACCGTGCGCCTGGAGCACGGCGGCGAGCTTCTTTCCTACCGGTTGAGCGGCGGCCTGAACGGTGCGGGCGACGCCGGCGCAGAGCTTCTTGCCGAACAGCAGCAGGTCTTCCTTTGGTGGGATGTTGCCGACGCGCGGGCCTATCCTGCAAATGCCCTGGTTTCAAACCACGGGGCCCGTGCCGGGCCCCTCCATCCCCAAGGAGACTGACATGTCCAGACAATCCGAACGACGTGATTTTCTGAAGCGCTCGGCAATGGCCGGCGTGGGCGCAGCAGCCATCGGCACGTGGCCCGGTCGAGCCGCGGCTGCTGGCAACGTCAACTGGCTGGCCTGGGGCGGTCATGTGGAGCCACAAGGCATCAAGAGTTTCTTCGATGTCAGCGGCGTACGCGTCAATCACATCGGCATGAGTGGCAACGCCGAAACCTTCGCGAAGTTGAAGCTCTCGGGCACTGCGCAGTACGACCTGTTCGAGGCCGATGGCCTATGGCCGCTGCGCTACATGCAAGAGGGCATGATCGAGCCGATCGCGCTGGACAGCATTCCCAACGTTGCCAAGAACATGTATCCCGAGTTCAAGAAGATCCCGGCGCTGCAGGCCGCGGGGGGCAAGTCGCTGATCGTGCCCTGGGGCTGGAACCCGACGGTGCTGATCTACAACAAGGCCAAGGTCGGCACGCCGCCGACCTCGTACGAGGCGCTGCTCGACCCGAAATACAAGGGCCGCATCGGCTTCAGCGATCAGCACGAGTTCATGTGGCCGGTGGCGGCCTTCTTGCTGGGATATCCCGAGCCGTTCAAGATGAACAAGGCGCAATTGGACAAGTCCAAGGACATCCTCATTCGCATCAAGCGCAACGCGCCCACGATATCCAAGGGTTGGAACGAGCAGTTGCGGCTGTATGTGGAAGAGACGGTCTGGATCGGCCTGTCGTCGCCCGGCCGCGCCATGACCATCCGGGCCGCCAGTGGCCCGGAAATGGGCTGGGCCAGCCCGAAGGAAGGCTACTTCGGCTGGATCGACGGGGACATGCTGGTCAAGGGGTCGCCCAACCGCGAGGCCGCGCTGGCGTGGATCAACCACCTCCACAGCCCCGAGTACGTGGCGATGAATTTCAAGCGCCTGCAGCGTGGGGCGGCCAATCGTGGCGGGGTCGAGTTGCTCAAGGAACAGGGCATGGGCGACATGGTCAAGGCCAACCTGATGGATCAGCCCGAGGTGGCGTTGAAGATGCGCCTGATCGAGGCGCCACCCAACCAGGACGAGTACGCCGCGGCCTGGAACGAAGTCCTGGCAGCCTGAGCCCGGGCGGGGCATCGGCGTGCAGACACCGCGCGACGGCGACAAGGCCTTGCTGTGGGGCCTGGCGCCGATGGTCGTCGTGCAGATGGCGCTGTTTGCCGTGCCCCTGGGCATCATGTTCGTGTACAGCTTCTGGACGACGAAGAACTTCCAGATCGTCACCGAATGGACGCTGGCCAACTACCGCACCTTCTTCGACAGCTGGACCTATCCGAAAGTGCTGCTGCGCACGCTCGTGGCATCGGTGATCATCACCGTCCTGACGCTGGGCATGTCCTATCCGCTGGCCTATGTCATCGTGCGTTACGCCAAGCGCTGGCAGAAGCTGCTGCTCGGCGCGATCATCTTGTCGTTCTGGACCAGCGGGCTGCTGCGGGCTTATGCCTGGATGGCCCTGCTGGGGCATGCCGGCATCATCAACAAGGGACTCAGGGCGCTGGGCTTGATCGACGCGCCACTGCCCTTCTTGCTGTACAGCCCCTTTGCCGTGGTGCTGGTGATGGTGTACTTCTCGCTGCCCTTCGCGGTGATCACCATTTACGCCTCGCTGGAGAAGATGGATTGGACGCTGGTCGACGCTGCGGCAGACCTGGGCGCCTCGCCGCTGCGCGCGTTTCGCCACGTGACGCTGCCGCAGACGCTGCCCGGTGTGGTGTCCGCCGCGGTGCTGACATTCGTGCCGCTGACCGGCATGTTCTTCGTGCCGATGCTGATGGGCGACGCTTCCAGCGTGATGATTGCGCCCCTCATCGCCAACCAGATGCAGGCCTTTCAGCTGGGGCTGGGTGCGGCCCTTTCGTTCATCGTGGCCATCGTCGTCATGGGTGCGCTGGCGTTGTCGTGGCGCCATCTGGATATCGACGGCGAGAGTGCGTAGCGCAGGCTGCGGGCAATTGGCCAGGCATGTGAGCCGGCCATCGCCGAGCTCCTCGTGGCACATGTACCCGGGCAGCAGGACGAAGGCGGGTCAGACAACGCCCTGCACCAGCATCGCGTCCGCCACCTTCACGAAGCCGGCGATGTTGGCGCCGGCCACGTAGTCGATCGAGCCGTCGGCGCGCTTGCCGTGCCTGACGCAGTTCTCGTGGATGTCCTGCATGATGGCGTGCAGCCGCTCGTCCACTTCGGCGGCCGACCAGGCGATGCGCTGGGCGTTCTGCGACATCTCCAGCCCCGAGGTGGCCACGCCGCCGGCATTGCTGGCCTTGCCCGGCGCGTACAGCGTGCCGGCGTGCTGGAACACCTCCATTGCCTGCAGCGTGCACGGCATGTTCGCGCCCTCGGCCACGCAGCGCACGCCGTTGGCCACCAGGGTGCGCGCATCCTGCTCGTCCAGCTCGTTCTGCGTCGCGCACGGCAGCGCGATATCCACCGGCACGTGCCAGGGCCGCTTGCCGGCCTCGAAGGGCAGGCCGAACTGCGCGGCAAACGCCGACAGGCGGCCGCGCCCGACGTTCTTCAGGTGCATCAGCGCGCGCAGCTTCTCGGCATCGATGCCGTCGCGGTCGACCACCGTGCCGTCCGAATCGGAGAAGGTGAGCACGCGCGCGCCCAGCTCCAGCGCCTTCTCGGCCGCGTACTGCGCCACGTTGCCCGAGCCCGAGATGGCCACGCGCCGGCCGTCGAAGGTCTGGCGCGCGCGGCGCAACATCTCCTGCGCGAAGTACACGGTGCCGTAGCCGGTGGCCTCGGGCCGCATCAGGCTGCCGCCGAAGGCGATGCCCTTGCCGGTGAAGACGCAGCCAGTGTCGTTGGACAGCTTCTTCATCATGCCGGCCATGAAGCCGACCTCGCGCGCGCCGACGCCGATGTCGCCGGCCGGCACGTCGGTGTCCGGCCCCAGGTGGCGGTGCAGCTCCAGCATCAGCGCCTGGCAGAAGCGCATCACCTCGGTGTCGCTCTTGCCCTTGGGGTCGAAGTCCGAACCGCCCTTGCCGCCACCCATCGGCAGCGTGGTCAGCGAATTCTTCAGCGTCTGCTCGAAGGCCAGGAACTTCAGGATCGACAGCGTCACCGACGGGTGGAAGCGCATGCCGCCCTTGAACGGGCCGATGGCCGAGCTGTGCTGGATGCGGAAGGCGCGGTTCACCTGCGTGCAACCGCGGTCGTCGACCCAGGCTACACGGAACTGCACGATGCGTTCGGGCTCCACCAGCCGCTCCAGCAGCGCTTGTTCGGCGTACTGCGGATGTGCCGCGATGAAGGGCCACAGGCTGGCCATGACCTCGCTCACCGCCTGCAGGAACTCGGGCTGATGGGGGTCGCGGCGCGCGACGGCGTCCAGGAAGTCTTGCGGGCTGGCGAATTTCAAGCGGGTCTCCTGCAGCTGCAGCCGGGCTGCACTGCGCCCGCACCATGCGCACCAACGGGGTGCGCGCGCGATTCTAGGGGCGCCGGTGGTGGCTCAGCGCCGCCTCATCTCCAGCCACAACAGGTACAGGCCGCTGGCCACCACGATGGCGGCGCCGCCGACGACCAGCGGCCCGGGCACCTGGCCGAAGACCAGCCAGCCCAGCAGCGTCATGTAGATGATCTGCTGGTACAGGAAGGGCGCGAGCGTGGCCGCCGACGCGTAGCGGTGTGCCTGCGCCACCATGAAGTGGCCGAGCCCGCCGCACAGGCCACACAGCGCGATCACCAGCCAGGGCAGCCAGCCGTCGGGCCATTGCCAGCCGGCCAGCGCCCACGGCGCCAGCAGCAGCGCCGCGCCCAGCGCCGACATCAGCTGCAGCGACGCCGCCGACTCGGTGGCCACCATGCGGCGCGTCAGCATGTTGAAGGCGGCGTAGAGCAGCGCGTTCATCACCGACAGCAGGATCGCCGGGTGGAAAGCCTGGCTGCCCGGGCGGATGACCAGCAGCACGCCCACGAAGCCGGCCACGATGGCTCCCCAGCGCCGCGCGTCCAGCCGTTCGCCCAGCAGCCAGGCGCTGAACAAGGCGATGAGCAGCGGTACCGAGAACTGGATGGCGCCGGTTTCGGCCAGCTGCAGATACTGCAGCGCCCAGAAGTTCAGCGCGGTCATCGATGCCATCATCGCCGCGCGCAGCGCCTGCAGCTTCCAGTCGCGCACGCGCACCAGTTCCAGCCCGTAGCGCGGCGCCAGCAGCGCCGAGGCCAGCAGCACATGGAAGACGAAGCGCAGCCATACCACCTGCAGTACCGGCAGGGTTTGCACCAGCCACTTGGCACAGGTGTCCAGCGTCGCGAAGCACAGGGTCGTCAGCGTGACCAGCGTGATGCCGATGCGGCGGTTGGCGGCGTTGTCGAGGTGCAGCAATCGGGAGTCAGGGGCGTGCGCGCCGCATTGTAGGAGCCGCGTGCTCGCCGGCATCGGCGCCAATGCCTGGGACACCGCACCCTGCGAACGCATCGAGATCGTGCGCGGTGCCACCGGCCTGATGACGGACGCCGGCAAGCCGGCGGCGTCGTGTGTGCGCGTTTCGTCGGTGTCGGCGACGACACCGAAGTCCTGTCAGGACCTCTACCTCCACAAGAAGGCGACCTGCGCGGCCTGCGGCATCCTCGACGCCGACCTGAAGCCCGGCCACGCGCGTCTCGTCGAGATCGCGATGCTGCGGGGCGGCGCGGCAGGCTGCCGCCGGCCGAGGCCTCAATGCGCGTGCGCACGCAGCGCCTGCGGCACATGCTCGCGCGTCAGGCCGCCGCGATCGAGCCAGCGCTGCGTCTGCGCCGCGGCGCGTTCGATCAGCTCGCCGGCCTGGGAGAAATCGTAGGGCGACACGCTGAGCGGGCACAGCGGCGGCACGGTGACGATCTCGGCCTGGTCGCGATAGCGCTCGAGTTCCATCACCAGCTGACGGGCGATGAGCAGCGTGAGGGCGTGCAGCGCGCTGGCGAGCGCACCGCGCGGCGCTGCGCTCAGCGAACAGGCGAATCCGGTCGGCAGCACGATCACGCGCTTGGCGCCCAACTCGACGGCGACGCTGATCGGCGTGTTGTTGGCCACCGCGCCGTCGATCAGATGCGTCTGCCCGATGCACACCGGCGGAAACAGCGCGGGTATCGCGCAACTGGCGAGCACGGCTTCGGCGACCGGGCCGCTGGACAGGCGCACGGTGCTGCCGCTGAGCAGGTCGGTGGCCACCAGGTGCAGCGGCAGCGCCGCTTTTTCGATGGCCTGGTACGGCAGGTGCCGCTCCACGAGGCGACGCAACCCGCATGGATCGACCGCGAAGCCGCGGCGGATCAAGCCCAGCGCACCACGCCAGCCGATCGGGAAGACCTCGCCGCGGTGCAGGCCGCGCCAGATCGCCTCGAGCTGCGCAATGCCGTTGGCGTTCGGCGTGCCGGCAAAGTAGGCGCCGTTGATCGCGCCCACCGACGAACCCACGACCAGGTCGGGCACCAGGCCGCGGGCGACGAGCGCGCGCAGCATGCCGACCTGCACCGCGCCGAAACTGCCGCCGCCGGCCAGCACCAGCGCCGTCGGCAGCTTGCGGGTCGAGCCGTCCATATCGGCCTTCGATGCACCATCAGCCGCGCCGCCGCTGCAGCAGCGACAGGAATTCGCGGCGCAAGGCGGCATCCTTCAAGAAGGCGCCGCGCATGACACTGCTGGTCATCGCCGCGCCCTCGTCCTTGACGCCGCGCCAGTGCATGCAGAAGTGGTCGGCTTCGATGACGATCGCCAGGCCATCGGGTTTGACGCGAGATTCGAGGGCATCGGCCAGCATCACCACCGCCTCTTCCTGGATCTGCGGCCGGCTCATGATCCAGTCGCACAGGCGGGCGTATTTCGACAGCCCGATCAGGTTGGAGTGTTGATTGGGCAGCACGCCGATCCAGACCTTGCCGATGATCGGGCACAGATGGTGTGAGCAGGCGCTGCGCAGCGCGAGCGGGCCAACGACCATGAGCTCGTTCAGGCCCGACACGTTGGGGAACTCGGTCAGCGCAGGCGGCGGCACGTAGCGGCCGCGAAAGACCTCGCTGACCGCCATCTTCGCGAATCGTTGAGCGGTGGCGCGGCTGTTGTGGTCGCCGGCCGTGTCGATCACCAGCGCGCGCAACACCTCCTGCATCCTGTCTTGCACCTCGGCCATCAGTTCCTGCAGCTCGCCATCTTCGATGAAGGCCGAGATGTTGTCGTTGGCGTGGTAGCGGGCGTTTGCGCTGTGCAGCCGGCCGCGGATGCGATCCGATGCCCGCGCAGGCGCCAGCGCAGCGTCGTCGCCGAAGACCGGGTGCTTGGTTTCTCTCAGCATGGGGTAGCGGGCGTCAAAGCGACTTCAGGTATTGCGCAAGGTCGGCGACCTGGCCGACGCTCAGGCCGAGCGGCAGCCTGTTGTCGTAGCGCTGCGCCACGTCCTCGAGCGTCGCCGCCGATCCTTCGTGTGCAGAGCCTGCGCAAGAAGCTTGCTCCTTCATGGCCGTTTCCTTCGAGGCCGCTCGGCTGCTACGGGCGGCATTCGGGCATTTGGTTGGCGCGCTTCAGGTAGGCGATCAGGTCTGCCCGCTCCTTTGCATCGGCCACGCCGTCGTAGGTCATCGTGCTGCCGGGGACCATCGCCAGCGGTTTGGCGAGGAAGCGGTCGAGCGTTTTTTCGTTCCAGGTGATCTTCGCGTTTTTCATCGCCGGCGAGTACGCGTACCCGGGTGCGCTGCCGGACAGCCGGCCAAACAAGCCGCAATGGCGCGGCCCGACGCGGTCGTAGGCCAGCGCATGGCAGGCAAGGCAGCGGCTGTAGATCTGCTCGCCGCGGGTTGCATCGGCAACGGCTGCTGCCGGCGCGGCCGCGCAGAGCGCGAGCGCGCCGGCAAGCGACGCGCGCATCGTCACGACACGAAAGCCGAGGGCACGGGAACTTCACCCAGCGCCTGGCGCAGGATCGCCCAGTGCATCGCTTCGTCGCCCAGAATGCTCGCGGCGGCCTTGGCCAGGTCGCGGTTGCCGAACAGTGGCACGGCACCCAGATAGGCGCTGACGGCGCCCTGTTCGAGCTTGGCCGCGAAGCTCAGCACGTCGGCCTGCGTCTTCAGCTGCTCGACCGGGAAGTCGTACTTCGCCTTGGCGGCCACCGGCTTGCCGCCGAGCTTGTCCACCGTCTTGGCGAGCAGCTCGGCATGCGCCTTGTGATGGCCCTGGAAGCTCAGCGCGAGATCGAGCGCGGGCTTTTGCAGCAGCCTGCTTTCGGCGCCGAGCTGGTAGGCCGCAATCGCTTCGAGTTCGGCGCCGAGCGCGGTGTTGAGGATCTGCGCGTCGCCGGCGCCACCTTCACCAGCCCGGGCGGCCAGGGCATGCTTTCCGGCGAGCAGCGCCACCGCGGCGCCGGACAGCAGCAAGCCGGATCGGCCGATGAACATGCGGCGGGCAGCGACCGGGTTGGGAATCAGCAGGAAGGACATGGCGGTCTCCGGTGTGGGCGATGGAATCGGCATCAGGGGATGTCCCGGTCCTGGGCAAGCCTGGCCAGCACGGCGGCAACGATGCGGTCGCAGCGCTCGCCGTCGAAAGAGAACGCGTCGCCGATGGCGAGATCGACGTCGCGCGACAAACCTTCGCGCAGCAGGCCGCGGGCGCGGAAGTAGCGCGTGCGCACCGTGGCATCGGGCAGGTCCAGCGCCGTGGCCACTTCCTCGACGCTCAACTCCTGTACCGCGCGCAACATGAACACACATCGATACGCTTCGGGTAGCGCGTCGATGCGCGCTTCCATCAAACGACGCACTTGCGCGCGCATGACGGCGCGCTCGGGCCGTTGCTGCGGGTCGTCCTGCATCGATTGCTGCGTTTCGCGGTCGGTCGATTCCATGGCGGCATCCAGCGGGACCACTTGCGCGCTCGAGCGGCGCAGCCGCCCCAGCGCCTCGTTGATGACGATGCGCACCAGCCAGGTCGACAGTCTTGCGTCGGCGCGAAAGCTCGGCAGCGCCCGCCAGGCGCGCAGGTACGCCTCCTGCAGGGCGTCTTCGGCCTCGGCGTCGCTTTTCACGATGCTGCGCGCGGTGCGAAACAGCAAGCGGTTGTGGCGCCGCACGATGTGTTCGAAAGCGCTGTCATCGCCGTTTGCGGCGCGCGCAGCGAGCTCGGCGTCAGTCGTTGCCACCGATGCGGCAGATCGTGGCGACGCGCGTGGAGATGTCTGTGCGGTTTGCATGGTGTCCTGCTCTTCAGTCGTTGGATGCAGCGGTGACGCGCCGCGTTCCCGTGGCTCAATAGCCGTAGAACTCTTCGCTGCGGACGTCGTCGTCGTCGACGCCCGCGCCGTTCAAGGCCTGGCGCATCGCCTCGACCAAGCCGGGCGGCCCGGCGACGTAGTAGATCGGCGCAGGCAGTCCGGCGACGGCCTTCTTGATCAACGGCCCATCGATCAGGCCGGTCTCCCGATCCCAGGGGCAACGGTTGTCGCCGAGTTCCGTCATCGTGGCGACCAGGCCGAAGGGCTCGTGCCGTTGGTCGAGCCCTTGCAGCTCGGCGAGGAATGCGGCGTCCTGCGGCTGCCGGTTCGAATACAGCAGCACCAGGCGCTGCGCCAAGCGATCATGGGCCGCTTGGCGCACGATGCTCATGAACGGCGTGATGCCGATGCCCCCGGCGATGAAGACCGCCGCTCGTGCGCGGTCGTTGTGCAGGGTGAGCGAGCCGGACGGGCCGTCGATCCTGATGTTCGCGCCGACCGGCAAGGCCCCGAGCGCGCGCTTGAACGCGCTGTCGCGCATCCGCGTGGCAACCACGAGCTCGTTCTCGAAGGGCGCGCTGACGATCGAGAAGGTGTGGCGCGCGCTCTGCGCGTCGCCTGCCGGTGGCTCGGGCAGCACCACGTCGATCGCCTGGCCGGGCTTGAACTTGAAGCCGGCAGGCTTGTCGAAATGAAAGGCTATCGTGCCGCGCGCGACTTGCTCGCGCCCCAGCAGCTTCGAATCGTGCGTGCTCATGTTGCGCCTCCTGTGCATTGAAGTCGTATCGCCTTCGATGCGGCGAACCGGCGTTTCATTCCCGCTGCGCTTCGCCCCTGCGGTGCTTGGCGAAGCTTGCGCCAAGGGTCAATTGCTCTTCGGCCCGCGCGCTGATGCGCTGCAGCAGCCTGCCCGCCGGCTCGACGCTGGCGATCAGGTCGACGGCCTCGCCGGCCCAGACCATCGCGGTGTCGAGGTCACCGGCGCGTGTGGCCTCCTGGTACGGGGCACGCTCGGCGTCCAGCGCCGCCGCCAGTTCACGTTCGTGGCCGTGCCAGCGCTGCATGAAACGGTTGCGCAGCGCACGCCCGGAGTTCGCGGCCGGCCATGCCAACTCTCGCACGATGTCGAACACGCTCGTGCGCGCGGTCTCGTCGCCATGTGCAGCCGCGATGCGCTGCTTGGCAAGGTCATGGCCGAGCGCCTCCTCGCTGGCGTAGAAGCGCGTGCCGATCAACGCACCCTGGGCGCCAAGCATCAGCGCCGCCGCCAGTCCGCGGCCATCGGCGATGCCGCCGGCCGCCACCACGGGTATCGGCGCCACCGCATCGGCCACGGCAGGCACCAGGGGCAGTGTCGAGCGCCTGCCACCATGGCCACCGGCTTCGGTGCCCTGGGCGACGATGATGTCGGCCCGCGCTTCGACGGCCAGCTGTGCACCCGCCAAGTCCTGTACCTGACAGATGAGCTTGGCTCCTGCCGCCTTGATGGCAGCAGCCAGCGGCCTCGGGTCGCCGAACGACAGCATGACCGCGTGCGGTTGGTAGCCGAGCACCCAGTCGACGAAGCCGGCATCGACCGACCAGGTGATCAGGCCCACGCCCCAGGGCCGCTCGGTCTCGTGCTTGACGCACGCCACCTCGGCCCGCAGCCACGCACGATCGCCGTAGCCTCCACCGACCAGACCCAGTCCGCCGGCGTTGGATACGGCCGCGGCCAGACGCCCGCCCGAAACGCCGCCCATCGGGGCGAGCACGATCGGGTGCTCAAGCCCGAACATCTCGGTCAATGCGGTGGTGATCATCGTCGTGTCCTCGTCATGGGTTGCTCAGACCTCGATCGTCAGGTCCGGATCGAAGCGCGCGTTCTCGTTCACGTCGCCCTGGGCATAGCCGCGTGGGTTGCAGATGACGCGGGTGCCGTTCAGCACGTAGTCGAAACTGTCGTGCGTGTGGCCGTGGATCCACCACTGCGCCCGGTCGGCGCCGACGAGGTGCTCGGCATTCGAGACGAAGCAGGCGTTCAGCAACGAACTGGCAAACCTCGGGTGGATGCTGCGCCGCGACGGCGCATGATGGGTGACGACCACCGTCGGTCCGGCATGCGGCACCTCGAGCCTGCGATCGAGCCAAGCGGCGTTGCGTGCGAACAGCTTTGCCGAATCGTCCGGCGTGAACAGCGCACCCGTCGCCGCGTCGGCCCGAATGCGGCTGAAGTCTCGCATCAGGTGTTGCGCTTCGAGGGTGGCCGCCGCACGCTCGGCGCCGCCGCCGAACAGCATGAAGTCGGTCCACAAGGTGCTGCCGAGGAAGCGCACGCCATCGATGATCACTTCGTCGTTGTCCAGTACATGGATGTGCGTGCCGGCGCAAAGCCCTTTCAGTTCAGCCGCGGCGGCATCGATGCTGCTGCCGTAGAACTCGTGATTGCCGAGCACGTAGATGACGGGCTTTTCCAAGCGCAGGGCCCACAGCGCCGCCTGCCGCGGCGGCGCAATGTCGCCCGCCAAGATGACCACATCGGCGTCGTTCAGCGGCGTGTCCTGCGCGCGGAAGCCGAGGTGCAGGTCCGACAGGATGTTGAGCTTCATGGCGTGGCGACTCTCGTGGCTTTGGCCAAACATATCACGCCGTGATATAAATACACCGTGAAGGGTCAAGCTTGGGCGGCCATCCGCAACCTGTCGACGACCGATCGCGGGGATCTGGCCGTCAATGTCTCGGGTTCGCCAAGGAGGCGTCGCGCCGCAACGGCGCGAGGAGCACATCATGAACATCGGCCTGCCGGGCCATAGCGCACCCGCCGTTGGCTTCGAGGTCCCGCTCGAGATGCTGTCGGCGTGCCACTCGCGCATCGCACAGCAGTGCGCGACCTTGCGGCGGCTGGTGCCTCACCTGGCCCACCGCGGCGCGGACCGCCAGGCGCGCAGCGCGGCGCTCGGCGTGATGCGCTACTTCGATACCGCGGCGGTGCACCACCATGCCGACGAAGAGCAGGACCTGTTTCCCGCACTCATCGAGGCGATGGCCGGATCAGACGCCGTCTGTCTGCGTGAGTTGACGGCCGGCCTGGCGGCCGAGCATCGCGAGCTCGAAGGGCGCTGGCAGCGCGTGCGCGCCGTGCTCGAGCGGGTTGCCGCTGGCGACAGCGTAGCGCTAGAGGCTGAAAGTGTCGACGCCTTGGTCGGCCTGTACGAGCGGCACATCCATCGTGAAGAGAGCGAACTGCTGCCGATGGCGGCGCGGCTGTTGAGCGACGAAGAGCTCGACCGCGTCGGCCGCGCCATGCGCGAGCGGCGCGGGATCGATCCGGTCCGCGACGAATGAGTCACGCCCCGCCGCTTCGTCGACCGCTCATGAAGTCGCCGCCGATCACCATCGCCGTGCAGATGCACGCCGAAGTCGATCGAAGGCTCGACGACCTTCTCCAGACAGTGCGGGCCTGCCGCGTGTGCGAGGCCCATCTGCCGCTCGGCCCGCGCCCTGTGTTGCAGGCCGGCGCGACGGCGACGATCCTCGTCGTCGGCCAGGCGCCGGGCGCGAAGGTCCACGCCAGTGGCGTGCCCTGGGATGACCGCAGCGGCGAGCGCTTGCGCGACTGGATGGGCATCGATGCCAGGACCTTCTACGACAAGGCGCGTGTGGCGATCGTGCCGATGGGCTTGTGCTATCCGGGTCGCGCGGCCAGCGGCGACCTGCCGCCGCGACGTGAGTGTGCACCGCTGTGGTTCGATCGGCTGCTTGCGCAGTTGCCGCGCATCGAACTCACGCTGCTTGTCGGCCAGTATGCGCAAACGCATTTCCTGCGCGGCGCAGGCCATGTGTCGGTGACGGCGACGACGCGGGACTGGCGGGCGCACGCGCCGCGCGTCATTCCGCTGCCGCACCCCTCGCCGCGCAATGTCGGCTGGTTCAAGGCCAATCCCTGGTTCGACGATGAACTCCTGCCCGTGCTGCGGCATCACGTCCACAAGCTCGTTGGCGGTTGAAGCGCCGTGGCGTCGAAGGGCCGCGCCGGTCAAGACGGGCAAGCGCGCTGCGCGCACGGCCGTTGCGTCCGCCGCGCCGCCGCACGCGCAAGGCAGCGCGTGCGGCGTTCTGACGATCGGCCATTCGACGCGCCCTATCGAAGCCTTCGTGGCACTGCTTCGCGCCCACCTCGTGACCCAGTTGATCGACGTGCGCACGGTGCCGCGCTCGCGCCACAACCCCCAGTTCAACATCGAGACGCTGCCCGGCACGCTCGCCGCCGCGAACATCGGCTATGCGCATGCGCCCGGACTCGGTGGTTTTCGGCACACGACGCCGGATTCCGCGAACGCCGGCTGGCGCAACCTGTCGTTTCGCGGCTATGCCGACTACATGCAGACGGCGGAATTCGCCGCCAACCTGGCGGGGCTGATCGAGCTCGCGCGCGGCGACCGGGTCGCGCTGATGTGTGCCGAAGCCGTGCCGTGGCGCTGCCACCGCTCGCTTATCGCCGACGCGCTCGCCGTACATGGCGTTGCGTCGTGCGAGATCGTCAGTGCGACGCGGCTGCAGCCGCACCGGCTGACGCCCTTTGCCTGCGTGCGCGGCGTGGAGATCACATATCCGCCAGACTCGTCAGGCACACCGGTTGCCGCTGTCTGCGCCACTGCGCAAGTGGCTGAATCGATGAAGCGCCGCGGAATGGACCAAGGTGTGCGACATCGTCGGCCCGGTCAACCCGCGCCGAGCAAGAGATGACGACTGATATCGTGCGGGGCTCCTACCTTGACCGGCGCAGCGAGGTAACCAATGAATACGAAGCTTGTGAGCAGCATCGAAGCTGTCGCACGTTCGCGGCTGGAGACGATCAGCTCCGATGCAACGCTCATGCACGCATCGAAACTGCTTTCGAACACACAGATCGGCCTCGTCGTCGTCTGCAACGCCGATGGTGCCATGGTGGGGATCATCACAAAAACCGACATCGTCCGGCAGATCGGTCGCTGCCTGGGAAGCGCCTGTACCACCGCTGCCGCCGACGTGATGAGCCGCGATGTCGCCTCTTGCCGCCCGAGCGACTGCCTGCCCGATGTCTTGTCACTGATGCACGCGCGGGGCTTCGTCCACATTCCGGTGGTCGACGAACACTCCAGACCGCTGGGCGTCGTCAACGCGCGCGATGCGCTGAGGGCGTTGTTGGCGCATGAAACGTATATGGGGTCGCTGCTGCGGGACTATGTGATGGGCGTCGGCTACCAGTGAGGGGCTTGGTGATGACGCACCGTGACGCGACGGCGATTGCAACCATCGTCAGCCCGGGCTGACGGGCGGACTGAGGATTTGCAGCATGACCGACACGTTCAAGATGGGCGACCATGTGACCTGGAACTCGGAAGCGGGCCATGTCAGCGGCAGGATCATCAAGGTTCATACAAGCGAAGTCGACTGGAAGGGCTATACGCACCACGCGAGCGCGGAGGACCCGCAGTACGAAATCAAGAGCGACAAGACCGATCACGTGGCGATTCACAAAGGTGCCGCGCTGAAGAAGACCCGTAACTGAGGACTCTGCGACGGTGCTGCTCATGTGCCAGCAGCGGCGGCGCTGACTTCGAGACTGTTCAACCAGCAGTATTGCAATGATGCGTTCACCTCGCCCAGCTTTCCTGAACCCAACGCAGATCCATGTGCCCGTGGGCGCGCTGACATCCATCGCGCACCGTGTCAGCGGCATGCTCCTCGCGGTCGGCGTTCCCATCGGCGTTTACCTGTTGGATCGCTCGCTGCAGAACGAGCAAGGGTTTGCGCAGGTCACGGGCCTGCTTGGGCAGGTGGCCGTCAGGGTGGCGGTGGCGCTCTTGGTCTGGGCGCTGGCGCACCATATGCTGGCCGGTGTACGGCATTTGTTGAGCGACTTCGACGTGGGTTCGCCGTTGCGCGTGGCCCGTCGCAGCGCCTGGTTCGTCAACCTGGGCGGTGTGGCGGTGGCCCTGCTCGCTGCGGCGGCCTTGCTGTGAAACTCAGGTTCACGGGACTAGCGGCCTGGTGGGTGCAGCGTGCGAGCGCCGTGTGCATGTTGCTCTTCATCGTGCTCGCGCTGGCGGCGTTTTCGCTCTATCCACGCCACTCATACATGGAGTGGAGAACCTGGGTCGGCAGCCCCGGCGTGTCCATCGCCATCGTTGTCTTCTTCGCGGCGCTGCTGATGCACATGTGGGTGGGCCTGCGCGACGTGCTGCTGGACTATGCAAAACCGGCCGGCCTTCGCCATCTGCTGCTCGGCCTGGTGGCTGCCGGTCTTCTGGGCATCGCCGCGTGGGTGGTGCTCATCCTGGTGCGGCTGCAAAGCTGACAGGCCGCAATCGCGCCCAGACCCTGACCGCAAGCCACCATGAAACTGTCGATCTCCCGCTACAACCCCGAGCTTGACAACAAGCCGCACCTGCAGGACTACGAGATCGAGCTCGTCGCCAGCGATCACATGCTGCTCGATGTGCTGCTGCGCCTGAAGCGGCAGGACGACACGCTGTCGTTTCGCCGCTCATGCCGTGAAGGCGTCTGCGGCTCCGACGCGATGAACATCAACGGCCGCAATGGCCTGGCCTGCATCACACGCACGCGCGGGCTGCGCGAACCGGTGGTGATTCGCCCGCTTCCGGGGTTCCCGATCATTCGCGATCTGTTCGTCGACATGACGCAGTTCTTCAAGCAATATCACTCGATCACACCCTACCTCGTGAATGACGAGCCGCCACCGGAAAAGGAACGCCTGCAGTCACCGGCCGAGCGAGACAGGCTGAATGGCGCCTACGAGTGCATCCTTTGCGCCTGCTGCAGCAGCCAGTGCCCGTCGTACTGGTGGAACCCGGACAAGTTCGTCGGGCCGGCCGGGTTGATCCAGGCCTATCGCTTCATCGTTGACAGTCGCGATCGGGCCAGGCCGCAGCGGCTCGACGATCTGAACGATGCCTACCGTTTGTTCCGTTGCCGCACGATCATGAATTGCGCCGAAGTTTGCCCCAAGGGTTTGGAGCCTGTACACGCCATCGAGAAAATACGACTGAAGATCTCGAAGATCGAGGGCGATGGCGGTGGGCTGCCCGTGCACTCGCCGAAACATCCGAAGTGACGCTAACCGAGGCGGCGGCCATGACGACCCCACGACCCGTCGTTCTCACGGGAGACCGCCCCACCGGGCCGCTGCACCTCGGTCACTATGCCGGTTCGCTCAAAGCCCGGGTGGCGCTTCAGCATCATGCGGATCAGACCCTGCTACTGGCGGACATTCAGGCGCTGAGCGACCACGTCGGCGATCACCACAAGGTCGCCGCCCACGTGATCGAGGTCACGCTCGATTACCTGGCGGTGGGCATCGACCCGGCGCTGTCCACCATCGTCGTTCAGTCGCAGGTGCCGGAACTTGCGGAACTGTCGATGCTATTGATGAACCTGGTCACCGTGGCCCGGCTCGAACGCAATCCTACCGTCAAGGAAGAGATTCGTCTGCGCGGCTTCGAGCGCGACATGCCGGCAGGCTTCCTGGTCTATCCGGTCAGCCAAGCGGCCGACATCACGGCCTTCCGGGCGACTGTCGTGCCGGTCGGAAGCGACCAGTTGCCGATGATCGAGCAGACCAACGAACTGGTGCGTCGCTTCAACGCAAGCGTCGGCGCCGAGGTGCTCGTCGAGTGTTCGGCGCTGCTGTCATCGGTGGCCAGGCTGCCCGGCGTCGACGGCAAGGCGAAGATGAGCAAATCCCTAGGCAATGCGATCGCGCTCGGGGCCAGCCCCGACGAGATCCATGCGGCGGTGGGGCGCATGTTTACCGATCCACAGCACCTGCGCGTGCAGGACCCGGGCGCCGTCGAGGGCAATGTGGTGTTTGCCTTTCTCGATGCGTTCGAGCCGGACGTGGAGCGCGTCGCCGAACTCAAGGCGCACTATCGGCGCGGCGGTCTTGGTGACAGCCGCGTGAAGAACATGCTCGAGGATCGGCTCCAATCGCTGATGGCACCGATACGCGAACGGCGCGAACGCCATGCCGGCGATCGCGCGGCTGTGCTGGCGATGCTGGAGCGAGGAACTGAGCGCGGGCGGGAGAAGGCGGCATCCACGGTGGGCATGGTCAAGCGTGCACTCGGGCTTGCCTATTTCTCCTA
>CAYUPF010000061.1:0-21429 GCA_964446545.1 uncultured Rubrivivax sp.
GGAGCAGCGGTCCACGCCCGGGCCCTTGCCGTACCAGATGCCGAACACGCCGTCGTAGTTCTTCGATTGCGGGTACAGGTCGAGCATCTGCGAGCCCCACACCGCGGTGGCGCCCAGCTCCTCGTTGACCCCCGGCTGGAACACGATGTGCTGCTCGGCCAGGTGCTTCTTCGCCGCCAGCAGCGCCTGGTCGTAGCCGCCCAGGGGTGAGCCGCGGTAGCCGCTGATGAAGCCGCCGGTGTTCAGCCCCGCGCGCGCATCGCGCTGGCGCTGCAGCATCGGCAGCCGCACCAGCGCCTGCACGCCGCTCATGAAGGCGCGGCCGGATTCCAGGCGGTACTTGTCGTCCAGACTGGCGCGTTCCAGCGCCTTGCGGATGGCTTCGGGAAGCGGAGCGTTCATGCGGCGGCAACTCCTGGCAGATGGATGCGGCAGTTTAGGATTTCCGTGCCGTGATGTCTTTTCTTTGTTTGCCGCAACAGCGATACTCTCAGCAAGGATCTTGCGCGAATATGGCAGTCAAGGAGCGAAAGTCGGCTCAAGTCTCGAAATCAGGGAAAACCCCGAGATCGATGCCCGAAGCCGGCGACGACACGCACGGCGCCGGCCTGGACCGCTACGACATCGCCATCCTGGGCGAGCTGCAGCAAGACGCGCGCCTGAGCAACGCCGAACTGGCTGCGCGCATCGGCCTGTCGGCGGCGCCCACGTGGCGGCGCGTCAAGTGGCTGGAACGGCAGGGCTACATCACCGGCTACCGCGCCGAGATCGACCGCCGGCGCATCGGCCTGGGCGTGCTGGCCTTCGTGCGTGTCGATGCCGAGCGCAACAACGCCGAGGCCACGCGCGCGCTGGAGGACGCGATCCGCGCGCTGCCCGAAGTCGTGTCCTGCCACTACATCAGCGGCGCCGGCACCTTCGAGCTGCAGGTGATGTGCACCGACCTCGACGCCTATTCGCGCTGGGCGCGCGACACGCTGTTCAAGCTGCCCAACTTCAAGGACCTGCACACCAGCTTCTCGCTGGGCGAAGTGAAGGCCGGCGCGGCCTTGCCGCTGGGGCATCTGCGCTGATCCGAGCGGCTTCGGACCGCGGCGCCGACGGCCTGTCGCCGCGGAGGACGACGCAAGCTGCCGGCCATGCAGTAGGGCGACAATAGCGCATGGACGGACGTGTGCGCATCGAGATCGAATACTGCCGCCAGTGCCGCTTCCTGCTGCGCGCGGCATGGCTGGCGCAGGAACTGCTGACGACCTTCGATACCGAAGTGCACGAAGTCGCGCTGGTGCCGGGCATCGGCGGAGTGTTCGAGGTGCGCCTGAACGGCGAGACGGTCTTTGCGCGCCGCAGCGAGGGCTGCTTCCCCGAGTCGAAGGAACTGAAGCAGCGCGTGCGCGATCGCATTGCCCCGGGCCGGCACCTGGGGCACAGCGACCGCGGCGAAAGCCAGGACTGAACTGCGCCGGCCGGCGCGGCCGCTGCCGGCGTAGGAGCCGACGGAACGATGCAGTCGCCGGGTTCCAGATGCGCCCGCCTGCAGGTCTACACTGACAACCATGTCGAAGACGCAGAGCACCCGCACCGCAAAGCCCAAGCAAGACACGGCTGCCAAGACGGTCGCGGCGAAAGCGGCTGCGCGTCCGGCAGCCAAAAAGGCAGTGATACTCGGCCAGGTCAAGGCGCGTGGCGGCAAGATGTATCAGGTTCTGGCGCCTGCGGCCACGCCGCAACACCTGTCGATGGACGACATCGAGCGCGCCGTCGAGATGATGGTGGCCGCCCGGTGAGGCGACCGCAGCGCTACGACGTCTCGGTCTTCCTGAACTGTCCCTTCGACGACGGCTACCGGCCGTTGCTGCACGCGGCCCTCTTCGCCATCCAGGACTGCGGCTTCATCGCACGCACCGCGCTGGAGGATGTCGGGTCGGGCGAGACCCGGCTCGACAAGATCCTGCGCATCATCGACAGCAGCCGCTATTCGATCCACGACATCAGCCGCGTCGAGGTCGGCGTCGACCATCGCTTGCCTCGCTTCAACATGCCCTTCGAATGCGGACTGAGCTTCGGCGCGGCCGCCTTCAGCCATCCGGCGCGTGCCAAAGGGCGCGACCTGCTGATCCTGGCCGGCGAGCCGTTCCAGGACAAGAAGACCTTGAGCGACCTGGCGGGCCAGGACGCCAGGTACCACGGCGGCAGCGCCAGCGAACTGATCAAGGCGGTGCGCTCGTTCCTGGCCGCCAAAGCCAAGACCGTGCTGCCGCAGACCAGCATCCGCGGCCACACGGACATCGTCGAGCGCTTCGAGCGTTTCAAGGCCGAGGTCGAGGCCCTGGCCGGACAGCGGCGGCTGCGCCTGGAGGAGATCAGCAGCTTCGACTACGTGGCGGACTGGCTGGCGCTGGCCGTGCGCTGGCAGGCCGCCACCGCGTAGGCGCACACGAGTGGACATCGGGAGCGGCGGCCGGCATGGGCCCTGCATATGACCGTTCAGCAGCTGTCGTTCGCCGTTCGCCGCTCGCGGCCTACTCACGCTGCCATGACTTGACGGTCACGAGCGGCCGCTTTGGAGCAACCCATTGCTACTGCATGCTGCATGCGCCCACTTGTTGGGTCAAGCCAACCCCCATTTTGTCGCCGGTGCGACAAGGCGACCTTGTCCCAGTAAGCGGAACTGCTGTTTTGCGTGATTGTCCAGGGTGTGAAATCTGGCAGTCCCAGCGGCTACCGCGCTCTACCGCTACGGTCTCCGATTTGAAGGTTCCTAGGCCGAGGTGCCCAGTGCACAGGTTGCGCGGCGGAAGGTTGGACCTTGCCGGTGTCGGAGCCGGCGTCGCAACCATGGCATCCGCAGCCGGACGGTGCACGGACTGCAGCCTGCAGCCGCCGCTCCACAGCATTCGGCCAACGCAAGCGCAGCAACGCTTGCGCCAAGCGGCGACGCACGGTTGTCGGCAACAGCAGAGTCCACACCACATAGGCAGTGCAGACGACGACGAGCAGGACAGCGACCAGGGTCTGCACCATCAGCCGCCCGCCAGCCACAGCGTGATGCGGAAGGTGGCGAAGGCTGCCACGTATGCCAACACAAACAGATAGCCGGCCATCAGCAGCGGCCAGCGCCAGGAGTTGGTCTCTCGTTTCGTCACCGCCAAGGTCGAGAGGCATTGCGGCGCAAACACATACCAGGCCAGAAGCGAATAAGCGGTGGCCAGCGACCAGCCTCCGGCAATGATCGGTGTCAAGCTTTGCGCTACCTCGTCACCGGCCGCGGACAGCGAGTACACCGTGCCCAGCGCGCCCACCGCCACCTCGCGCGCGGCCAGCCCCGGCACCAGCGCGATCGAGATCTGCCAGTTGAAGCCGATCGGCGCAAACACGTGCTGCAGCGCCTGGCCAATCCAGCCGGCGATGCTGTACTGGATGGCCGGGCCGGTGGCGCCGTCCGGCGGCGCGGGGTAGCTGCTCAGGAACCACAGCAGCACCATCAGCGTGAAGATGATGCCGCCGACGCGGCGCAGGAAGATGCGCGCGCGCTCCCACAGGCCGATGGCCAGGTTGCGCAGGCCTGGCATGCGGTACGGCGGCAGTTCCAGCATGAGCGGCTGGTAGGCGCTCTTCATCCACAGCCGCTTGAAGGCGAAGGCCACGCCCATGGCCGAGACGACGCCGGCCGCGTATAGCCCGAACAGCGTCAAGCCGCGCAGGTTGAAGGGGCCAACGAAGGCGTCGGGCACGAAGGCGCCGATGAGCAGCGCATACACAGGCAGCCGCGCCGAGCAGGTCATCAGTGGCGCCACCATGATGGTCGCCAGCCGATCCTTCCAGTGCGTGATGGTGCGCGTGGCCATGATGCCCGGCACGGCACAGGCAAAGCTCGACAGCAGCGGGATGAAGGCCCGCCCCGACAGGCCGACGCGGCCCATCAGGTTGTCCAGCAGGAAGGCGGCGCGCGGCAGGTAGCCCGAGTCCTCGAGCAGCAGGATGAACAGGAACAGGATCAGGATCTGCGGCAGGAACACCAACACCCCGCCCACGCCGGCAATGACGCCGTCGACCAGGAGGCTTCGCAGCGGGCCGTCGGCCATATGGGCCAGTGTCCAGTCGCCGAGCCACGCCATGCCATTCTTGATCGCGTCCATCGGCGCGGCGGCCCATGAGAACACCGCCTGGAACATCAGGAACAGCAGCGCCGCCAGCAGCAGCAGGCCCCACACCGGGTGCATCACCACTGCGTCGAGGCGCGTGTGGAAGCGCCGCGAAGGCAGTGCGCCGGGCGCCACGGCGGCCAGCAGGCGGCGCACCTCGGCCTGCAATTGGGCCGGATCACGTGGTGCTGCCGCGGGTGGCATGGCGGCCACAGGGGCGGCGCCCGTTTGCGCCTGAATCTGCAGTAGCAGCTGCGCGTGGCCGTTGTGGCGCACCGCCACGGTCTCCACCACCGGGCAGCCCAGCTCCTGCGCCAGCCGCGGCACGTCGATGTTCAGGCCCTGTGCGCGGGCCATGTCGGCCATGTTCAGCGCCACCATCATCGGCCGGCCCAGGCGCTGCAGTTCCAGCACCAGACGCAGGTTCATGCGCAGGTTTGTGGCGTCGAGCACGGCGACGATCAGATCCGGCACGCGTTCGCCCGCGCGCCGGCCCTCGACCACCTCCAGCATCACCAGCTCGTCGGGCGTGGCCGGGTCGAGGCTGTAGGCGCCGGGCAGGTCGATCACCGTCACCGTGCGGCCGTCCTGCAGGCGTGCGGTGCCGGCCTTGCGCTCTACCGTCACGCCGGCGTAGTTGGCCACCTTCTGGCGCGCACCGGTCAACAGGTTGAACAGTGCGGTCTTGCCGCAGTTGGGGTTGCCGACCAGCGCGACATGCCAGTCCTGCACGGCAGCTTCGGCAGCGGGGCGCGGCGACATGCTCAGTTCGGCTCGACGTCGATGCAGCGTGCTTCGGCCAGGCGCAGTGCGAACAAGGTGTCGCCCACGCGCACGGCCAGCGGATCGCGGCCGCCAGGCCCGCGACGCAGCACCTGCACCGGCTCGCCGGCGATGAAGCCCAGTTCGGCCAAACGTCGCAGCATCGCGGCGTCCAGGTCGGGCGACTGCGCACTCACGCCACGCACCGTGGCATGCGCGCCGTCGGCAAGCTGGTTCAACTGCAGGCTCATCGACCGATACTGTATCTCATTTGCATTGGTTGACGATACGCCCACCAAGACAGGGTGCTGAGGAACGCGATCGGCACTGGCACAGAGAACTGGATGGCACAGGCCCTCCGCGAGTTGCAGGTAGCGATGCGGTGCTGACGGTGGGGAGATGCAGCAATCAGGGGCCTGTGGCGTGCACGCCGCAGTGCAGGAGTCGTGCATGCGGGACTGCTAAGGCATTGCATAATGAGAATCGTTATCAAAACAATTAGCATGAAATGGAAAACATCCGCGCCCCTCAGCGCTCCGGCATTGGCTGGGCCATTGCCGCAACCTTGCGCACCCCAAGCCTGCTGGCCATCGGCAGCAGCCTGGCCGTTGCCGCGGCTGCGCAGACCTCCGCCGCCGGAACGACTGACAAGCCGCAGGAGGCCACGCCGGCGTCGGCGGCGGCCGACACGGTCACGGTGACCGACCGGCGCAGCGAGGGCTACACCGCCAAGGAGCTGTCGTCCGCCACCGGGTTGGCGCTTTCGCCGCGCGAAACACCGCAGTCGATGACCGTGATGACACGCGAGCGCATGGACGATCAGAACCTGACCGCGGTGCGCCAGGTGCTGGACAACACACCCGGCATCTATTCCAACTCCTACGACACCGAGCGTGTGCTGTTCTGGTCGCGCGGCTTTCTCGTCGATGCGCTGATGTACGACGGCCTGCCTGCCGTCCCGAACTTTTCCACCGGCTCGATCGACGAGACGCTCGACACCGCCCCCTACGAGCGCATCGAGATCATCCGTGGCGCCACCGGCCTGATGACCGGCACCGGCAATCCGGCCGCGGCCGTCAATCTGGTGCGCAAGCATGCCAACAGCCGAACCGCTACCGGCGCGCTGGAACTCACGGCTGGGTCGTGGAGCAACCTGCGCGCCATGATCGACGTGCAGACGCCGCTGAATGCCGAAGGCACGGTGCGCGCCCGCTTCGTCGGCGTGGGGGAAGACACCGAGTCCTATCAGGACCTCTACAGCAAGGCGACTTACGTGGCCTACGGCATCATCGACGCCGACCTTAGCCCGGCCACGCGCGTTTCGTTCGGCTTCGACTACCAGAACAACCGACCCAAGGCCAACACCTGGGGCTCGTTTCCGATGTTCCTGGCCGACGGACAGAGGACCGACTGGCCCACCTCGGTCACCACGGCGGCCGACTGGGCCTACTGGAACCGCAAGACACAGACCGTGTTCGCCGAGGCGAATCACCGCTTCGACAGCGGCTGGACGCTGCGCGGCACCGTGAGCCACCGCCGCTTCACCGAAGACCTGGAGATGCTCTATCTCTACGGATTTCCGGACCCGGCCACCGGCCTGGGGCTGGAACCCTATGCCTACAAGACCCAGGGAAAGATCACCCAGAACGAGCTCGACCTACAGGCCACGGGGCCTTTTGAGCTGGGCGGGCGCGAGCACGAACTCGTCATCGGCTACAACGGTTCGCGCTCCAAGAACACGGCCACGGTGAACGACCCCGAGTCGGTGCTGCCGCCGACGGGCAACTTCTTCCAATGGGACGGCAGCTACCCGCGGCCCGCCTTCGGCGCCGCGATGCCGCTCAACGACATCGACACCAACCAGGACGCGGCCTACGCCGTGGCGCGCTTTTCGCTGGCCGACCCGCTGAAGTTCATCGCCGGTGCGCGCTACCTGCGCTGGGAGGCCGATTCGTTCAACCTCTATGACAACCCGACGAACGGCCAGTACGACTTCTCGCAGACGATTCCCTATGCTGGCCTGATCTGGGATTTCCTGCCCGAATGGTCGGCCTTCGCCAGCTACACCGGCATCTACCAGCCGCAGAACGCGCGCGACATCAACGGCCGCTTCCTGGACCCGATCGAAGGCCGCAGCTACGAAATCGGCGTCAAGGGCGAACACTTCAATCGCCGCCTGAACACGGCGCTCACACTGTTCGAGACGCGGCAGAACAACGTCGCCGCGCCGGTGTACGACGCGAACGGCGCCCCGGTGCTGCGTCCCGACGGCTCGTCGGTGATGGCGGCCGTCGATGGCGCCAAGTCGCGCGGCTTCGAGCTCGAGGTCGCGGGGCGCGTCACCAACGAGCTGCAGCTCGCCTTCGGCTGGACGTATTTCTCGCTCGAAGACGCGGCCGGGCAGGAGATGCGCAACTTCATCCCCCGGACCCTGGTGCGCGCCTTCGCGACCTGGGAGCCGCGGCAGTGGATCGAGCGCCTGACCTTGGGCGCTGGCGTGAACTGGCAATCCGGTACCAGCGCGACCGTGGCAGCGCCCGGCCCCACGCCCGCCGACCCGCCGACCTCGGCCGTGGTGGGTCAAAGCAGTTTCGCGCAGGTGTCGTTGCTGGCGCGCTACCAGTTCACGCCGAACCTGTCGGTGCAGTTCAACGCCAACAACATCTTCGACAAGAAGTTCTACGTGCTGGACGAGTTCGACAACACGTCTTTCGGTGCACCCGCCAACTACGCGTTGACGATGCGGGTTTCGTACTGAAGCGCGGGATGCAGCAAGCGATGAAGCCTTTCGAACCCACAGTCGCCTTGTCCGTCCGCCTCGCGGCCAGCCTGATGATCGCGACCTGGGTGATGCTGCCCTTGCCGGCAGCAGCCCAATCGAATAGCGCCGGCAGCGGCGCCGCGATCGCCATTGACCTGGAAGCCCAGCCGCTGGGCCCAGCCATTGCTGCGCTGGAGCGGCAATCAGGTGTACGCATCAACGTCGATCCGGCCCTGGTGGCCGGCAAGACCGCGCCGGCTCTGAAAGCGACGTTGGCGCCGCAAGAGGCCTTGCAGCGCCTCCTGGCCGGTACGGGCTTGCAGGCCGTTGCCGAGGGCAGCGCGCTGACCGTGCGTCCGTCGATGCCCGCGGTGGCCGATGGCCAGGCGCAGCAGGTCCAGGTCACGGGCCAAACCGTCAGGCGGACCACCGAGAACAGCAACTCCTTCACCACCGATTCGATGAGCACGGCTACGGGTCTGGACCTGTCGATCCGCGAGACACCGCAGTCGGTGACCATCGTCACGCGCGAGCGCATCGACGAGCAGAACCTGCGCACCATCAGCGCCGTCGCGCAGAACGTCACCGGCATTTCGGTGCGCGAATACGACAGCGCGCGCAACAGCTTCTCGGCCCGCGGTTTCGACATCGACAACTTCCTGATCGACGGCGTGCCTACCACCTACGACGCGGGCTGGTCGGCCGGCCAGTCGAGCCTGGACACCGCGATCTACGACCGTATCGAGGTGGTGCGCGGCGCCACGGGCCTGGTCACCGGCGCCGGCAACCCGTCTGCGGCCATCAACCTGGTACGCAAGCATGCCAGCAGCAAGCAGTTCACCGGCATCGCTTCGCTGGAGCTGGGCAGCTGGAACCTGTACCGCGGCGACGTCGACCTGTCTGCGCCGATCAGCGCCGACGGCCACGTGCGCGGCCGCTTCGTCGCCGCCTACCAGAGCAACGAGTCCTACGTGGATTTCGCCGAGAACAAGAGGTCGGTGTTCTACGGCGTGGTGGACGCCGACCTGACCTCCTCGACGCGCCTGAGTGTCGGCGCCAGCTACCAGGACAACCAGCCGAAGGGCTCGACCTGGGGCGGGCTGCCCACTTGGTATGCCGACGGCACGCGCACCGACTGGGACGTGTCGAAGACCACCGGCACGCCGTGGACCCACTGGAGTTCCACCGTCACCAACTACTTCGCGACGCTGGAGCAGCGCTTCGACAACGGTTGGTCGGGCCGCGCCACCTACAACCGTGGCGTCTACGACGCCAACATGGAGCTGCTGTACCTGTCGGGCTTCCCGGACAGGGCGACCGGGCTGGGCATGGACGCGTTCCCGGCCGACTACGGCACCCGCCGGGTGCAGGACGACTTCGGCCTCTTCGGCGGCGGTCCTTTCACGCTGTTCGAACGCAAGCACGAACTGGGTTTCGGCCTGACCTACAGCCAGCAGCGCTTCAACGCCGATGCGCGCGATGCACCGTTCCCGTTCGCCCCCGTCGGCGACTTCAATCGCTGGGACGGCTCCTATCCAAAGCCGATCTGGGGCCCCTCCTATGTCGCGGATAACTACAAGACGACGCAGACGGCCGGATACGCGGTCGCGCGTTTCTCGCTCGCTGACCCGCTGAAGCTGATCATCGGCGGCCGCCTGAGCAACTGGCAGCAGGACATCAATGTTTCCTTCACCGGCCCAGGCAAGATCCAACACAACAACGTCTTCACGCCCTATGCCGGTCTGGTCTACGACATCAACGAGATCTATTCGGCCTATGCCAGCTACACCGACATCTTCCAGCCGCAACTGGAGCGCGACCGCTTCGGCAACTACCTGGACCCGATCGAGGGCAGCAACTACGAGCTGGGGATCAAGGGCGAGTTCTTCGACGGCAAGCTCAATGCCTCGGCCGCGATCTTCCAGATCCGCCAGGACAACCTGGCGCAGCGCGATGCCGGCCAGTTCGTGCCCGGCACCAATCCGCCGGAGGAGGCGTACTACGGTGCGCGCGGTGCCACCAGCCGTGGCTACGAGTTCGACATCGGTGGCCAACTGGCGCCAGGCTGGGACTTGAGCTTTGGCTGGTCACAGTTCCGCGCGCAGGACGCGAACGACGTCGACATCAATACCTACATGCCGCGCAAGCTGCTGAAGCTGTTCACCAGCTACCGCCTGCCTGGCGAATGGAGAGGGCTGACCGTCGGTGGCGGCGTCAACTGGGAAAGTTCGAACTACACGATGTCGTACAACCCGTCCGGCAACCTGGAGCGGGTGCAGCAGTCCTCGTTCGCGCTGGTCAGCCTGATGGCTCGCTACGAATTCAACCCGGCACTGTCGTTGCAGCTGAACATCGAGAACCTGTTCGACGAGAAGTTCTACAGCCAGATTGGCTTCTACGACCAGTTGGCCTACGGCCCGCCGCGCAGCGCATCGCTGCTGCTGCGCTACAACTTTCCCTGATCGGCCACAGCTCCGATACGATCGTTCCTTGTAGTCGCACCGCGCCCCTGTCCATGGCGCGGCATCACCATCGGTTTCAGCCATGCGCCAGTTCCAGATTGCCTCCCGCGTCGCCGCCAGCGTGGTCGGTGGCTGGGTCTTTGTCTGGGGCTTCACGACGCTGGGCATCGCAGCGTTGCTGATGGCCGGCCTGCCGTACGCCGACGCGCGAACGCTCGTCTATCTGCTTGCGTTCCTGGTGTACCTGGCGGCGTTCTGCTGGGCCTTCGCCACCGTCAGCGCTACGCGTGCTTGGCTCGTGCTGCTCGGTGGCGGCTTGGCCATGACCGCATTGGCCTGGCTGTTGCTGCGCGCGCCAACCTGACCGGAGCCCGCCGTGTTCCCGACCTTTCGCCTGTCGATGACGTGGTTGCACACCTGGTTCGGCCTGGTGCTCGGCTACGTGCTGATCGTCGTCTTCTTCTTCGGTGCGTTGTCGGTCTTCGACCGTGAGATCGACCGCTGGGCCATCCCCGAAACGCGCTTCGCGCCGCAGCCGATGCCGTCCTTCGACACGATGCTGGCGCCGATCTTCAAGCGCATCACCCCCGAAGACCACGAGCTCGATGAAGCACGCGCGCGTGTCGGCGGTCCGCTGCCCGACAAGCTGCCGCTGATGAACTGGAGCGCCTACACCACGCACCGCGACCCGGTGCTCATGATGTTCGCGGAGTTCGCGGTCACGAACAACTCCGACGACCCCGACGACCATGTGCACGGTCACGTCACCATCGACCCGCGCAGCGGCAAGCTGCTGTCCGACGACAAGCTCAAGATCGGCAGCGAGTTCTTCTATCCGATGCACTACGGCCTGCACCTGACGTGGAAGGACCTGGGCATGTGGATCGTCGGTCTGGCGGCGCTGGCGATGCTGGCGGCGTTGGTCTCGGGCATCGTCATCCACCGCCGCATCTTTCGCGAGTTCTTCACCTTCCGGCCACGCAAGCACGTGCAGCGCAGCACGCTCGACCTGCACAACCTGACCGGGGTGGTCGCGCTGCCGTTTCACTTCTTCTTCGCGCTGACGGGCCTGACGATCTTTGCCGCCATGTACCTGCCGGTGTCCGAGACGATGCTCGCGCCACAGGCGCAAGCCGCGGCGATGGCCGAAGCCCAGGCCAAAGGGCTGGCCTTCAAGCCGTCCGGCGTGAGCGCACCGCTGGCCTCGGTCGACGCAATGGTGGTCGAAGCCAAGCGCCGCTGGGCCGCGCGCGGCATGCCCGGCGAGGTGGGCTTCCTGCAGGTCAACCACGTCGGCGACCGCGACAGCTACGTGTCGCTGTTCCGCGCCGGTAGCGACCGCGTGACACTCGTCGGCCAGGCCATCCATTTCGAGGCCACCACCGGCCGTGTGATCTACGAAGAGCCCTCGCCTTCGGTGGTTTCGAGCATCAACGACTTCCTCACCGGCTTGCACCTGCAGCACTTCGAGCACTGGCTGTTGCGCTGGTTCTATGTGCTGGGCGGCCTGGCGGGCGCCGTATGCATCGTCACCGGCTTCATCTTCTTCGTCGAGAAGCGCAAGCGCCAGCATGCCAAGGCAGGTGTTGGCGGCGCGCGCTGGGCCGACGCCATGGCGGTCGCCGCCGTGATGGGCATGCTCGTCGCGGCGCTGTCGATGCTGGTCGCGAACCGTGTGCTGCCGGACGAACTGCCGCAGCGCGGCGATTGGGAGAAGGCTGTCTTCTGGGGCGCCTGGGTGCTGTCCTTCGTGCATGCCGGCTGGCGCAGCGCGCCGGTTCGCATGGCCCGCCTGTCGCCGGCGTGGCGCGAGCAGTGCTGGGTCGTGGCGGCGTTGGCCTGTGCGGCGGTGGCGCTGAACTGGCTGACCACCGGCGACCATCTGCTGAAGACCCTCGCCGCGCGCTACTGGCCGGTGGCCGGTTTCGACCTGGCGCTGCTGGTGACGGCAACGCTGGCGTTGCTGGCCGCCGTGGCGCTGGGCCGCCGCGAGCGTGCGGTGATTGCGCTGCCCAGTGCCGATCGCGATAGTTTGACGCCCGATGCTCGGGAGACCGCCAGTGCCTAAGAGCCTGTGGCTGCTCATCGCGCTGCTGTGCAGCGTCGGCGGCACCACTTGGTTGGCGTTGGCGATGGACGTGCACTGGAAGCAGGCGCGGGGCGCTCAGGCGCAGGCCGGCCGCGCCACCGTGCTCGTGCTGCGCGCGCTGGGTGTAGCCGCGCTGTTGGTTTCGCTGCTGCTGTGCCTGCGCGCCGACCATGCCTCGATGGCGGTGCTGGTCTGGGTGATGTCGCTCGCCGGGGCGGCGCTGCTAGTGGCCTTCACGCTGGCGTGGCGGCCCAGGTGGCTGGCGTGGTTCGTGACCTGGGCCTGAGGTACCTCAGCGATTCGACGGTCTCGCTTCGTGCGTTTCGCGATGGAATGGCCGCGCGGCACATATCGTGAACTGGGAATCCAATGCGTGCGCAAGCGCAGTTCATACGGGCGCCCTGCAGCCATGGCGCCACGGCCACGACTGCAGCCGCCAACGACTGCATCGCGGAAGTCAAGCTCTGCAGTCGGATGCCCGGTTTGGGTCGCCAGCGGGTGTAGCCCGCCGCGCGCTGGGCGGCGGCAATCAGTCTGAAGCGGCACTCGAAGACCCGCCGCCAGTCAGCCCCGCGCCTACCCGTCCACCGGCCCCATGCCCACCGGCGCCTCGTCGCGCAGCTGCCCATTGATCACACTGGCCCACAGCGCGCGCGCCGCCTCGGTGGCACGTGTCGGCGCACTGCCGGCATCGTGCCCCACGTAGGCCGTCACGAGCATCGGTGGTTCGACCGGCGTGGCCGCCGGCGTACCGCGGCCGAGCAGCTTGCTGAAGTCTCCCAGCGGCACGACGCTGGCGCCGTCGCCCGAATGCACCGCGGCCAGCTTGCTGGACGGCTGGTTGCTCTCGACCCCCACCTTCGGCAGGTGGCGCAGCTGGATCACCTGCGGCTTCAGCCGCCGTGTTTGCCCGCCGTCCAGCCGATGGCGCCGATGGCGCGGTCGGCCACCTCGACGGCGCGCGCTTCCAGCGTCGTCGCCATCGTGTCGTTCCAGCGGTTCAGGTAGCCGAAGAGTGCGATGGTCGCCACGATCTCGACGATCTGGCCTTCGTCGAAGTGTTTCTTCAGCTCGTCGAAGTGTTCGGCGCCGGCCTCGTTGGGCACCAGCGCGGCATGGAAGGCCAGGCGCAGCGCGGCGCGTTCGGCCGGCGTGAACAGCGGGCTGCTCTCGTATTCCCACCGCGCGAATCTTTGCGTCCGAGGCCTGGTAGATCGACGCCAGGTTGCTCATGTGCGCCTGGCAGTAGCGGCAGCCGCTGGCCTGGCTGGTGATCAGGCTGACCAGCATCTTCAGCTCTTCGCTGACCGTGCCTTCGTACAGCACGGCGCGGTTCAGGTCCATGAAGGCCTGCGCGATGGCCGGGCGGCGCTGCATCGTCAGGATGCTGTTGGGCACGAAGCCGCGCGTGTCCTGGTAGTGCTGGAAGCGCTCGCGGAACTGCGGGTTGGCTTCCCAGGGCAGGGGGTCCAGATGGGGCATGGCGGCGGGCCTCGACGCGAACAAGCGGCCATTGTCGGCGCATTCCTTTGCGCTTGGCGCCGCGCGCTGTGCCAGCATCGGCGCATGAGACGCAGGCTTTTCCTGATGGCCGGCAGTGCGTGCCTCGGGCTCGCACAAGCCGGGCCGCCGCAGCGCAACCTGAGCGTGGAGATGCGCGTCAGCGACGACCAGGCCGACGCGCAGCGCGATGCCCAGGGCAGCGTGACGGTCGGAAGCCGCGGCGGCCGGATCCATGCCGCAGGCTCGGTGACGGTGCGCTCCGGCAGCTCGCGCCAGGCCTCGGATGCGACGCAGCGCGTGCTGGTGCTCAACGGCGGCCGTGCCACGCTGCGCCTGGCGCAGGGCCTGCAGGTCGACGACACCGAGGTCTGGTGGACACCCTGGGGCCCGGGCGCGGCGGTGCGCAGCCAGTGGGTGGAGCTGGTCAACGGCATGGAGGTGCAGCCGCGCTGGCCCGGCGGCGATGCGCCGGTGACGCTGGAAATCGCCGCGCAGAGCGCCGGCCGGGCCACACCCAACTCGGGTCAGCCGCTGCCGCCGCAGGCCAGCATGTTCACGACCGTGCAGGTGCCGATGGGTGAATGGGTGGAGGTGGCGCGCGTGCAGGGTCGGCAGTCCGCGTCCACGGTGTCCGGCGGCGCCGCCGGCGGTTTTGGCGCTTCGACCTCGTCGCGCCAGCGCAGCCTGCAGGTGCGCGTCGGCCTGCCGTAGCTCAGCGTGCGGGCCCGGCCGCCTTGGGCCACAGCACCCACAGGCGCAGCGGCTGTTTCATGCGCCCGGCCTGCGCTTCGGCGCCTTCGGCCCAGCCCCAGAAGTAGTCGGCGCGCACCGCGCCGGTGATGGCGCTGCCGGTGTCCTGCGCCAACACCAAGCGCTGCAGCGCGGTCGACGACAGCGGCTCGGTGCTGTCCAGCCACACCAGCGTGCCGTAAGGCACGCTGCGCGGGTCGACGGCGATCGAGCGGCCCGGCGTCAGCGGCACGCCCATCGCACCGCGCGGGCCTACGCTCGGGTCGGGCAGCGGCTCCTCGCGGAAGAAGACGACACGTGGGTTGGCCCACAGCATTTCCTGCACGCGCTTGGGGTTTCGCTTGGCCCAGTCCTTGATGGCCGGCCAGTTAGCGCCGTCGGCCTTGAGCTCGCCCTGCTGGATGAGCCAGCGGCCCACCGACGCATAGGGCTGGTCGTTGTGGCCGGCATAGGCCAGCCGCACCGTCTGCATCCGCCCGTCGCTGCCCTGCAGGCGCAGCCGGCCCGAGCCCTGGATCTGCAGCACCAGCGCATCCAGCGGGTCGGCGACATAGGCGATCTCGCGCCCGCGCAGCGCGGCCTGTGCGGCCGGCAGCGTGTCCAGCTGCTGGCGCGTCCAGTAGGGCTTGCGCGTGCCCAGGTCGGCCGGCGGCGCGTGCAGCGGCACCTGCCAGGCGCCGCGGCGCACGCGGCTGGCGTCGACCAGCGGCTCGTAGTAGCCGGTGAGCAGGCCTTCGGCCGTGCCGTCGCTCGCTTCCACGCGATAGGGCTGCAGGCGCTGCGCCAGCCACTGGCGCGTGGCCGCGTCGTCGCCGGGCGCGGTGAGCCGCGCCTCGGCACACAGCGCGGCCCAGGCCGGTGGCGCCCGGTCGCAGTTCTTCAGCAGCGCCGGCCAGAGTTCGGCGCTGCGGTCGGCCGACCAGCCGGGCAGCTGGTCGAAGCCCACCGCCACCCAGCGGCTGCCGCTGGTCTGCGGCAGCACCGGTGCCTCGGCGCGCGGCGGCGGCGCGGGGCTTGGCGGTGACGGCGGCGGTGGGGTGCTGCAGCCGGCCAGCACTCCTAGAATCGCCGCGACCGCACTGCAAAGCCGACTAGGAGCGCCGATGGGCTTGTTGTTGCTGGAGGCGCTGCTGGCGCTGGGCCTGCTGGTCTTCATCGTCTGGTGGGTGATGTTCGCCGGCCGCCGCAAGGGCGAGCGCGAGGACGGCGAGTCTCGCTGAAGCTCATTCTTTCGCCGTCGGCCACAGGAAGCTGGGCAGGCGGTGGCGCAGCCGGCCGGACAGCGCCGCGGCGATGCGCCGGCGGTCCGAGGCGCGCACGCCGCGCGCGCGCGCCGCCAGCTTGAAGGCCAGCCAGAAGCTGACGCCGATGTTCAGCAAGCCGGTGACGACGATGCCGGCCAGGCACCACCAGAAGGGTGCGGTGTGCAGCACCTCCAAGCCCAGCGCGCCGGCCGCGGCGGCCAGCTGGCCGGTGGACAGCGTCACGTGGCGCACTTCCAGCGCTGGACCGAGGAAGCCGGTGACCACCGGCACCAGGCCCAGCATCAAACCCAGCGAGACGTTGGCGGCCACGCCGCTGATGTGGTAGCGCCACCAGTTCGACCAGCGTTGCGCGCGCGATGCGCCCAGCCGCGCGACGATGCGCGGGTTCCAGGCGATGGCGCTGTCCAGCCGGTGGAAGACGAACCAGTTCTCGGTCCAGCCGGCGATCAGCGAACTGGCGAACAGCAGCACGCCGGTGAAGGCAGCGTATAGCACGGTCGGCCCGAGCAACGTCAGCGTGTCCAGCACGTGCTCGGCCTCGTGCTTGCCGACCAACGGTGCGCCCGCCAGCTGCCATGACAGCCACTGCGCGGCCAGCACCAGCGGCGCGCACAGCGCCAGGTTGCCGAAGATGCCGGCCGCCTGCGAGCGCAGCAGGTGCACCACGTCGTCGACGAAGCCTTCCACCGACGCGTCGCTCTTCAGGTCGCCCAGGCGCTGGGCCATCGCCGGCGCCGTCATCGCCGGCTGCTTGGTGGCCACCGTGCCGTGCAGCAGCATGATCAGCACGAAGCTGGCTGCGTAGTTGATGCCGGCCCAGAAGCCGCTCCAGAAGGCGCTCAGGCCCACCGCCAGGATGCCGAACTTCAGCAGCGTGGTCGCGGACAGCACCGCGCCGCCGGTGGCGGCGCGCTTGAGCATGTCGCGGTATTCGTCGCGCGTGTGCGCAATGTAGTGCTCGCCGGTCTCGGCGCTGCGCTCGGCCACCTTGCGCGACAGCTGCGCGTAGTGGCGCGACAGCAGCGCGCGCACGCCGCGGCGCTGCTCCAGCATCTGCAGCAGCGAGCAGTTCAAGCGCAGCAGTTCCTGCGCCGGCGCCGGCGACAGCACGCAGTCCAGCAATTGCTCGACGCGCTGCAGGCGCGCGCGCAGCTGGTCCATCTCGTAGACGATGTCCACCGAGATGCCGAACTCCTCCAGGTGCTGGCCGATGCTGTCCACCGCGACGCGGCATTGATCGAGCAGCGCGCGCAGCAGCCCGGCCTCCTGGCGCAGCGCGGGGCTGTCCAGGTCGCCGGCGAGCAGCGCTTCGCGCAGCCGCTCGGTGCTGGCCCCGAGCTGGCGGAAGGGTTCGTTGACCAGCGTGTCCTCGCTCATGCGCTTGCGCAGCGGGGCGGAGAAGCCGGCAGCACGCACCGCACTGACCAGGTAGGTCACCGCGTCCATCATCTCGGCGCGCCACGGGTCGGTGCCATGGCCGACGCCGCGCCACGAAGGCGTGCCCAGGCGGCGCAGCGTGGCCTCGTCGAGGGCGGCGACCCAGTGCAGGTCCTCGGGGCGGAACAGCAGCGGGAACAGCTCGGCCAGCTCGCGCGTGTCCGGCGTGGCCGGCAGCGCTCGCTGCCGCAGGCGCTCCCAGACCTCGCTGTACAGCGCGGTGCGCGGACCGAAGCCGAAGTCCGAGAACAGCCCGGCACTGCGGATGTCGGCCCAGAAGTCGACGAACACGCGCTGCAGCCGCTGCTGGTATTCGGGGTTCTTCTCCAGCACGTTGAGCAGGTGGCGCAGGCGCAGCAGCGGCGGCGGCGTGGCACCTTCGGCGGGGGCGCTGGCGCTGCGCGGCGCATGGCGCAGCCATTCCAGCAGCCGTGCCAGCCACAGGTGGCGCTGCGCGCGGCCGGCCAGGCCGTCGGCCGCGTTCAGCAGCGCCGTCAGGTCCCAGGGGCTGCCGTCCGCTTTGGACAACCAGCTCAATGCAGCGCGCTGGCACGTGCCAGCGAGAACGCCTCGATAGCCGCGTCGAAGGCGTGCGCGTCCTCGGTCATGCAGAAGAAGGTGCCCTGCATCGTGCCGTGCGGCGTGGCCAGACGCGTCCAGCTGGTGTATTCGAAGGACTCGCCGGGCTTGAGCAGCGGCTGGTGGCCGACCACCGCCAGGCCGCGCACTTCCTCCACGTGGCCGGTGGCGTCGGTGACGATCCAGTGCCGCGCCACCAGCTGCGCGGCGATGTCGCCGCTGTTGCGGATCGTCACCGTGTAGGCGAAGGCAAAAGGCCCGTCGGGCAGCTGCGACTGTTCGGGCAGGAACTTCGTCTTGACGCTGCAGGTGAAACGCGGGGCACTCATGCGCAGGCATTGTAGGCAGCCGCCTAGAATCGATGCATGCCCAGCTATCGCATCGCTCCCAGCCTGCTGTCGGCCGACTTCGCGCGGCTGGGCGAGGAGATGAAGGCCGTCATCGACGCCGGCGCCGACTGGATCCACTTCGACGTGATGGACAACCATTACGTGCCCAACCTGACGTTCGGCCCGATGGTCTGCCAGGCGCTGCGCAAGCACGCGGTGCGTGCCGACGGCAGCCAGGTGCCGATCGACGTGCACCTGATGGTGCAGCCGGTGGACGCGCTGGCGATGGCCTTCGCCGAAGCCGGCGCCGACCTGATCAGCTTCCACCCCGACGCCAGCATTCATGTGGACCGCACGCTGCAGCTGATCGCCGCCGCCGGCTGCAAGGCCGGGCTGGTCTACAACCCGGCAGCGCCGCTCGACGGGCTGGAATGGGTCATCGACAAGATCGACCATGTGCTGGTGATGAGCGTCAACCCCGGCTTCGGCGGGCAGAGCTTCATCGACAGCGCGCTGCGCAAGATCGAGCGGCTGCGCCAGGTCATCGACGCCAGCGGGCGCGACATCCACCTCGAAGTCGACGGCGGCATCAAGGTGGACAACATCCGCCGCGTCGCCGACGCCGGCGCCGACACCTTCGTCGCCGGCAGCGCCATCTTCGGGCAGAAGGACTACAAGCGCGTCATCGACGCGATGCGCGCCGAGCTGGCGCGCGGCTGAACGCGCCGGCCCTGCCACGGGGCCGTCACGCGCGTGTTGTAGAGTCGGCCGCCGTGTCGTCCATCGAACTACAAGGTGTAGCCAAGCACTGGGGACAAGCCATCGCGCTGCGCGCGGTGAGCTTGCGCATTGCCGGCGGCAGCTTCTGTGTGCTGCTGGGACCGTCGGGCTGCGGCAAGTCGACCACCTTGCGCATCATTGCCGGGCTCGACGCCGCCAGCAGCGGCCGGGTGCTGATCGACGGCCGCGATGTCACCGACCTGCCGCCGGCGCAGCGCGGCATCGCCATGGTGTTCCAGAACTACGCGCTGTTCCCGCACCTGAACGTGGCGCAGAACATCGGCTTCGGCCTGTCGGTGCGCAAGCTGCCGGCCGCCGAGCAGCAGGCGCGGCTGGCGCAGGTGGCCGAGCTGCTGGGGCTGGCGGCGCTGCTGCAGCGCAAGCCCTCGCAGCTGTCCGGCGGCCAGCAGCAGCGCGTGGCGCTGGGCCGCGCGCTGGTGGCACAGGCCAAGGTGTGCCTGATGGACGAGCCGCTGTCCAACCTGGACGCGCAGCTGCGCCAGGACATGCGCCATGAACTGCGCGAGCTGCAGCGCAAGCTCGGCCTGACGGTGATCTACGTCACCCACGACCAGGCCGAGGCGATGAGCATGGCCGACCAGGTGGTGCTGCTCAACAAGGGCAGCGTCGAGCAGGTTGGCAGCGCGCGCGATCTGTATTCGCGCCCGGCCACCACCTTCGTGGCGCGTTTCATCGGCACGCCGCCGATGAACCTGCTGCAGCTGGACGGCGGGCGCATCGCCGGCAGCGAGGCCGCCGGCGGCGTGCAGGCGGCGCAGCTGGGCCTGCGGCCGGAAAACATCCAGCTCGGCGACGAAGGTGTTGCCGCCACCGTGCAGGGCAGCGAATATCTGGGTGCCGACCTGGTGCTGCGCTGTGCCATCGGCAACCAGCAGCTGCTGGTGCGCGCCGACGGCCAGACCGACATCGCACCCGGCCAGCCGATTTTCCTGCGCTGGTCGCCGGGCGATGCCCATGCTTTCGACGGCGACGGCCGACGCATCTGAACCCTCACCCAAGGAGAAGACCCATGCCCAGAACCCTGTCCCGCAAGACCTTCCTGCAGCAGCTCACGCTCGGCCTCGGCGGCGCGCTGCTGGCTGGCGCCGTGCACGCACAAGCGCCGGTGGAACTGCAGTTCTACTACCCGGTGGCGGTGGGCGGTCCGATCGCCAAGACCATCGACGGCTTCGCCGAAGGTTTCATGAAGGACAACCCCGGCATCAAGGTCACGCCGATCTACGCCGGCACCTACCAGGAGACCATCGTCAAGGCGCTGACCGCGCACAAGTCGGGCACGCCGCCGGTGACCTCGGTGCTGCTGTCCACCGACATGTTCACGCTGATCGACGAGGACGCGATCATCCCCTTCGACGACTTCGCCAAGACGGCGGAGGACAAGGCCTGGATGGGCAGCTTCTTCAAGGCCTTCATGCTGAACAGCCAGACCCAGGGCAAGACCTGGGGCATCCCGTTCCAGCGCTCCACCGTGGTCATGTACTACAACAAGGAGCTGTTCAAGGAAGCCGGCCTCGACCCGAACAAGCCGCCCACGACCTGGGCCGAGCTGAAGGACATGGCCACCAAGCTGACGAAGAAGGACGCCAGCGGCAAGGTCACGCAATATGGCGTGCAGATCCCGTCCAGCGGCTTCCCCTACTGGCTGTTCCAGACGCTGAGCACCACCAACGACACCATCCTGGCCAACGATGCCGGCACGGCGGTGAAGCTGGACGACCCCAAGGTCATCGAGGCGCTGCAGTTCTGGGTCGACCTGGGCAAGGCCGGCGTGCACCCGCCGGGCGTGGTGGAGTGGGGCACGACGCCGAAGGACTTCTTCGAGAAGAAGGCGGCGATGATCTACACCACCACCGGCAACCTGACGAACATCCGCAACAACGCCAAGTTCGACTTCGGCGTGGCCATGATCCCGGCCAACAAGCGCAAGGGCTCGCCCACCGGCGGTGGCAACTTCTACATCTTCAAGAAGTCCAGCCCGGCGCAGCAGGAAGCGGCCTTCAAGTTCGTCAAGTGGATCACCCAGCCCGAGCGGGCTGCGCAGTGGAGCATCGACACCGGCTACGTGGCGGTGTCGCCGGCGGCCTACGACACGCCGGCGCTGAAGAAGTACGGCGCCGAATTCCCGCCCGCATTGGTGGCGCGTGACCAGCTGCCGTTTTCGGTGGCCGAGTTCTCGACGCACGACAACCAGCGCGTCACCAAGGCGCTGAACGACGGCCTGCAGGCGGCGCTGACCGGCACCAAGCCGCCCGCGCAGGCGATGCAGGACGCGCAGCGCGAAGCCGACCGCATCCTGCGCGGCTTCAAGTGACCACCCCCTACGCGCTTCGCGCGCCCCCTCCAGGGGGCACCGCTGGCGGACCGGCAGAGCCGGATCCGCGGCGGTCGCTCGAAGCGACCGGTTCATGAGTCGCCGGCCTCGTTTCGGCGAGCGCGGATAGCCGAGATGCGCAGCCAGGCCTCGCATGGCGCGGCGCAGGCGTGGCTGCTACTGTTGCCGGCGCTGCTGCTGCTGATCGGCTTCACGCACTACCCCGCCGTTTCCA
>CAYUPF010000062.1:0-21305 GCA_964446545.1 uncultured Rubrivivax sp.
AGGACATCGCCCAGCGCCCGCTGGTCGAACCGCACGTCAAGCGCTTCCTGAAGATGCGGCGCGTGCGCGACCTGGCCCCGGCCGTGGCCGAGGCCTTTGCGCTGGCGCAATCGGGTGTGCCCGGCCCCGTCTTCATCGAATGCCCGGTCGACCTGCTCTACGACGAAAGCTCGGTGCGCCAGTGGTATGCCGACGCCGCCGGCAAGGGCACGAGCCTGCCCGAGCGCGCACTGCGTTGGTACCTGAAGCGCCATGCACAGCGCATGTTCGAAGGCAGCGAGGGCGCCACGACCCCGCAGCCGCAGCCGGTAAGCACGCCGCAGGCCGGCGACAGGGCACTACGCAAGGCGCTGAGCGCGCTGGGCAAGAGCGAGCGGCCGTTGCTGGTGATCGGCAGCCAGGCCGTGGTGCGCTCCGCCGAGGTGCACGCGCTGGCCGCGGCGGTGCACAAGCTCGGCGTTCCGGTGTACCTGTCAGGCATGGCGCGCGGGCTGCTGGGCCGCGACCATGCGCTGCAGATGCGCCACCAGCGCCGCAACGCCCTGCGCGAGGCCGACTGCGTGCTGCTGGCCGGCGTGCCTTGCGACTTCCGCCTCGACTACGGCAAGCACGTGCGCCGCAGCGCCACGCTGATCGCCGCCAACCGCAGCGCCAAGGACGCGCGGCTGAACCGCCGCCCCGACACCACCGCGCTGGGCGATGCCGGTGTCTTCATTCGACAACTGGCCGGCGCGCTGGGCAAGCCAGGTGCAGCCTGGGCCGGCTGGGGCGACACGCTGCGCGGGCGCGATGCCGAACGCGAGGCCGAGATCGACGCCCAAGCGGCAGCACCAGGCGAGCACGTCAACCCGCTGGCCTTGTTCCGGGTGCTGGAAGCCGAGGCCGGCGACAACGCCATCTTCGTGGCCGACGGCGGCGACTTCGTGGCCACCGCCAGCTACGTGCTGCACCCGCGCACGCCGCTGAGTTGGCTGGACCCGGGCGCCTTCGGCACGCTGGGCGTGGGTGCGGGTTTCGCGCTGGGCGCGGCATTGGCGCGGCCGGGCAGCGAGGTCTGGATCGTCTGGGGCGACGGCGCCTGCGGCTGGGGACTGGCCGAGTTCGACTCCCTGGTGCGCCAGCGCATCCCGGTCATCGCCGTGGTCGGCAACGATGCTGGCTGGACGCAGATCGCACGCGAGCAGGTGAAGATGCTGCACGACGACGTGGCCACCGTGCTGGCGCGCAGCGACTACCACCGGGTGGTGGCCGGCTTCGGCGCCGAAGGGCTGCTGGTCAAGCACGCGCATGAAGTGCAGCCGGCGCTGGCGCGTGCGCGCGAACTGGCGCGTCAGGGCAAGGCGGTGCTGGTCAACGTGTGGCTCGACAAGACGGAGTTCCGCGAGGGCTCGTTATCCATGTGAGCGGGCCTACGAGCTGGTCCAGGGTGTCATCACTTGTTCGGGCGCCGGCTTGTCGCCGCGTGCCGCCACCTGGCGCGTGGCCGTGCCCAGCGCCACCCAGCCGACCAGCGTCTCGCCAGGCGCACAGAACGCGGCCACGATGCGCGGGTGGCGCGCCTTGGCGCCCGAGAGCATCTTGCCGGCGAAGCCCAGCGCGTGCGCGGCGTTCAGAAAGTTGGCCAGCGCACCGCCCACTGCGGCCCATTGTTCGTGCGCCGGTACCAGCGGGTGGCCCATGTCGATGCGCGCCACCAGCGCCACCGTCACCGGCGCGCGGCGCGCGCGCTCGGCGTCCAGCGCGACACTGGCCTCGTCCTTGCCGGCATCCCGCGCAGCTTGCGCGTAGAGCGCGGCCAGCGCCTGGCGCTGCGCGCCGCGCACGACCTTGAAGCGAAAGGGCACCAGTCCCGCATGGTCCGGCGCACGCAGCGCGGCTTCGGTCATGGTCAGCAGCTGGGCCTCGTCCGGCCCCGGCTCGGCCAGATGCTTGATGCCCAGCGAATGACGGCCCAGCAGGCCTTGCAGCATGGCAGTGTTCATCCAGGGTCCTAGAACACCAGCGCACGCCAGCGCAGGTCGCCGGCGCGCGCCATGAACTGCACCGCGCCGCCATGGCCGGTGCACTCGGGGATCAGGTTCGCGGAATCCAGCCCTTGCGCGTGCAGCGCATCGGTGCAGGCGAACAGTTTCGCACCGTGCGCCACCGCCTGTTGCATGGTGTCGTAGATCGTGCGTTCGAAATGCTCCGAGGCGCGCAGCCGCGCCGCCACGCCGGGCACCAGCAGTTGCACGCTGCGCGCGCTGAAGTAGATCTCCACCGGCAGCTCCAGCGCCGCTGCCGCCGCGGCATGCACGAAGGGCGTGGCCAGCAGCGCCGGTCGCTCGGGGTCGGTGGCCCACAGCAGGATCGCAACCCCGTCGGCAGCGTGCGGCACGAAGGCGCTGCTCACCACGGTCTCACTCCAGCCGGTGCAGCCAGGCGTGCTGCTGCATCGCCGGCGCGACGGCCTCGCCCTGCACCAGCGTCGCGGTGTCGGCGGCCCAGTCGGCCAGCTGCAGGCGCGCGAGCCAGCCCTCGCCATAAGGATCGCGATGTACCCGCTCGGGCTGCGACGCGAGCTGCGGGTTGACTTCGACCACCTCGCCATGCACCGGCGACTTGACCGAGACGATGGACTTGGCCAGCTCAACCACCGCGATCGAGCGGCTTTGCTCCACCGTCGAGCCTACGCGCTTGGGACGGCACATGTAGATCTCGCCCGCGAGCCGGATGCCCAGCGAGGTGATGCCGACCACGGCCGTGCCGTCGCCCTGCAGCCGTGCCCACACCTGGTGCTCGACGTGGTACCAGAGATCGTCCGGGAACTCGCAGCCGGCGATCATCATCGTGCACCCCGCGCTCCGGCAGCGGCCGAGCCGGGAAGATGGCGGAAGGGAGAGGGAGTCGAACCCTCCCGGCAACGCATGGCGCCACCCACCGGGTTTGAAGCCCGGCCGACCCACCAGGATCGTTTCCCCTCCATCGAACCCACACCGCAGCACGTCATGCGGCCTCCCGCGGGTCCAGAAACAGCGTGCTGTCGGCGCGCAGCTTGTGCACGTCGCCCACGCGCCGCAGCAGGCCGATGCGGTCGAAATGCTCCAGGAGCTGGATCGCGCGCTTGCGGCCCAGACCGGTGGCATCGCGAAACGCCGCTGCACTGAGCTCGCCGGCCTGCCCGGCCGCTACGCGGCGTGCAATGCCCGCCAGTGTCGCCATGGTGGCCGGCGCATAGAACAGGTCTTTCACCACCTGGTGCAATTCGCCGCGCTGTGCCAGGCGCGACAGCGTGATGCGCATCAGCGGCTCGCTCTCGCCGGTGTCGCGCGCCAGGTCGCGCGCCCACGCGCCCTCGAAACCGGCTGCGGCCAGGCTGGGCGCGACCTTCTGCGCGATGCGCTCTTCGGCCGCCGACAGGCGCACGCCATGCGCCGGCAGATGCACGAAGGCGCCGCGCAGGCTCACCTCGCCATCGGCGATCAGCGCAGCCAGCAGCGCGCGGAACAATGCGTCAGCAAGGCGCGGCAGCGCCAGCCGGCGCAGGCGCGCCGCATCGGGGCCCAGCTCTTCCGGATGCGTTTCGTGGAAGGCGGCCAGCGCGGCGAGCAGTGCGGCGCGCGAGCGCGCCGTTTGTGCCGCACCCAGGCCCCAGCCACCAGCGGCGAGCACCCCCTGCAGCGGCGGCAGCTCGCGGCCCTGCGCGGCGCGCAGGCGTGCCAGGTCCACCCCCTGCGGCGCCGCGGCCACCCGCGCCGCCACACGCGCCTGGGTATCGTCCAGCGCCAGCGCGTCCAGTTCGGCCAGGCGCGCCGGCGTGCGCCGGTAGCGCACCGGCGCAAACGGGTCCAGCACCACGCCGCCGGCCACGGTGCGCGTGGCCGAGGCGTCGCGCAGCACCAGGCGGTCGCCATGCCACGCGGCCATGGGCCGGCGCAGCACCAGCTGCACGCAGGCCGTCTCGCCCGGGCGCAGCGCATCGCGGTCCAGCACCGCCACGCTGGCGGGCACCGACTCGGCGCCCAGGTGCAGCTGTACCGGCATGCCGGTGCGCAGTGCGCGCGGCTCCTCCCGCCACAGCGTCAGCGTCGCGTCCAGGCGGTCGGTACCCAGCGCGGCCGGCGGCGCCACCAGCCACTGCCCGCGCGCGATGCGCTCCTTGGCCACGCCGGCCAGCGCCAACGCGCAGCGCTGCCCGGCGTGTGCGCGGACCACGGCACGGTTGTCGGCATGCAGACTGCGCACGCGCACCGGGAGATCGCCGGGCACCAGCACCAGCTCGTCGCCGGCCTGCACGCGGCCCGCGTGCACCGTGCCGGTGACGACCGTACCCACGCCGTCCAGCGTAAAGGCACGGTCCACCGCCAGGCGGAAGAAGGCCGCATCGGCCGCGCGCGTGCGCGCCGCGGCGGCGCGGGCTTGTTCCGCCAGCAGCGTACGCAGCGCATCGATGCCTTCACCCGTGACGGCGGAAACCGCCAGCACCGGCACGTCGGCCAGCGGCGTGCCCTGCAGCAGCATGCGGGCCTGTGCCGACACCTCGGCCACCCGCTCGGGCGCGACGCGGTCGGCCTTGGTGACGACGACGGCGCCGCGGCTCACGCCCAGCAGCGACAGCACCGCCAGGTGCTCCAGCGTCTGCGGCATCGGCCCGTCGTCGGCCGCCACCAGCAGCAGCGCGAAGTCCATGCCGGTGGCGCCGGCCACCATGGTGTGCACCAGGCGTTCGTGGCCGGGCACGTCGATGAAGGCGATGCGCTGGCCGCCCTCGCCCGCTGCGCCCGGCAAGTCCATGAAGGCGTAGCCCAGTTCGATGCTGATGCCGCGTTTCTTCTCTTCCGGCAGGCGGTCGGTGTCCACGCCGGTGAGTGCGCGCACCAGCGTGGTCTTGCCGTGGTCGATGTGGCCTGCGGTGCCGACGATCATGCGGCGCTCACATGAAGTTGCGCGTGTGCAGCTCGGCCAGGCGCTGCGCCTCGCCGCTGCCGAAGCCCAGGCGCAGCAGGCGCGCGCGGCGGCCGGCGGCCATCTCGCGTTCCAGCCGGTGCACGGCCGCGTGACCGCGCGCCACCGCGGCCGGCTCCAGCGCGCCGGCGGCCAGCAGCACCAGCGCGTCGAACACCTCCTCGTTCAGCCCGGTGGTGCTGGCCAGCGCCTCGTAGCGCTGCTCGATGGCCAGGCGCAGCCGGTCCAGCAGCGTGGGTTCGGCCGCCAGCCGGTACTCCAGGTGCGCCATGCCGAAGGCCACGTGGCGCGCTTCGTCGCGCGCGGCCAGGCGGCAGACCTGGCGCGTGACCGGGTCGGGCCCATGCTCGAAGAGGAAGTTCAGCAGGTTGACGAAGCTGCCTTCGCCCAGCACCGACAGCAGCAGCGCCGTGGTGGAAAAGTCCGGCGCATCGAACAGCGTGGCCAGCGAGGCCTGGCCTCCGGCGCCGGAGAGCACGGCCTGCTCGCCGCGCAGCGTGGCGCGGCGCGTGAACACCTCGACGTGGCGCGCCTCGTCGGCGCATTGCAGCGCCAGCAGCTGCATCACCTCGCGGTAGTGCGGGTGGATCTGCCCCAGGTGGCGCGCCGGCACCAGCAGCGCGGCGTTCTCGTTTTCCACCAGGTAGCTCATCACCTGCACGACGGCGGTCTCGATGGCCGGGTCCAGCTCGAAGGGCGCGTCCCAGGCGATGGCGGTCTGCGGGTCCCACTGCGCGGCGGCGGCCTGGCGGTACAGCTCGGCGGCGGTGGCGGCCCAGATCTGGTCGCGCCGGTTCAGCGCAAATCCGAAGCGGGGGCCACCGGCTTCCACCCGCGTGCCGCGCGCCGCCAGGCCCCACTCCGGCAAGGCCTCGGGCAGTGGCTCCTGGCCGGGCGCCAGCCGCGCCGTGCCGGTGGACAGCGCGCCGTGCCAGCGGCCCTCGGCCTGCGCATGGCGCGTGAGCAGCGCCGTGTCGTCCTCGGCCTCGATGCCGAAGCCATGGCCCTGCTGGCGGCACCAGGCACGCAGGTGCACCTGCCAGCCCGGCGCGCGGCCGCGCACACGCAGCCGCCCCCCCGGCGGCAGCGTGGCCAGCGCGCGCTTCACCAGCAGCAAGGCGCCTTGATCCATACCCAAGGTCCCGGTGTCGATCCCAATCATGCTGTCCGGGCATGCCAACGCACGCACCGGACCCACCAAGCCGTCGCCGCGGTCCGGCTGGGCTGGACCGTCAGCGAAGCCCCCTTGGGGGGCAGCGACCGGGAGGGAGCGTGGGGGCCTCATTTCAGTATCGATAGTCGGCAGCGAGCAGTCGTCCGTCATCGGCTAGAAAGCTCTGGTCGTTCACCGCCTGCTCCAGCATCGCATAGCCGCTGGTGCGGCCGGCCCGCCATTCGCGCAGGCCTTCCAGCTCCAGCAGCGGCCGCACCTGCGGATCGTCCCAGCGCATGGCCAGCAGCAGTTCGACGAAACGCCGCACCATGGCCTGCGGCGCGCCGGGGCTGGTCGTGAAGTTGCAGTGGTCATAAGGCGCGGTGGTGGCGAGGATGCGCGTGCTGCCGGCCGGCAGCGTGCCGTCCTGCGTAAACGCCAGATGGTTGCCGTCGATCAGGCAACAGGCGTCGACTTCGCCGCGCAGCAAGGCCTGCGCCGCGTCGCGCTCGCCGCCGATGTGGTCGCCGTGCTTGCCGCCCAGCACGTCGAAGCGGTGCACGGTGAAGTCGCGCCCACCGGCCAGGCCGGCGCCGCGCAGGTGCTGCAGCGGGATCAGCGTGGCCTGCGGCGAGTCGATCGCGCCCACGCCCACGCTGCAGCCGCGCAGCTCGGCCAGTGCCTTGACCGGGCTGTCCTGGCGCACGACGATCACCGAGCGCAGCTCGCAGTCGGTGTCGCGCATGGCCACGGCGCGCACGTCCAGCCCGCGCGCGGCGGCGATGCGGCGCGCGCGCACCCACGCCAGCGGCGAGTTCCAGGCGAGGTGGATGCGGCCGTCGAACTGGTCCTCGACCTGGCGCTCGTAGTTGGAATACAGCACGAAGTCGAAGGCCAGGCCGTGCTGCGTGAAGAAGGCCTTGAAGCCTTCCCAGATGGTGACGACCTTGGGTGCGTAGGCCACCGCACCCATCACCAGCGTCGAATCGCTCATCGGATTCATTCTCCGCGATGGTTCAGAACAGCGGCAAGCCGGTGACGGCCTTGCCGATGAAGTCGTAGAGCACGTCCGAGGTGGGCGCCATCACGCTGGAGGCGCGTGCGTCGCGGAACAGGCGCTCGATGCCGGCCTCCTTGCGGAAGGCGGCGCCACCGCACACGCGCATCGCGATGTCGGTCACCTCCAGCGCAGCCTCGGCGCCCGCGGCCTTGACCTCCAGCACGCGCAGCATCGTGTCGGGCTGGTTCGTCGCCATCGCCTGCAGCGTGTCGGAGATCAGCGCATGCACCTGGTCGGACTTGATGCGTGCACGGGCCAGGTAGGCGCGGATCGTCGGCAGGTCGGCCAGCGAAGTGCCCAGGTGCTGGTGTCGGGTGCCGCCGACGTGCGCCGTGGCGCGCGCGATGGTGCCGTCCATCAGCCCGGCGGAACACGAAGCGTTGAGCACCGCGAACCAGGGCAGCACCACGCCCATCATGATGTCGAAGCCCTGGCCATCGGTGCCCAGCCGCGCGCCGGCCGGGATGCGCACGCCCTCGGCGGTGATCGGCGTCGACGCGTTGCCGCGCAGGCCCAGGCCGTCGAAGGCCCCGGGCTGCGTCAGGCCGTCGCTCTTCGCATCGACGACCCACAGCGTGCTCGCCCCTTCGGCCGCCGCCGGCTTGCTGGACCAGACGTAGCTGTCGGCCTCGAAGGCCGAGGTGACCCAGCTCTTGCGCGCGTCGAGCACGACCTGTTCGCCGTCGGCGCGGGCGGTGCCGACGGGCGCCCAGAAGTGGCTGCGCGACTCGGCCTCCGAGAAGGCCAGCGTGCTCAGGTGCCGCCCTGCCGCCACCGCCTCGCGCAAGGTGCGCGAAGCGTGCGCCTCGATCACCGCGGTGGCGCAGTAGTGCATGCAGACGATCATCGCCGTCGACGGGCAGCTCTGCGCGATGCGCGCCACCCCCTTCGAGGCCTCGGCCAGGCCCTGGCCGCGGCCGCCGACTTCCGCCGCCGAGACCAGCCCGAGCCAGCCGCCCTGGGCCAGCGCGGTGATCACTTCGCGCGGAAAGCGGCCCTCGCGGTCGGTGCGCAGTGCCAGCGGATCGATCACGCCGGTGACGAGGGTGTCCAGGCCTTGCATGTCAAGACTCACGGTCTACTCCTTGCAGTTGGGGTGGGCAGGTCGGTCAGGCGGCGAGCTCGCGCGCGCTGATCACGTACTTGAAGGTGTCGGGCGACAGCTCGTCGAAGCGGCCGCTCGCGTTCTCGCCGTTGGGGTACATCAGGAAGGGCAGCGTGCCCTTGCCCACGCTGCCCGGCAGCCGGATGTCGTGCGCCGTGTTCCAGCCGACCCAGTTGCCCTCCCAGCTGCCGAACAGGCCGCGGTAGACCGGGGCCGCGAGCGCGTGCTGCGGGTCCTTGATCCACTCGGGCGTCTCCTGGCGCATCACCTTCAGCACGTCGGCCGGGTCCATCGCGACCCAGCCCTGCGACTTCAGGTACACCTCGGCGCGGCAGTGCTGCGCGCCCTTCAGCCCGGCCGGGTTGGCGCCCAGCTCGCGGTAGCCGAAGGCCGAGGGCGCGAGGCGCAGCCCGTAGACGTCGCGCGCCGGCACGCCGACCGAGCGGCACAGGCCGACGAACAGCGCGTTCAGGTCGGCGCACTTGCCGCCGAGGTTGCCGGTCTCGAGCATGGCCTTGATGTCGCCGGTGCCGCAGCCGCGCGTCTTGGGCTCGCGGTGCGCATTGGCGATCACCCAGTCGTACAGCGCGCGCGCTTTGTCGACATCGGTCTTCGCGCCGCGCGTCGCCTCGAGCGCGGTCTTCCTGACGATGCCGTCCACCGGCTGCAGTTCGGTCGCGGACAGGCAGTCACGCAGCACCGCCGGGTCTTCGGCGGCGGGCGTCGGCCGTTGCCAGTCGACCGCGCGGTTGCGCGTGCGCAAGCGGCTGGTCAGCGTCACCGTCGGCGCCTTGACCTCGGGCGCGAACTCGAGGTAGAGCATGCGCACGCCGCGCACCGGGTCGGCCATCAGCCGGGCCTGCGCCGCATTGCCGACCCAGGCGTTGTCCAGCGTCTGCTGCCAGGGCGTGTCCAGGTCGGGCACCGGCAGCCACACCCGCATTGTGCCCTGCGGCTCGGCGACCTCGACCGTGGTCGTCAGCTCGAAAGTGCGCCAGGGTCCGACCTGGGGCTCGAAGCGGCGCTGCTGGGCCAGCGCGGGCAGCGGCAGCGTGGCGGCGAAACCGGCCTGCAGCAGGCGGCGACGGTTGATGAACAAGCGTTTCATGGGGCGGTCCTTTCGACGAAAGAGATCGTTCAGCGGGGGGAAGAGGACAACACCGGCGCGATCCAGGCCCGGGCGCTGTCGCCGGTCCAGTCGAGCTCGCCGATCACGGAGAACATCGCGCGGCCGTGGCGGCCGATCGCCACCGTGGTGGGGAAGATGCGCACACCGAAGGCCTGGGCCGCCGCGCCGTCGCGGTCGCGCAGCACCGGCAGCGTGAGGGCGCTGTCGTCGACGAAGCGCCGCACCGCAGCGTCGGTCTCACGGAAATTGACGGCCAGCACTTCCAGCCCCTCGGCCTCGTGGCGCGTGGCCAGCAGTTCGAGCGACGGCATCTCGGTGCGGCAGGGCAGGCACCAGCTGGCCCAGAAGTTCAGCAGCACCGGCCGGCCGCGCAGCGCCTGCAGCGACACGGCGGGCCCATCCCAGCTCGGCAGTACCAGCGCCGGCGTGGCGCGCTCCGCCGGCCAGGGCAGCGGCGACGGCTGCGCCTGCGCGTGCAGCGGCGCCAGCAGCGCCCCCGCCGCAGCGGCGAGGAACAGGCGCCGATCGGGGGGCATCGCGGCTCTCTGCGGGCTCATCGACAGGCCTTCAGGCCAGCGCTTCGCGCAGCGCCGGCAGCTGCGCGGCAAAGGAGGCCGGGTCTTCGAGACAGCGCAGGTCGAGCAGCAGGCGGTCGTCGGCGACGCGGCCGATCACCGGCAGCGGCAGCGCTCGCAGCGCCGCCGCGAGTGCGTCGAGCGCGCGTCCGGCACCCTTCTTCTCCGCCGGCGCAAGGGCCAGCGCCGCCGACGGCAGGCGTTCCACCGGCAGCGAGCCGGAGCCGATCTGGCCCTGCGCCTCCACCACCGCGACGGCATAGCGCGGCGCCACGGCCGCCGCCATGGTCGGCTGCAGTTGCTGCGCCAGCGCGCGGATCTGCGCCACCGGCCGCGTCAGCAGGCGCAGCGTGGGCAGGTCCTGCGCCAGGCGCTCCGGCCGCAGGTACAGCCGCAGCGTGGCCTCCAGCGCGGCCAGCGGCAGCTTGCTCATGCGCAGCGCGCGCTTCAGCGGGAACTTGCGGATGCGCGCGATCACCTCCTTGCGACCGACGATCAGCCCGGCCTGCGGGCCGCCCAGCAGCTTGTCGCCGCTGAAGCTGACAACGTCGCAGCCAGCGGCGAGCTTCTGCTGCGGCGTCGGCTCGGCCGGCAGGCCCCAGGCCGCGAGGTCCACCAGCGCACCGCTGCCCAGGTCGGTGGCCACGGCCAAGCCGTGCGCGTGCGCGATGCGCGCGATCTCGGCCTCGTCCACCGCTGCGGTAAAGCCCTGCACCGCGTAGTTGCTGGTGTGCACCTTCATCAGCAGCGCGGTGTTCTCGCCGATGGCGCGCTCGTAGTCGTGCGCATGCGTGCGGTTGGTGGTGCCCACCTCCACCAGCGTGGCGCCGGCCGCGGCCATCACGTCGGGCATGCGGAAGGCGCCGCCGATCTCCACCAGCTCGCCGCGCGAGACGATGACCTCCTTGCCGCGCGCCAGCGCCGCGATGATCAGCAGCACCGCAGCGGCGTTGTTGTTGACCACGGTGGCGGCTTCCGCGCCGGTGAGCGTGCACAGCAGTTCCTCGATCAGGTTGTCGCGGTCGCCGCGGCCGCCGCCGGCCAGGTCGTACTCCAGGTTGTTGGGGCCGGCCATGGTGTCGGCCACCTGCGCCAGCGCCTCGTCGGCCAGCAGCGCACGGCCCAGGTTGGTGTGGATGACGGTGCCACTGAGGTTGAGCACGCGCCGCATGCGCGGCGCCAGGCGCGCGGCGATGGCCGCGGCCACGGCTTCGGCCAGCGCCGCCGGCGCGGCCTCGGCCGCGGCCAGCGTGCCGGCCAGCGCCTGGACACGCCGCCGCTCCAGCAACGCACGCGTCTCGCCCGTCACCAGCGTGTGGCCATGCTCGGCCAGCAGCGGCGCCAAGGCCGGCGCACGCAGCAGCCGGTCCACGGAAGGCAGGTCCTTGGCGGTGGCCTTGGAACCGTGCACCACGGATTCGTCGGGCCGCGCCATCATGGGCGTTTTCTTCGGAAGGTCATGGCTGCAGCGCCGCCTCCTGCGCGGGGTCGGCCGCATCCGGCGCGTCGGGGGCGCCGAACAGCAGCATCAGGTTCAGTCCGTGCCTGCGCTTGCCGGATTCGGACACCAGCAGGTCCAGCGTCAGGCTGGCCAGGTCGTCGGCCACCGGCTCGACGAAGGGGTCGCGGTCGCTGTGCACGATCTTGAGATAGTGGCCGCAGTCGTCGCAGGTTTCGGCCTGGATGGCGGCCTTGGCGGCGCGGCTGCCGGTGTCGGTGGCATCGCCGCCGGCCACGTCCAGCGACTGGTAGACCAGGTTCTTGCCCGAACGGCAATGGGCGCACTGGATACGCACCATGTGCCACTGCGTGCTGCACAGCGCGCAGTGCAGGTAGCGCTGGCCCAGCGACTCACCCGAGGAGCGCGTGATGCTGGCCGTGGGCAGGCTGCCGCAGCAGGGGCACACGGTGGCGTCGTCGATACGGCCGAAGGGCGCACCGCCCTTGTGGCCTTCGGCCTGCGAGCGTGCCTGCACGGCCGTCACCAGGTGCGTCCACACCACCTGCAGCGCCGCGCCGACGATAGGCGCGCAGGCCAGGTCCAGTCCGTCGGCATAGCCACCCAGCAGCGCGTCGGCCTGGCGGTCGAGGAAGCTGTCGTCGGCCGTCTGCAGACGCTGCAGCGTGGCCTGCACGCCCGCCGCGGCATGGGCCTGCAGCTCGGTGGCCAGCGCGCGCACCACCTCGCGGCAGGCCGACGGCGGGCCGTCGGCCGCCGGCAACGGCGGCACGCCGGCGCGTGCGGCGCGGTCCAGTGCGTCGGCATCGGGCAACGGCAGCGCCGGCAGAGCCAGCAGCTGGCGCTGCTGCGCGTCGGCGATGTCGGCGACGAAGCCGAGGTAGTCGCCCATCGCATGGCCGCTCGCCAGTTGCCGCAGCCGCATCGCGCGCTCGGCGAACACCGTACTGCGCTCGGGCAGGTGCAGGAACACCACCTCGCCGCCGCCACGGGCGATGATTTCCTCGGGCGACATCACGCGCACGGTGGTGCTGGCAGACATGCGGCGAAAACTCCTGCGTCGTGTGGACAGGGCCGGGCCTCAGCGCCCCTTGGTCACTTCCTGGTGCCACAGCGGGTGGTTGGCCCGGGCCCAGGACTCGGTCACCGTGCCGCGCGTCATCGCGCGCACCGTGCCCTTGACCCAGATCGCGGCGTACACGTGCATGATGGTGGCGGCGATCAGCACCACGGCTGCCACCGAGTGCAGCAGCACGGCCACGCGCATCACCGGGATCGAAAAGAACGGCGTGAACCACGGCCGCCAGAACATGAAGCCGGTGACCAGCAGCACGAGCAGGCTCGCCGCCATGGCCCAGAACACCATCTTCTGCCCGTAGTTGTACTTGCCCGCCGGCGGCATGCCGGACTTGTCGCCGCCGAGCATGCGCCCGGCATGCTTGCGCCATTCGCGGTCCTGCGCCGTGATCAGGTTGTCACGCCACAGCTTCAGGAAGATCAGCAGGAAGCCCAACACCATCAGCAAGCCGAGGAAGGGGTGCAGGATGCGGGTCCACGGCCCGCCGCCGAACAGGACCGAGAAGAAGAACAGGCTCGGGTGGAACAGGGCCAGGCCCGAGAGCCCGGCCAGCACGAAGAACAGCGCGATGAACCAGTGGTTCATGCGGTCGCCGTCGCTGTAGCGGCGCAGCAGTCTCTGGCTCATCAGGCTTCCTCCTTCTCGGTGGACTTGTCGTCCTTGTCCTCGATCGGCCCCACCTTCATGTAGTGGAAGAAGCCGACCACGGCAGCGCCGATCATGCCCGCCACCGCCAGCGGCTTGGCCGCACCCTTCCACAGCGACACCAGCGGGCTGATGGTCGGATCCTTCGGCAGGTCCTCCAACTCCGGCCGGTCGGCATGCTTGAGCACGTACATGACGTGCGTGCCGCCGACGCCTTGCGGGTTGTACAGCCCGGCGTTCTGGAAGCCGCGCTCCTTCAACTCACCGGCGCGCCGTTCGCCATAGTCCACCATGTCTTCCTTGGTGCCGAAGACGATGGCGCCGGTCGGACAGGTTTTCACGCACGCCGGTTCCAGGCCGACGCTGACGCGGTCGGAGCACAGCGTGCACTTGTAGGCCTTTTGGTCCACCGCGCTGATGCGCGGCACGTCGAAAGGACAGCCCTTGACGCAGTAGCCGCAGCCGATACAGTGCTCGCTGACGAAGTCGACGATGCCGTTGGCGTACTTGACGATCGCCCCCGGCGCCGGACAGGCCTTCAGACAGCCCGGGTCCTCGCAGTGCATGCAGCCGTCCTTGCGGATCAGCCACTCGAGGTTGCCCTCCTTGGGCTCGACCTCGAAGAACTTCATCACCGTCCAGCTCATCGGCGTCAGGTCGGACGGATTGTCGTAGACGCCGATGTTCTCGCCGACCTCGTCACGCAGGTCGTTCCAGTTCATGCAGGCGACCTGGCAGGCCTTGCAGCCGATGCACTTCGATTCGTCGATCAGCTTGGCCACGTGCTGCACGGTGGAGCGTGCCTGCGGCGGCGGCGTGGTGGTGGCCGAGCGGGCCACGATGTCTTGCGATTGCATCGAACCCATCTCAAGCCACCTTCTCGATGTTGACGAGGAACGCCTTGAACTCCGGCGTCTGCGAGTTCGCGTCGCCGACGAAGGGGGTCAGCGCATTGGCCAGGTAGCCGTTCTGCGTCACCCCCTTGAAGCCCCAATGGATCGGAATGCCGACCAGATGGATCTTCTTGCCGTCCACGTCCCAGGGCTTGATGCGCTTGGTGACGACGCAGGCCGCGACCACCTCGCCGCGGTTGCTGCGCACCCTGACGCTTTCGCCGTGCCGGATGCCCTTCTCCTTGGCAAGCTCCTCGCTGATCTCGACGAAGGGCGCCGGCTGCACGATCGCATTGCTGCGCGCATGCTTGGTCCAGAAGTGCTGGTGCTCGGTCAGGCGATAGGTGCTGGCCGCATAGGGGAACTCGTCGTTCTTGCCGAAGGCCTCGAGGTCACCCTTGAAGACACGCGCCGCGGGATTGCTGACGGCCTTCGGGTTGCTGTTCATCGGGTTGGTGCCCAGCGGTGTCTCGAAGGGCTCGTAGTGCTCGGGGAACGGGCCTTCGGCCATGCCGATGGCGTGCAGCCGCGCCACGCCCTCGGGGTTCATGATGAACGAGCCCACGCCCTGCTCGGGCGCGGCATCGAGCCGCATGTCGGGCACGTCGGCACCACCGGCCCAGGAACTGCCGCTCCAGGCCAGGTACTTGCGGCTTGGATCCCAGGGCTTGCCGTTCTTGTCGGCGCTGGCACGGTTGTAGAGGATGCGGCGGTTGGCCGGCCACGACCAGCCCCAGTTGGGGTACACGCCCAGCCCGGTCGGGTCGATCAGTTCGCGCCGCGCCGTCATGTTGCCCGACTGTTGCCAGCAACCGGCGTAGATCCAGTTGCCGCAGGCAGTGGAGCCGTCGGCCTGCAGCAGCGCGAAATTGGGCATCTGCTCGCCGGCCTTGACCACCACCGCACGCGGCGCGTCCGGGTTCTTGGGGTCGGGTGGCGCCAGCACGTCGGTGATCGCCTTACCGTTGATCTCGCGCAGCAACTCGGCCGAGTTCGGCACCTGCTCGTTGAGATACGGCCAGGTCAGCGCCGCCACCGGCTCGGGCAGCGCGCCGCCATCCTTGGCGTACATCTCGCGCAGCTTCATGAACAGGCGCGCGACGATCTCCGAATCGACCTTGGCCTCGCCCGGCGGGTCGACCGCCTTCTCCTTCCAGCTGATGACGCGGCTGGAATTGGTGAAGCTGCCGGTCTCCTCGGCGAAGCAGTTGGTCGGCAGGCGGAAGACCTCGGTCTGGATCGCCTTCGGGTCGACATCGTTGAGCGGGCCGAAATTCTTCCAGAACTCGCTGGTTTCGGTCTCCAGCGGGTCCATCACCACCAGGTACTTGAGCTTCGAGAACGCGGCCGAGAGCTTTTTCTTGTTGGGAACCGCCGCCAGCGGGTTGAAGCCCTGCACCAGGAAGCCGTTCATCTTGCCCTGGTGCATCAGCTCGAAGATGTGCAGGATGTCGTAGCCGGCATCGCGCTTGGGCACCCAGTCGTAGGCGAAGCCGTTCTCCGCCGTGGCCGCCGCGCCGTAGTACGACTTCATCAGGCTGGTGAACCACTTCGGGAAGTTCTGCGTGAAGGTCATCTGGTTCGGACGCAGCGGCTTGCCGGTGCGTGCGGCCAGGTACTTCTCGCGCGTGTCGTCGGCGTCGGTGGGTGCGCTCAGATAGCCGGACAGCACCTCCGAATAGGCGTTCATGTCGGTGATGCCCTGCACGTTGGCATGGCCGCGCAGCGCATTCACGCCGCCGCCCGGCCGGCCCATGTTGCCCAGCAGCAGCTGGATCATCGCCATCGTGCGGATGTTCTGGCTGCCCACCGTGTGCTGCGTCCAGCCCAGCGCATACAGGATCGTGCTGACCTTGTTCGGCGCCGACATCTCGCCCAGCATCTGGCAGATCTGCAGGAACTTGTCCTGCGGCGTGCCGCAGATACGGCTGACCATCTCGGGCGTGTAGCGGCTGTAGTGCTTCTTCAGCTGCTGGTAGACGCACAGCGGGTCCTGCAGCGTCTCGTCCACCTTGGCAAAGCCGTCCTCGCCGATCTGGTAGCCCCAGGTGGACTTGTCGTAGCGGCGCCCGGCCTCGTCGTAGCCGCTGAACAGGCCGTTGTCGAACTGGAAGCCCGGCTTGGTCAGGAAGGCGACATCGGTGTTGAACTTGGCGTAGTCGAGGTGGATCTTGTCGTTGCTCAGCAACCAGTGGATGACGCCGCCCAGGAAAGCGATGTCGGTGCCGTTGCGGATCGGCGCATAGACGTCGGCGACCGCGGCCGAGCGCGTGAAGCGCGGGTCGACCACGATCAGCTTGGCCTTGCGATGCTGCATGGCCTCGGTCACCCACTTGAAACCGCAGGGGTGGGCTTCGGCGGCATTGCCGCCCATGATGAGGACGAGATCCGTGTTGCGGATGTCGGTCCACGAGTTGGTCATCGCTCCGCGACCGAAAGTCGGGCCCAGACTGGACACCGTCGGCGCGTGTCAGATACGTGCTTGCGTATCGAGTGCGACCATCCCCAGGCCGCGGGCGACCTTGACGGACAGGTAACCGGATTCGTTGGACGCCGCGCTGGAGATCAGGAAGCCGGTGGTATTCCAGCGGTTGACCGTCACGCCGGCGGCGTTGGTCTTGATGAAGTTGGCGTCGCGGTCGGCCTTCATGTGCCTGGCCACGCGCGTCAGCGCCTCGTCCCAGCCGATGCGCTTCCACTCGTTGCTGCCGGCCTCGCGCACCTGCGGCACCCTGACGCGGTTGGGCGATTGGACCATGTCCATCACGCCGGCACCCTTGGGGCACAGCGTGCCGCGGTTCACCGGGTTGTCGGGGTCGCCCTCGACGTAAATGATGGTCGACTTGACGTTCTTCGCCCGGTCGCCCAGCGTGTACATCACCAGCCCGCAACTCACCGAGCAGTAGGGGCAGATGCTGCGCGTTTCCGTGGTTCGGGCCAGCTTGAACTGCCGTGTCTCGGCCAAGGCCGCGGTCGGCGAGAAGCCCAGCGCGACGAGGCTCGATCCCACCAGCCCCGCGCCGCTGACTTGTAGGAACTTCCTGCGGTTCATGTCCATGTTCGACGACTCTCCTGGCACCGGGCTGCACCCGGTCGCTGGGTTCTGGCGGTCACGCCGCACGCACTGTGGTTATCTCGCGACACCGAATGACCCGCAATCGGTGTCGTCCCAAAGTTGCAGCGCAGCAAACGCGACAAGTTGTCGCACCCGGCGCGTCGAGCGTTCGCGCATAGCATCGTCGGCGTGATGAACGAAGCCACGAACATCCCGACCCTGCCGCCCGCCGAGCGCTGGCCGAACGCCACGGTGCTCGTCGTCGACGACGAGCCGGGCATGCGCAATTTCCTGCTCAAGACGCTGGCGCCGCGTGCCGGCCAGGTGCTGGGCGCCGGCTCGGCCGAGCAGGCCGAGGAACTGCTGGCGCGCCACCGCTTCGACCTGCTGATCCTGGACATCACGCTGCCGGGCAAGAGCGGCATCGAGTTGCTGAAGGAACTGCGTGGCCGCGGCCATGCCGGCGAGGTGGTGCTGATCACCGCCTTCGCCGACCTCGACACCGCCATCGAGGCGCTGCGCGCCGGCGCCGGCGACTTCCTGCTCAAGCCCTTTCGCGTCACGCAGGTGCTCAACGCCTTCCGCCGCGGCATGGAGCGTGCGCGGCTGACGCGCGAGAACCGGCTGCTGCGCCGCGCGCTCACCGAACGCCGCCCGCCGGCGGACGGCTTGGTGGGCAGCAGCATCGTCGTCAAGGGCCTGCAGGCGGCGCTGCTGCGCGTGGCGGCGGTGGACAGCACGGTGCTGCTCAGCGGCGAATCCGGCACCGGCAAGGAGTTGGCGGCGCTGGCGCTGCACCGCATCGGCGAGCGGCGCGACGGCCCCTTCGTGCCGCTGGACTGCGCCGCGGTGCAGGCCGAACACTTCGAAGCCGAGCTCTTCGGCGAACCCGGACGCGACGGCCTGCTGGTGTGCGCGCAGGGCGGCACGCTGTTCCTGGACCAGGTGGCCGAGCTGCCGCTGCCGCAGCAAGGCGCGCTGCTCGGGCTGCTGGAGCGGCGCAGCGTGCGCCCGGTGGGCGGCCAGCAGGAGATCCCGGTGGACGTGCGCGTGATCGCCGCCACCAGCCGGCCGCTGCGCGACGAGGTGGCCGCTGCACGCTTCCGCGAAGACCTTTACTGGCGGCTGCAGGTGGTGGAGATCGGCGTGCCGCCGCTGCGCGCGCACAAGGAGGACATCCCCGACCTGGTGGCGCATTTCGTCGGCACGCTGGCCCGCCGCCTGGGCGTGCCGGCCATCGAGGTCAGCGCCGACGAGCTGGCCTTCCTGCAGCAGTACGACTGGCCCGGCAACGTGCGCGAGTTGCGCAACCTGATCGAGCGTTCGTTGATCGTGGGCGCACTCAACGTCTCGGCGCTCTATCAGCACAGCCGCCCGCCGCGGCCCGCGCGCGCCGCCGCGCCCGCCCCCGGACCGGTGGACCTGGCGACGCTGGAAAAGCGCCACATCCAGGCGGTGGTCGACTCGGTCGGGGGCGACAAGACCCGCGCGGCGCGGCTGCTGGGCATCTCGCGGCGCACGCTGGAGCGCCGCTACGCCGAATGGGCCGACGGCCGATGAACATGCCCGCGGCCACGCTGGGCCGCTTTGCGCGCCTGTCCATCCGCAACAAGCTGCTGATGATGGTGCTGCTGCCGCTGGCCGGCGTGCTGCCGGTGCTGGGCGCCATCCTGTTGTGGTGGAGCAGCGCGGCCTTCGACCGCGTGCTGATCACCAAGATCCGCGCCGACCTGGCGGTGGCGCATGGCTATTTCGACCGGGCGCTGACCGAGGTGGGCGCCGCGGCGGTGGCGATCGCCGAGTCGCGCGCGCTGCACGACGCGCTGGCCGCGCCGGCGCCCGAACTGGCAGCACTGCTGCAGCGCCTGCGCGAGCGCGAGCGGCTGGACTTCGTCAACCTGCGCGACACCGACGGCCGGCTGCGCGCCACCCAGGGCGGTGCAGCCCACGGAGCGGCCGACCCTTCGTCGCCGGCCTTCCTGGCGGTGGACTCAGGCGATCACGTCAGCGTGGAGGTGCTGACGCTGGCGCAGCTGCAGCTGCTGTACCCAGCCGGCGCGGCGCGCGTGCCGGTACCGCTGGTGCCGACGCGCAACGCGCTGCCCACCACGCGCGAGGTGGAGGACCGCGCACTGGTGCTGCTGGCCACGCGCGCAGTGCGCGCACCCGACGGCGCGCTGCTGGGCCACGTGCAGGCCGGCGTGCTGCTCAACCACAACCTGGACTTCATCGACCACGTCAACGCCATCGTCTACCCCGAAGGCTCGCTGCCCTTCGGCAGCCGCGGCACGGCCACGCTGTTCCTGGACGACGTGCGCGTGTCCACCAACGTGCGGCTGTTCGCCGACGAGCGCGGCCGCGGCGGCGAGCGCGCCATCGGCACGCGCGTCTCGCGCAGCGTGCGCGAGACGGTGCTCGATCGCGGCCAGACCTGGCTGGACCGCGCCTTCGTCGTCACAGACTGGTACGTCTCGGGCTACCTGCCACTGCAGGACCGCGTGGGCCGGCGCATCGGCATGCTCTACGTGGGCTATCTGGAGCGGCCGTTCACGTTGCTGCGCTGGGGCATGCTGGGGGCCATCGGCGCACTCTTCCTCGGCGCGATGACACTGGCCGCCGCGGTCTCGCTGCGCTGGGCGCGCAGCATCTTCCACCCGATCGAGCGCATGGAAGCGACGATGCGCCGCTTCGAGGCCGGCGCCCAGGACGCGCGCGTAGGCCTGCTGGCCAGCGGTGACGAGATCGGCCGCCTGGCCGCGCACCTGGACCAGCTGCTGCAGCGCGTCGCCGAGCACACCGCCGAACTGGACGCCAAGGTCGCCGAACGCACGCGCGAGCTGCGCGAGACACAGCGCCATCTGCTGCGCAACGAGAAGCTGGCCACCGTGGGCCAGCTTACGGCCAGCATCGCGCACGAGGTCAACAACCCGATCGCCGTGATCCAGGGCAACCTGGACCTGCTGCGCGAGCTGCTGGAGCCGGCCGCGCTGGCGCGCATCGCGCCCGAGATGAAGCTGCTGGACGAGCAGGTGGAGCGCATGCGGCTGATCGTCACGCAACTGCTGCAGTTTGCGCGGCCGGCCGAGTTTGCCGGCTACGTGGACAGCGTGGACCCGGCCGCGCTGCTGCGCGACAGCCTGGTGCTGGTGCAACCCGAGCTGTCGCGCTCGCGCATCCAGGTGCAGTGGGCGCTGGCCGCCACGCCGCCGGTAGCCATCAACCGCCAGGAGCTGCAGCAGGTGCTGGTCAACCTGCTGGTCAACGCCATCCACGCCATGCCCGAGGGCGGCACGCTGACGCTGGCCACACGCGAGCAGGCCAGCGAGGTCGCGATCGAGGTGCGCGACACCGGGCCCGGCCTGGCGCCGGAGCTGTTGGCGCAGCTGTTCCAGCCCTTTGCAACCAGCAAGAAGGACGGCACCGGGTTGGGCCTGTGGATCAGCCGCGGCATCGTCGAGCGCTACGGCGGCGACATCCGCGCCGCGGCGCGCGGCGATGGCCAGCAAGGTGCGTGCTTCACCGTGCTGCTGCGCGCCGAGGGGTCGGCCGGCGCCCCCGAGTGACGTTTCGTGTTCTGCGCTGGCGCTGCAGGGCAGGATGTCGTCCAGGTCCCCGGAGCACGGGCGAATGCTCAAGCGTCTGGTCGCCTGCCCTGGCGCGCGCCGCCCAATGCCCGCCAAGCCAGCATGGCGCGGCGGTGCTGGCCACGAAGATGCCGGTCAGAAGGCCGCGGCCAGCGCGCCCACCGCGAAGGCGCTGGCGCCCTGGGCGGTGAGCATCAGCGCCAGCTGCGTCAGCACCTCGAATTCGGCGGGGTCCAACAGGCAGTGCGCGCCCGGGATCAGCTGCAACATGGCCGCGAAGGTGGAACCTGCCATCAGCCGCGCAACGCCTGCCATGCCATCAACAGCCCGATCAGCACCGGCTGGTGCAGCATGTAGAAGCTCAGCGACCAACGACCCAACGCCGCCAGCGGCCGTGCCGGCGCGGCCAGCGGGCCGCTCAGCCAGCCGGGCCGGGCGGATTGCAGCCACTGTCCGGCCGCCACGCCAAAGAGCAGCACGCCCAGCCAGGGCAACACGGGCACGAAGTCCTCGGTCACCGGCTTGTGCGTCACCAGGCCGACCCAGTTGCTCCAGCGCGCATCGAAGATGGGGTGCTGCACGAAGGCCGGCAAGGCGATGCACAGCGCGCCCAGCGGCCACAGCC
>CAYUPF010000063.1:0-21003 GCA_964446545.1 uncultured Rubrivivax sp.
AGACCAGCGTCATCACCGACGAGTTCCGCCAGCGCTACCTGGAGAACCCGGCCGACCCGATGGCCTTCGAAGGCACCGCCGTGGTCTTCGACGGGCCCGAGGACTACCACGCGCGCATCGACGACCCGAAGACCAGGATCACCGCCAACAGCGTGCTCTTCATCCGCGGCGTCGGCCCGGTCGGCTACCCCGGCGCCGCTGAGGTGGTGAACATGCGTGCGCCGTCCTACCTGCTGAAGAAGGGCGTGACGGCGCTGCCCTGCGTCGGCGACGGCCGGCAGTCGGGCACCTCCGGGTCGCCGTCGATCCTGAACGCCTCGCCCGAGGCCGCCACCGGCGGCGCTCTGGCGCTGCTGCAAAGCGGTGACAAGGTGCGCATCGACCTGAAGAAGCGCCGCGCCGACATGCTGGTCGGCGACGACGAACTGGCACGGCGCCGCGAGGCGCTGAAGGCCAGTGGCGGCTACCCGGTCCCGCCCAGCCAGACGCCATGGCAGGAGATCCAGCGCGGCATCGTCGACGAGCTGGCCCACGGCATGGTGCTGAAGCCCGCCGTCAAGTACCAGAAGATCCACGCCAGCTTCGGCGTGCCGCGGGACAACCATTGAACTGCAAGCCACCAAGGGTCAAGGCATGAACAACAAGGTCAACATCTGCGCCGTCGGCACCGCGCCGCCGTTGGTCGACAAGGGGCTGAACGAGAACTTCACGGTGGTCCGCGAGGCCAACCTCGAAGTGCGCGGCCTGGCGGTCTGCGGCGGTCACACGCGCATCGACAACACCTTCGTCGAGCTCTTCCCCAGGCTGGAGATCGTCTCCAGCTTCGGCGTCGGCTACGACCATATCGATGCCGCGGCGCTGGCGCGGCGTGGCATCGTCGTCACGCACACGCCCGACGTGCTCACCGACGAGGTCGCCGACCTGGGCCTGGGCCTGCTGATCGCCACCGTGCGCCAGCTGCCGCAGGTGGACCGCTACCTGCGCGCCGGCCAATGGCTGGAGCGGCCCTATCCGCTGACGGCCACGCTGCGCGGACGCAAGGTCGGCATCCTCGGCCTGGGGCGCATCGGCAAGGCCATCGCGAGAAGGCTGGAGGCTTGCGATCTGGAGATCGAGTACCACGGCCGCAAGCCGCAGCCCGATGTGAAGTACCGCTACCAGCCGACACTGCTGGGTCTGGCCCAAAGCTGCGACGTGCTGATGGTCGTGGCCTCGGGCGGCGCCGAGACGCGGCACATCGTCAACAAGGAGGTGCTGGAAGCGCTGGGCCCGGAGGGCATCGTCATCAACGTCGGCCGCGGCACGGTCATCGACGAGGCGGCGCTGATCACGGCGCTCAAGGACAGGAAGATCCTGTCGGCCGGCCTCGACGTGTTCGAGGACGAACCGCGCGTGCCGGCCGAGCTGATCGCGATGGAGCATGTGGTGCTGCTGCCGCATGTCGGTTCGGCCTCGGTGCACACGCGCAATGCGATGGGCCAGCTGGTGGTGGACAACCTGGTGTCGTGGTTCGGCGGCAAGGGCGCGGTGACGCCGGTACCCGAGTGCCAGGCGCTGGCGGCCAGCAGGGCCAAGGGCTGATCGTTGGCGCGGCTGCTGGCGCTGGACTGGGGCACGTCCTCGCTGCGCGCCTATCTGCTGGGCGAGGGCGGCGCGCTCATCGAAGAACGCCGCCAGCCCTGGGGCCTGCTGCACCTGCCCGAAGGCGGCTTCGCTGCCGCGCTCAAGGGCGTCGCCGGCGACTGGCTGGACGCGATGCCCGCATTGCCGCTCATCGCCTCGGGCATGGTCGGCAGCGCGCAGGGCTGGCGCGAGGCACCTTACGCCAGCTGCCCGGCCGATGCGGCGGCGCTGGCGGCGCAGCTGCTGCGTTTCGAGGCGCTGCCGGGCGTGATGCTGCACATCGTGCCCGGCGTGCGCCTGGCCGGCCCTCGGCCCGACGTGATGCGTGGCGAGGAGACGCAGGTCGTCGGCCTGCTCGGACTGCAGCCGGCGTTGACCGAGCGTGCGCGGCTGGTGATGCCGGGCACGCACAGCAAATGGGTGCGCGTGGACGCCGGGCGCATCGTCGTCTTCCACACCTACATGACCGGCGAGCTGTTCGCGCTGCTGCGTGATCACTCGATCCTCGGCCGGCCGGCGCGCGAGGCCGGCGGCGGCCCCGCCTGCGACGAGGCCTTCGATCGCGGCGTGGCTGCTGTGCGGGCCGCGGGTGCGGCCGGCGCGACGGCGCTGCTGTTCTCGGCGCGCGCGCTGGTGCTGGGCGGCCAACTGCGTGCCGGCGCCAGCCTGGACTACCTGTCGGGCCTGCTGGTCGGCGAGGAACTGCGCTGCGCGCTGGCGGACGATGACGGCGTGGAGCCGGTGCTGGTCGGCGACGCGGCGCTGTGCGCGCGCTACCGCCGCGCGCTGGCGCTGTTCGATCGCAGCTCGCAGACCGCCGGAGAAGGTGCGGCCGCGGCCGGCCTGTGGCAGATCGCCATGCAGGCGGCACTGTGCCGAGGAGAAACGCATGCGTGAGCACCTGGCCGAACTGCCGTTGATCGCCATCCTGCGCGGCATCACGCCCGACGAGGCCGTGCCGGTGGGCCTGGCGCTGGCGGAAGCCGGCTTTCGCATTATCGAGGTGCCGCTGAATTCGCCGCGGCCACTGCACAGCATCGAGTTGCTGGCGCGCGAGCTGGGCACGCGCTGCCTGGTCGGTGCGGGCACGGTGATGAGCGCGGCGCAGGTGGATGCGGTGGCCCAGGCGGGCGGGCGGCTGATCGTCATGCCGCATGGCGACGCGCACGTGATCCGCGCCGCCAAGTCTTGCGGCCTGTATTGCGCGCCGGGCATCGCCACGCCCAGCGAAGGCTTTGCCGCGCTGGCGGCCGGCGCCGATGCGCTGAAGCTCTTTCCGGCCGAGCTGCTGACGCCGGCGGTGCTGAAGGCGCTGCGCGCGGTGTTCCCGAGCGACACGTTGTTCCTGCCGGTGGGCGGCATCACGCCGCAGAACCTGGCGGCCTACGCGGCGGCGGGCGCCAGCGGCTTCGGCCTCGGTTCGGCGCTGTACAAGCCCGGCGCCACGCCGCGGGAAGTGGCGACCCACGCCCAGGCCTTCGCCAGCGCCTGGCGCTGCGCCGCTGATAGTTGACTGAATGGTCAAATAAGTTTAGAGTGCGCGCATGGCTCGCGAAAAGCAGTTCAGTGAAGCGCAGGTGCTCGACGAGGTCGCCGACCTCTTCACCTCGCACGGTTACCAGGGCACGTCGCTGGCGATGCTGCTGGACGCGACCGGGTTGGGCAAGCAGAGCCTGTACAACTGCTTCGGCGACAAGCGCGCGCTGTACCTGAAGTCGCTCGATTGTTCGAGCGCGCGCTATCAGGCGGTGCATGCGCAGATGCAGGCCGCCGCCAACGGACGCGCGGCGGTGGAGCGTTTCTTCGATCACGTGGTCGGCAAGTGCGACAGCACCGAAGCCGCGGACAGGAGCTGCATCGTCGCTTCGGGCCTGCTCGAAGCCGTGGACGACGCGCTGATCGTGCAGACGCTGCGCGCCAAGTGGGCCGCGTCGCACGAGCTGCTGCGCGCCGCCGTCGAGCGCGGGCAGAAGGACGGTTCGGTGCGCAACACCGCGCCTTCGGCCGCCCTGGCCGATCTGCTGCTGGCGTTGATGGCCGGCCTGCGTGTCAACGCGCGGGCCGAATTCGGCGCGGCGCGGCTGCAGCGCACGGTCGACCTGGCGCTGGCCGTGCTGGACAGCGGATGACCCGTTTAGTCAGACATCGGCGCGCCGCGGCGCGCTTTTCTTCAACTCATTTTTGACCTTTTGGTCCAAAACAAGTCTTTTTCGACCCAACCCACTCAGGAGCCCGACCATGCTGTTCCAAGCTTTCACCAGTCCTTCCCTGCAACTGAAGAACCGCGTCGTAATGGCGCCGCTGACGCGCAGCCGCGCCGTCGAGCGCAACACGCCCAACCCACTGATGGCCCAGTACTACGCGCAGCGCGCCAGTGCCGGCCTGATCGTCACCGAGGGCACCTCGCCCTCGCCCAACGGGCTGGGCTATGCGCGCATCCCGGGGCTGTTCAATGCGGATCACGTGGCCGGCTGGCGCCGTGTCACCGACGCCGTGCATGCGCAGGGCGCCAGGATCTTCGTGCAGCTGATGCACACCGGCCGTGTCGCGCACCAGGCCAACCTGCCGGCCGGCGCCAGGGTCGTTGGTCCCGCGGCGAGTGCGCTGGCCGGCGAGATGTATACCGACAGCCAAGGCATGCAGCCGCACACCCCGCCTCAGGCGATGAGCGCCGAGGACATCGAGCACGCGACCGCCGAGTACGTGCACGCGGCCCAACTGGCCGTCGAAGCCGGCTTCGACGGCGTGGAACTGCACGCGGCCAACGGCTACCTGCTGGAGCAGTTCCTCAACGCCAACGTCAACACCCGCGACGACGCCTACGGCGGCTCGGCCGAACAGCGCAACCGCTTCGTGCTCGAGGTGGCGCGTGCCACGGTGGCCGCGATCGGCGCCGATCGCGTGGGTATCCGCCTGTCGCCCTATGGCGCCTTCAACGGCACCGGTGCCTTCGACGGCGTCGAGGAGCAGTACCTGGCCTTGGCGCGCGAACTCGGTGCGCTGAAGCTGGCCTACCTGCACCTGGTCGACCATTCGGCGCTGGGCGCGCCCGAAGTGCCGGCCGCCTTCAAGGCCAGGCTGCGCTCGGCCTTCGGTGGCACTTTCATCGCCTCGGGGGGCTTGGACCGCAGCAGCGCCGAGCAGGTGCTGAAGGACGGCCGCGGCGACCTGGTGGCTTTCGGCCGCGCCTGGCTGGCGAACCCGGACCTGATCGAGCGCATGAAGGCCGGGCTGCCGCTGAACGCGCCGGACCCCGCGACCTTCTACACGCCGGGCGAGAAGGGCTACACCGACTATCCGCGCGCCGAGGCCGCCGTAGCGGCCTGATGAAGCAGGGGTCGGCTACTGCCCGACCACCACTTCGCTGACCTGCATCACCGGCGCGATGTCGGTGTAGTTGGGGATGTCGCCCATGATCTCCTTCATGTGCGGCCCCATGCCGGCCTGGAAGGACTCGACCGAGTCGCAGTAGATATGGCACATGCCCACATAGGCCGGCGGCGCACCGGGCGCGCCGCCGGCCAGGCCCTTGTCCACCGTGTAGAACTTGCAGGCATCGCCCATCTTCGCCTTGACCAGCGGCATGTGCTTGTCGCGGTAATAGGCGTGGTCGAACCGGGCGCCTTCCTTGTGGGGGTACATCACACTGACCTTGATCACGGCTCGTCTCCTCTTGGGGTTCATGCAGCCAGCAACTGCCTCAATACATAGGGCAGGATGCCGCCGTGCACATAGTAGTCGACCTCGATCGGCGTATCGATGCGCAGCGTCACCATCACGCGCCGCTGCGTGCCGTCGGCGGCGGTGATCACCAGCGTGGCGTCGCTCTGCGGCACGATCTGCGGCGCGAGTTCGACGTCGATGGTCTCGCTGCCCGTCAGCCCCAGCGACTGCCAGGTGTCGCTGCCCTTGAACTGCAGCGGCAGCACGCCCATGCCCACCAGGTTGCTGCGGTGGATGCGCTCGAAGCTCTTCGCCACCACCGCCTTGATGCCCAGCAGCATCGTGCCCTTGGCGGCCCAGTCGCGGCTGGAGCCGGTGCCGTATTCCTCGCCGGCGAAGACCACCGTCGGCACGCCGGCTTCCATGTAGTTGATCGCGGCGTCGTAGATGAACAGCTTGTCGCCCGCGGTACCCGTGCCGCGTTTCGAATCCAGCTGGTACAGCGTGACGCCGCCTTCCTCGCGCGAGCCGTCCGGGCCTGCCGGGATCATCAGGTTCTTGATGCGCACGTTGGCGAAGGTGCCGCGCATCATCACCTCGTGATGGCCGCGGCGTGAACCGTAGCTGTTGAAATCGGCCTTGCGCACGCCCTGCGCCAGCAGGTACTGGCCGGCGGGCGAGGCTTCCTTGATGGCACCGGCCGGCGAGATGTGGTCGGTGGTGATCGAGTCGCCGAACAGCGCCATGATGCGCGCGCCCTTGACGCCGGCTTCCAGCGGCTTCGGCGCGAGCGTGAAGCCCTGGAAGAAGGGCGGCTGCGCGATGTAGCTGCTCTTCGGCCAGTCGTAGACCTGGCCCTGCACGCCCTTGATCGCGGTCCACAGCTTGCCCGGGTTGGCGGCCACGTTCTGGTAGTTCTCGCGGAAGACCTTCGGGTTCATCGCGAACTTCAGCAGCGCATGCACCTCGTCACTGCTCGGCCAGACGTCGCCCAGGTAGACCGGCTTGCCCTTCTTGCCGGCGCCCAGCGGCTGGGTCATCAGGTCCACCGTCATGTTGCCGGCAATGGCATAGGCCACCACCAGCGGCGGGCTGGCCAGGAAGTTGGCCTTCAGGTTGGGGTGGATGCGCGCCTCGAAGTTGCGGTTGCCCGACAGCACGGCGGCGCAGACCAGGTCGTTGCCGGTGATGGCTTCGTTGATGGCCGGTGCCAGGTCGCCGGCATTGCCGATGCAGGTGGTGCAGCCGTAGCCGGCCAGGTTGAAGCCCAGCTTTTCCAGGTAGGGCAGCAACCCGGTCTTTTCCAGATATTCGGTGACGACGCGCGAGCCCGGTGCCAGCGAGGTCTTGACGTGCGGCTGCACCTTCAGCCCGGCTTCCACCGCCTTCTTGGCCAGCAGCCCGGCGGCCAGCAGCACGCTCGGGTTCGAGGTGTTGGTGCATGAGGTGATGGCCGCGATCAGCACGTCGCCGTTGCCGATGTTCAGGCCCGCCGGCACGGCGGCTGCGACGCGGCCACGGGCGCTCGCATTGGTGGGCCGGTTGCCGGTCATTTCCACCACGGCGCGCGGCGCGCCCGGTTTCACCGCTGCGGCTTCGCCGCCCGGCTCTCCGTTGCCGCGCACCGCGTAGCGCAAGCCCAGCTTTTCCGCGGGCTGGTTGAAGCCGTTGTCGGCCATCGGCGCACTGAACAGCTCGCCGAACTTCGCCGACACGTCGGTCAGCGTGATGCGGTCCTGCGGCCGCTTCGGCCCGGCCAGCGACGGCGCGACCGTGCCCAGGTCGAGCTCGATCACTTGGCTGTAGTCGATCTCGCCCTCGTCGGGCACGCCGAACAGTTGCTGTGCCTTGAAGTAGGCCTCGAAGGCCTCGATCTCGGCCTTGCTGCGGCCGGTGCCGCGGAAGTAGTCGATGGTGCGCTCGTCCACCGGGAAGAATCCCATCGTCGCGCCGTATTCCGGCGCCATGTTGGCGATGGTTGCGCGGTCGGGCACGGCCAGCGTGCGCGTGCCGGCGCCGAAGAACTCGACGAACTTGCCCACCACCTTGTGCTGGCGCAGCAGTTCGGTGACGGTGAGCACCAGGTCGGTGGCGGTGCAGCCCTCGCGCAGCTGGCCGCTGAGTTTCATGCCCACCACGTCCGGCGCCAGGAAGTACACCGGCTGGCCCAGCATGCCGGCCTCGGCCTCGATGCCGCCGACGCCCCAGCCGACCACGCCGATGCCGTTGATCATCGTCGTGTGGCTGTCGGTGCCGACCAGCGTGTCGGGGTAGACCACACCATCCTTGCCCTTGTGCACGCCGCGCGCCAGGTACTCCAGGTTCACCTGGTGCACGATGCCGAATCCGGGCGGCACGACGCCGAAGGTGTCGAAGGCCTGCATGCCCCACTTCATGAACTGGTAGCGCTCCTGGTTGCGCTGGAACTCCAGCTTCATGTTCAGGTCGAGCGCGTTCTTGGTGCCGTAGTGGTCGACCATCACCGAGTGGTCGACCACCAGGTCCACCGGCACCAGCGGCTCGATGGTCTTTGGGTCGCGGCCCATGTCGGCGGCGACGTTGCGCATCGCCGCCAGGTCCACCAGCAACGGCACGCCGGTGAAGTCCTGCAGCACCACGCGCGCGACGACGAAGGGGATCTCGTCGCTGCGCGGGGCATTCGGCTGCCAGTTGGCCAGCTGCTCCACCTGCTCGGCGCCGATCTTCTTGCCGTCGCAGTTGCGCAGCACCGATTCGAGCACGATGCGGATCGACACCGGCAGCCGCTTGATGTTCGGATAGGTCTTCGCCAGCTCGGGCAGCGAGAAGAACTGTGCCTCGCGGCCGGACGCGGTGCGCAAGCGCTTGCGCGTGCGGGCGAAGGCGTGGGCCGGCGGCTTGGGGACGGTGCGAGTGTCCATGCATGCGCTCCTGTGTCGATGATCCGAGGCATTGTGCATGCGCTTGCAGTCCGGCGCAGGGCTGATGCCCGAGGCCGCCGGAGCCGAGCGCGAGCACGATCTGGACCGAGCGGCAAAATCGCGCCCGGGACCTCGCGCCGCCAGAGCACGCCGAACATGTCGAACCTGCACCCCGTCTTCCGGGTCGTGGCCGCGGCCGTGCTGGCGCCCCTGGTTCGTCCCCTTCTTCTTCGTCGGCGCCGGCGTCAAGTTCCACCCGACGGCCACCACCCACGACCTGACGACGGCGCTGCCGGTGCCGGCCTTCCTGCTGCTGCTGACGGCGTGCGCGCGCAGAGCATCGGCACGCGGTTGGCGGCCGCGCTGCCCGGTGCCGCGGGTGTTGTCGGTGCTGCTCTTGCCGGTGCTGGGCGGGAGCTGGTGGCCCGCTCGGCAGCCTCGGCCAAGCACCCGCCGCCGGCTTTCTGAACGCTGCGCGTGTCAACGCCGGCGCGACGCAAGGCGTTGAGGATCGGCCACAATCGTGGCCGTGCCATCGCGGCAAGGCTCGATGGCATGCACCCAAGGCGCCGCAAAGCGGTGTCTATGGACGGGAAGAGATCAACCAACATCGTGCGTCAGCGCACACCCACAGGAGAAGGTCCATGAAGTTATCAAGAATCCTTGGCATCGGCGCGCTGTCGTTGACGCTGATCGCCGGCAATGCCTTCGCAGCAACCAAGGCGGAAAAACAGGCCGAGGCGCTGAAGGCCACCGCGGCCGCGCTGGAAAGGTTCAAGGCCAAGCAGCCTGACCTCAAGGCGACGCTCGCCTAGGTGCCGGGCTACGCGGTGTTCACCACCTACGGTGTCAGCTTCATCATCGGCGGCAGCGGTGGCACGGGCGTGGTGCACGACAACAAGACGAAGAAGAACACCTTCATGAAGCTCGGCGGTGCCAGCGCGGGCTTCCAACTCGGCGCCGTCGAGAACGACGTGCTGGTGATCTTCAAGACGGCCAAGGCGATGGATGACTTCGTCGCCAATGGCTGGGGAGCGACCGGTGGCGTGACCGCCGGCGCGGCGGCCGGTGACAAGGGCGGCGGCGGCGGCCAGGGCGCCTCGGCGGGGGGCGACGTGCAGACCCTGACGCTGACCAAGGCCGGCATCGAGGCCGGCCTGTCGATCGGCGGCGTCAAGGCCTGGAAGGACGACGAGCTCAACTGAGCACGGTCATCACGGCAGCGGAGGGCGGCTTCGACGAAGCCGCCCTTTTTTCATGGGCCCTGGCGCAGCCTTTGCACCAGCTGTGCCGCCTGCGCATTGCCGGGCTGCAGCTGTTGCAGCGCCTCGGCCTCGCGCAGCGCGTCGGCGCGCCGCCCCTGCTGGGCGTAGAACACGGCCAGCGCGTAGGCGATGGCTGGGTCCGAAGGTTCCAGCTCTCGCGCCCTACGCAGGGCCGCTTCGGCCGGCTTGGGCTGCCCCAGCTGCTGGCGCGCCAGGCCCAGGTTGTAGTGCGCGCGGGCGCGCTGCGGCAGCAGCTTCGCGGCCTTGTCCAGCGCGTCGGCGGCTTCGGGCAGCCGTTGCTGCTCGGCCAGCAGCAGGCCCAGCGAATATTGAAGCTCGCCGATGCCCGGCTCGCGCTGCAGGCCGTCGCGCAACACCTGCTCGGCGTCGGGCAGGCGGTTGCGCTCGGCATAGAACTGCGCCAGGTTGGCGCGCGCGGGCGTGAAGTCCGGGTCGATCTTCAGCGCCGCGCGATAGGCGCCTTCGGCCTCGGCATCGCGGCCGGTGCGCGAATACAGCACCGCCAGGTTCAGGTTCGGCCCGGGCATGTCCAGTGCCACCTTCTGCGCCGCCACGTATTCGGCCAGCGCCGCGTCGAAGGCCTGCCGCGTGTTCGCGTCGAACTGTTCGTGCGGCAGCGGCGCCAGGCTGCGCGCCGCGGCGATGCGCACCGCACGCACCGGGTCCTTCAGCAGCGGCGCCAAGGTCGGCACGCGCAGCGAGGCGGGGATGTCTTCCAGGCTGGCCGCGGCGGCGGCGCGCACTTCGGCATCGGCGTCGTGCGTGGCGGCGACGCGCTGATCGACGCCGGCGGCCTGGCCGCGCAGCATGTCCAGCGCGGTAGCGCGCACGATCGGCGGCATCGCGGCGTCAGCCGCCAGCGTGGCCAGCGACTGCGGCGCTCCGGCGGCGGCGCGCCGCGCCGCCGCGAACACCTCGCCATAGTGCGGCGGGCGCTTGGGCGTGCCGTACCAGCGCGTCACCGCGTCGGCCGCCCACTGCGGCGTCTTGTCGTCATGGCACTGGTTGCAGGCATTGGGCGTGCCCAGCGCCACCGACAGGTCGGGCCGCGGAATGCGCATGCTGTGGTCCGGCCGCGGCTGCACGATCATGTAGTTCTTGGCCGGCATGTGGCAGGCGGTGCACTGCGCACCCGCCGAACCGCTGGCGTGATGATGGTGCTGCGGCGTGTCGTAGCTGCCGGCGGCGCTGGGAAAAGCCGGGTTGGCCGGTGTCTGGTGGCACTGCAGGCATAGCGCATTGCCCGGCAGCCGCGGCTTGGCGCTGTGCGGCTCGTGGCAGTTGCTGCAGCTGACGCCCACGCGGTACATCCTGCTTTGGCGGAACGAGCCGACGACGAAGACCTCGTCGAGCTGCTGGCCGTCGGCGTGGTACAGGCCCTCGCGCAGCAGGCTGGGCAGGTAGTGGTCCAGGTGCGGCTGGCCCGGCACCGGCGTGGCCGTCAATTCGGCGCGGCGTGAATGGCAGGCGGCGCAGACCTCCACCTGCTTGTGCGGCGTCTTCAGGTCCGCCAGCTGTCCGCGCTGCTGGGGCGAGGCCACATGCAGCGAGCCCGGCCCGTGGCAGGACTGGCAGGAGACGTTCACTTCGTGCCACTGCGAATCGAAGCGGTCGGCCTGCGCGTCGTAGCGCTTGTCGAAGCCGGTGGTGTGGCAGGCGATGCACATGGTGTTGCCGGTCTGGTAGCGGCCGGTCCAGTGCAGCACGTCGCCGGGCGGCGCCTTTTCGTGCGGCAGCAGATGGAACCACTTGCGCTCGCGCGTGTTCCAGGCGATCTGCAGCGGCTGCAGCCGGCCGTTGCCGATGTCGATCAGATACTGCTGCAGCGGCTCATGGCCGAAGCTGTACTGGATCTCGAAGTCCGCCAGCGTGCCGTCGGGCCCGTCGGTGTGGACGAAGAACTTGTCGCCGCGGCGGAAGAAGCGGCTGGTGACACCCTGGTGGCGGAACTGGGTGTCGTCGAAGTCGCCGCGCACGCTGTGTGCCGTCGCCGGCGCCATCGCCTTGGCATGGTGCGAGCCGGCCCAGGCCGTGGCCGCTGCCTGATGGCAACCCAGGCACTGCGCGTTGTCGACGTAGCTGGCCTCGGGCCCCGCGACCACCGAAGGCGCGGGCGCTGCGGGCGCAAGCGCCGGGCTGCGCGCCAGCCACAGGCCGAAGCCTGCGGCGAGCACCAGCAGCGCCAGCGCCGCGATCCACGGCGCGCGCCGGCGGACGGGTGGTGCCGCGGCGGGCGGATCGGCAGAGGAAGGGGGCGCAGCCGCCGGCCGTGGAGGGGGCCGACGCCTGCGCGCCATGCTAGCCCTGCTGCGGCAGGTAGCGCACCGACAGCACGCCGTCGATGGCGCGCAGGCTGTTCAGCACCGCGTCGCCGACGGCGCTGTCCACGTCGACCAGCGTGTAGGCCATCTCGCCGCGCGACTTGTTGACCATGTTGTGGATGTTCAGCCCGGAGCGCGCCATCGCGGTGGAGATCTGCCCCAGCATGTTGGGCACGTTGGCATTGGCAATGGCCACGCGGAAGGCGGCCTCGCGCGCCATGCTCACCTGCGGGAAGTTGACGGCGTTGACCACGTTGCCGTTTTCCAGGTAGTCGCGCAGCTGGTCGATGACCATCACGGCGCAGTTCTCTTCGGCCTCGCGCGTGGACGCACCCAGGTGCGGCAGCGCGATGACCCGCGCCTGGCCGTGCAGGGCCGCGCCGGGGAAGTCGCAGACGTAGTGACCCAGCCGCCCGGCCGCCAGCGCGGCCAGCACCGCGGCGTCGTCGACCACGCCTTCGCGCGAGAAGTTCAGCAGCACGGCGCCGGCGCGCATCTGCGTGATGTTGTCGGCGTTGACCAGGTGGCGCGTGGCCGCGACCAGCGGCACGTGCAGCGTGACGAAGTCGCTGGCGCGCAGCACCTCGGCCACGCTGGTGGCGCGCTTGACCTGCGCCGGCAGGCTCCAGGCGGCGTCGACGGTGATGTCCGGGTCGTAACCCAGCACCTGCATGCCCAGCTTGATGGCGGCGTCGGCCACCAGGCAGCCGATCTTGCCCAGGCCGACGATGCCCAGCGTGTGTCCGACCAGCTCGTAGCCGGCGAAGGCCTTCTTGCCGTCTTCCACCACCTTGTCCAGGTCGGCGGCCTTGGCGTCGAGCGCGACGACGAAGCGCAGTGCGGCGGGCAGGTGGCGTGCCGCCAGCAGCATGCCGGCGATCACCAGCTCCTTCACTGCATTGGCGTTGGCACCGGGCGCGTTGAACACCGGCGCGCCACGCGCGCTGAGGGCGGGCACCGGGATGTTGTTGGTGCCGGCGCCCGCGCGGGCGATGGCCTTGACGCTGGCCGGGATGTCCATCGCATGCATGTCGGCGGAGCGCAGCAGCACGGCGTCCGGCGCGGCGATGTCCTTGCCGACCACGTAGGTTTCAGCCGGCAGCCGCTTCAGGCCGTTGGCCGAGATCTGATTCAGCACCAGGATCTGCAGATGATCAGCCATGGCGGGCCTCGAACTCTTTCATGTAGGTGACCAGCGCGCTCACGCCTTCCATCGTCATCGCGTTGTAGATCGACGCGCGCATGCCGCCGACCGAGCGATGGCCCTTCAGCTGCAGCATGCGCCGCTCTTCCGCGCCCTTCAGGAAGGCCGTGTCCAGCGATTCGTCCTTCAGCTTGAAGGGCACGTTCATCAGCGAACGGTCAACCTTGGCCACCGGGCTGCTGTAGAAGTCGGTCGCGTCCAGGTAGTCGTAGAGCAGCGCGGCCTTGGCGCGGTTGTGCGCTTCCATCGCCTTCAAGCCACCCTGCGCCTTGATCCACCTGAACACCAGGCCGGCGATGTAGATCGCGTAGGTGGGCGGCGTGTTCAGCATCGAGTCGTTGTCGGCCTGCTGCTTGTAGTCGAAGGCCGAGGGCGTGACCGGCAGCGCCTGGCCGATCAGGTCCTCGCGCACGATGACGAGGGTCAGCCCGGCCGGGCCGATGTTCTTCTGCGCACCGCCGTAGATCAGGCCGTATTTGGCCACGTCGACCGGCCGCGACAGGATGTCGCTGGACATGTCGGCCACCAGCGGCACGCCGCCGATATCGGGCGTCCAGTGGTATTCGACGCCGCCGATGGTCTCGTTGCTGCAGATGTGCACGTAGGCCGCGTTCGGGTCGAGCTTCCAGCCGTCGCGCGGTGGGATGCTGGTGTAGCCGCTGTCCTTGCTGCTGGCCGCGACATTGACCTTGCAGTACTTGCCGGCCTCCTTGATCGACTTCTTCGACCATTCGCCGGTGTCGATGTAGTCGGCCGCCGCCTTGCCGCGCAGCATGTTCATCGGCACGATCGCGTTCTCGCCGATGGCGCCGCCCTGCATGAACAACACCTTGTAGTTCGACGGCACGGACAGCAACTCGCGCAGCAGGCCCTCGGCCTCGGCATGGATAGCGATGAACTCCTTGCCGCGATGGCTCATCTCCATCACCGACATGCCCGAGCCGTGCCAGTCGAGCATCTCCTCGGCCGCCTGGCGCAGCACGGTCTCGGGCAGCGCGGCCGGGCCGGCGCTGAAGTTGTAGGCACGGGTCATCAGCAGATCTCCATAGGGATTGATTCGTCGACTCGCGCTATTCTCGCCTGATGAGCCAGCTCTTCGAACTGACACCGCGCAGCGACTACTTCAGCGATGCGCACCATGATTTCCGCCGCAGCGTGCGCCAGTTCGTCGATCGCGAGATCGCGCCCCACGTCAACGACTGGGACGAGGCCGGCAGCTTCCCGCGCGAGCTGTACCGCAAGGCGGCCGATGTCGGGCTGATCGGCGTCGGCTATCCGGAAGAGTATGGCGGCACGCCGGCCGACCTGTTCTACACCATCGTGCAGGCCGAGGAGCTGGCGCGTGCCGGCTGCGGCGGCGTGCAGGCCAGTCTCGGCTCGCACGGCATCGGCTTGCCACCGGTGGTGGCGCACGGCAGCGAGGCGCTGAAGCGCCGCGTCGTGCCGCCGGTGCTGCGCGGCGAGAAGATCGCTGCGCTGGCGATCACCGAGCCCGGCGGCGGTTCCGACGTGGCGGCGCTGAAGACCGCGGCAGTCCGCGATGGGGATCACTATGTGGTCAACGGCGAGAAGACCTTCATCACCTCGGGCCTGCGCGCCGACTTCATCAGTGTCGCGGTGCGCACCGACCCGGCGAGCAAGGGACCGAACGGCGTGTCGCTGCTGCTGGTCGAGGGCCACACGCCGGGGCTTTCGCGCACCGCGCTGAAGAAGATGGGCTGGTGGGCCAGCGACACTGCGCACCTGCGCTTCGAGAACTGCCGCGTGCCGGCGGCCAACCTGGTCGGCGAGGAGGGCGCGGGCTTCAAATACATCATGCACAACTTCAACCACGAGCGGCTGCTGATGTCGGCGCTGGCCTGCGCCTATGCCGAAGCCTGTACCGAAGAGGCGCTGGACTGGGCGCAACAGCGCAAGACCTTCGGCGCGCCGCTGTCCGAGCGCCAGGTGATCCGCCACAAGCTGGTGGACATGGCCACGCGCGTGGAAACCGCGCGCACCTTGGTCTACGACCTGGCGTGGCGGCTGCAGCAGGGCCTGGGGCCGGCGTCGGCGATGGTCGCGCGCACCTGCATGGCCAAGGTGGTGTCCACGCAGGCGATGCAGTTCTGCGCCGACCAGGCGGTGCAGATCCTCGGCGGCATGGGTTTCATGCGCGGCACCAAGAGCGAACGCATCTACCGCGAGGTCAAGGTGATGATGATCGGCGGCGGCTCGGAAGAGATCATGAAGGACCTGGCGGCGCGGCAACTGGGTGTCTGACTCGGATTCGCGATCGAGCAACGGGACGCACGCCTGTTGTCGCGTATGGCTCACCCCGCGGACTGGTCTCAAAGTACAGCAGCCATCGGCCAACGGATGCTCGAATGAGGCTAGCGCTCAGCGACGACGGGAGCCGACGCACCGTCAGCCGCGCTCACCTTGCCCGAAGGCGTGCCAGATCCGACGATGCGCGCAGCTCGAACGTCCTGGCCCGCTGCTGTCGTGCCAGTTCGATCGCTCGCTCGAAGCAAGTCCGTGCGCGCGCCACCCCGCCGGGCAGCCGCAGCAGCGCCTCGCCTTGAAGGCGATGCAGCTCCGCCTCGTACCAGCGCTCTGCGGTGCGCTGCACCGTCGCGAGCGCTTCGTCGAGCAAGGTTAGCGATTCGGCGACGCGCTCGCTCGCCGCGTGGATCATCGCCGTCACGGCGAGCTGGTACGGCAGCAGCAGCAGCCACAGGTCGCGCCACTCGCCCAACCCCCGATCGGCCAGTGCCAGCGCTTCGGCATGCCTTCCGCGGCGTGACAGCGCCGCGGCGCGCAACAGCCGGCCGCCGGCGCGGTGCAGCGGAAAGTCGTTGCGGCTGCACAGCTGCAGCAGCTCGTCGGTCGTCGCCTCGAGTCGTTCGAGATCGCCAGCCTCCAGACGCAGCCTTGCGTCGACCCAAAGCTGCTGCACGACGCTGAATGGATGGTCGAGCGACCGCGCCAGCTCGAGCCCGCGATCGAGATGGCGCATCGCGGCATCCGGATGGCCGAGCAACCAGCACGTGCTCGCCGCGACGGTCGAGGCCAGGACACCCGGATCCTCGCCGTACTGCGCCGCCAGTGCGCAATGCCGGCCCGGGTCGTACAGCGCCAGCGTGTTCTCGGCATGTTGCAGCGCCGGCACCAGCTCGCCGGTCAACCACAGCACTTGCGCCATCGCGTTGCCGGCCACCATCGAGACGGCGGGCGTGCGCTCGCCCTGCGCCAGCGACAGCAACTGCTCGGCGACCTCGCGCGCCGGCGCGAAGGCCGCTCGCGTCATGTGCACATTCCACATGCCGGACAGTACCGGAACGAGCGCGTCGGTGTCGTCGACTTGCACGCACAGCGCCTGTGCACGGCCATAGGTGCCCTCGACTTCGGCCGAGCCGAAGCCCCGGATCGGCAGCAGCGCAGCGCCCTGCGTCAGGCGCAGCAGCAGCTCGGTGCGGTCGCGTTCGCCGCCGCTCGCCTGTTCGCCGATCAGCGTCAGCCCCTTCTCGACGTGTGCCAGCGCCTCGTCGTAGGCATAGCGGCCGAGTGCGTTCTCGCCGGCTGCGCGGTAGTGCCGCGCGGCGCGGCCGGCATCGCGCGCCTGCTCGAAGTGCATCGCCAGCTCGGCGGCGATCTCGCCGGCACGCCCGCCGTGCGCGAGCGCGAGGCGCTCGCCGATGCGCTTGTGCCACTGTGCGCGGCGCGCGGCGCCGAGCCGGCGATACAGCGTCTCGCGGTGTAGGTCATGGCGGAACGCGTAATGCCCGCTGAGCGTGCCGTCGTGCCATTCGGCCAGGCCGCACGCTTCGATGAAGTTCCCGCTCCGGGCGAGTGCTTCGAGCGTGCGTTCGGTGCGCTCGGGATCGTCGCGCAATGCCGCGGCCACGCTCGCGGCGGCGAACTCGGCGCCGGCGACGCTCGCGGCTTCCAGCGCCTCCTGCTGCGCTGGCGCCAGCCGTGCGAGTTGCGCCTCGATCAACTCGCGCAGGCCGCCCGGTACCAGCGCCGAGCCCGGCCGTTCCAGATCGTCGGCGACGTGCACCATGAACAGCGGATGGCCGAGCGAATGCCGGTACAGCGCCGGCGCCAGCTCGTCGGCACGTGCCGGCACGCGCCGCTCGAGGTAGCCGTGCACCGCGTCAGCCGACAAGCGGCCGAGCGGCAGCTCGATGCCGAGGCCGTGCGACGACAGGTCCTGGCGCAGCAGCGTCAGTGGATGGCCCTCCGGTCGCGCGGTCGCGATGACCAACAGCCGAGCCGGTTCGCGCCGCCGCGCCAGCAGCGCGAGCCCCTCGACGGTCGCTCGATCGCTCCAGTGCATGTCCTCGAACACCAGCACCAGCGGCTCCTCCGCGGCGATGGCTTCGATCGCCTCGACCATCTCGCGCAGCATGCGCTGCGCGCCGCTGCCCGCGACCTTGAGCTGCAGCGCGGCGTGCTCGGCGTCGTCGAGCAGCCCGGGCAGCTGCAGCAGCCACAGCGGCGCGTGCCGCCGCAACCGTGCGACGACGCCGGTGCCGTCGGGTTGCCGGCACAGCCGGCCGAGCGCTTCGAGAACCGGCAGGTACGGCTCGCCGGCACCGTGCAGCTCGACGCATTCACCGCGCGCGACGCGCGGCGGCTGAAGCTGTGCGACGAACGCATCGACCAGCGCGCTCTTGCCGATGCCCGCTTCGCCGCCGATGACGACGACTTGGCGCTGCCCCGCTGCGGCCCTGGCGTAGGCCTCGCGCAATCGGGCCAGTTCGGCGTCGCGGCCGACGAAGTGCGGCGCCAGCTCGGCCGGATGTGCATGAGACGGCGCCGATGGCGGCCCGCCGTTGCGCCGCGCGCCGTCGCGGCGCAGCGTGATGTCGCCGATGAAGCGGTAGCCGCGCCCACGCACCGTCTCGATGAAGCGTGGCGAGCGCGCATCGTCCGACAACAGCCGGCGCAGCTCGCCGATGAACTGCCGCACCTGTCCTTCCTCGACGACGACGCCGCTCCATGCGACGGCCAGCAACTCCTCCTTCGAGATCAACCGGTTCGGTCGCTCGGCCAACGCGCGCAGCAGCAGGAAGGCCTTCGGCGTCAACGCGATCGTGCGCTGGCCCCACAGAAGTCGCTGGTTCGGCACGTCCAGTTCGATGCGCGCCAGCGACGCTGGATTCTTCGGAATCTTCAATGCACCTCTAGACGCCCCATCGGGCAGCGCGATTGTCCGCGATCGACGCTGTGACCACGCCCCGGCGCGAGCGGCCACGCAAGCGCCACACCGCGGCCACGAAAGGACCGCGATGTGCACACCGCGCCGGCGCTGTACTCGCCGCATCAAGGGGTCGACAACGATGCACAGCTTCCTCGACACACGATCGCTCGCCCGGCGCGCGGTGTCGTGGCTCGTGCTCGCAGCGTCGGCGTTGCTCGCCGGCTGCGGCGGTGGCGACGGCGAGCGGCGACCCGGCCTGGTCGCCGACGCGAGCGCCGCCTGCGACGGCGCCAACCTCCACGGCGTGAAGAGCACTGTCTTGGTCTCGACGCAAGGCAGTGACACCGGTACCTGCGGCGGCGATCCGTCGAACGCGTGCAAGACGATCCAGCGCGGCATCGACAACTGCGCCGGCAGCGGCTGCGCCGTGCTCGTGCGCTACGGCCTGTACCCGACCAGCGCGACGATCAAGCTGCGTGACGGCGTCAGCGTCTATGGCGGCTGCCGCTTCGGCGGCGATCCCGACCGCGGCTACCGCACGACGATTCAGGCCAGCCCTGCGCCCGCAACGGCGGCGATCGCCGGCAGCGCGATCGACACGCCGACCGTCGTGCACGGCCTCGTCGTGATCGGCAAGAACGAGGAAACGCTCGGCACCGCGAGCATCGCGATGGCGCTCGCCAACAGCAAGGGCGTGACCTTGACGCGGTCGATGCTCGTCGCCGGCAACGCCGGCGACGGCGCCGACGGCACAACGACACCTGCGCAACCCGGTGGCGCCGGCCAGCCCGCGCACGCGCGCGACGGTGCCGCCGGCGGGCCGGCGTGTCCGTCGGCGGGGCCACCCAGCGCGGGCCACGGCGGGCAAGGCGGAGATGGGCTGCGGGGCTACACGCCGATCTGCTTCGTCACCTGCTACTGCCAGTATCCGAACCTCGACAGCTCTGTCGGTCGCCAAGGCAATCCGAGCGGCGCGGTCGCCGGCGGCGACGGCGGAACACGAAGCTGGGGCGGCAACTACTGCACCAGCCCGGTGTTCGGCGACGACTACAGCGGCAAGAGCGGCCAGCCGGGCAGCGCTGGCGCGTGCAGCGGCAGCGGCGGCGCAGCCAGCGACGACCTGTGGGGAACGATCTCGCTGGCAGGCTGGGCGCCGGGCGCCGGCGGCAGCGGCGGTGTCGGCGACGTCGGTAGCGGCGGTGGCGGCGGCAGCTCCGGCGGCCTCTGCGTCGGCTTCCCGGACGGCATTCACTCCGAGTTCGTCGACGGCGTCCCGGCCGGCGGCGGCGGTGGCGGCGGCTGCGGCGGCAACGGTGGCAACGGCGGCGGGCAGGGCGGCGCGTCGATCGCGCTGCTGCTCGGCGACTCGAGCATTGCGTTCGACGCCGCACAGGTCGCGATCGTGTCGGCGAGCGGCGGCGACGGCGGCGTGGGCGGCAGTGGCGGGGTCGGCGGCGCCGGCGGCAATGGCGGCGACGGCCGCACGGCGCAGACCGTCACCGTAGGTTCGTCGAAGTGCCCAGGCCCGAGCGGGCGCGGCGGCAACGGCGGCCAGGGCGGCGCCGGCGCCGGCGGTGCCGGCGGCAACGGCGGCCCGTCGATCGGCATCGCGCTGCGCGGCAGCTCGACCGCGCCGTCTCTCGGTGACGCCGTCTATCTCGGCGCGCCCGGCCGTCCTGGCGCCAACGGCGGCGGCGGAGCCAATCCCAACTGCACCGGCGCCGCCGGCGGTTCGGGCTTCGGCGGCGGCGCGGCGCAGATCGTGAACCTCGACCGACCGCCGAACGACATCCTCGCGTCGGGCCAATCGCTCGGCCACACCGCCACGCGGTCCGAGTCGCGCATCTCCGCCAACGGCAAATACGCGCTGGTGATGCAGACCGACGGCAACCTGTGCCTGGGGGCATGGCCGACGTTTGCGTACATCTGGTGCTCGGCGCAGAACGGCATGGGCTTCAACGATTCGGTGACGATGGGCTACGACGGCAGCTTCTGCCTGTTCGGGGACCGCGGCGGGTGCATCGACACTTCGCACCCCGGCGCGTACCTCAAGGTCACCGACGACGGCCGCGCGCTGTTCCATTCCGGCTCGGAGGTGGTGTGGTCGCTTCCCTGAACGGCATCGTTCGCCGCGGCGCGTTGCGCACGCTGGCGGCCGTCGTGCTCTGCGCGGCAGCGGCGAGCGCCGCGCAAGCGCAAGGTACCTGTCCCGCACACGGCAGGCAATTTGCGAACACGACGCTGTCGTTCCCCAACTTCTCGCGGATGAACCTGCAGGACGCGAATTTCAGGGGTGCAACCCTGAAAGGCGCGATGTTCATCGGCGCCGACCTGACCGGCGCCGACTTCACCGATGCGACCTTCGTCGACAGCGGCAACCCCGCGCAGCCGAACGACTTCAGCTTCGCGAACCTCGACAGCGCGTGCTTCAACGGCGCCAGGTTCAACGGCAGCACGTACCTGAGCTACGCGAACCTGCCGTGCACCGACTTCTCTGACAGCACCGGCAGCGCCAGCACGATCTTCGGCGACGCGCCGCTGAAGCTCGATCCTTCGCGCAGCTGTCGAACGCGCTTCCAGCGCACGACGATGACCTGCGAGTTCGTCGCGCAATGGAACCTGCTCGACATGGCCGGCGCCAACATCGCCGCCTGCACCGAGCAGTTGCAGACCGTTCAGGGCCGGCCGGGGCACGACTTCTCCGGCGGCATCTATTCCGGCGTCGTGTTCGACCACCTCGACCTCAGCGGCAGCCAATGGAACGGCGCGGTGCTCGAGCGCGCCAGCTTCCAGGGCGCGACGCTCGACAACGCGACCG
>CAYUPF010000064.1:0-20432 GCA_964446545.1 uncultured Rubrivivax sp.
GAGGCCTGCTCGCTGATCAGCGCCGGCGCACGCACCTCGGCCACGCCGGCCAACTGGTCGCGCAACGAGCGCGCCAGGTCCGACATGCACGTGAAATCGCTCTCGCCCTTCTGGTGAAGCCAGCGGAACAGCTGCTGGGCACGAAAACGCTTCTCGCCGAGGCCGTCGCAGTAGGCGGCCAGGCCGGCCAGATCGAAGTCGAGTAGGTTGACCGCAGCCATGCCCCGTGCGCCGTGTTCAGCGGCTGTAGATGCCCATGCCGGGGAAGAAGAAGCCGATCTCCACCGCGGCCGTCTCGGCGGCGTCGGAGCCGTGCACCGCGTTGGCATCGATGCTGTCGGCGAAGTCGGCACGGATGCTGCCCTTCTCGGCCTTCTTCGGGTCGGTGGCACCCATCAGCTCGCGGTTGCGCGCGATGGCGTTGTCGCCTTCGAGCACCTGGATCATCACCGGCCCGGAGATCATGAATTTCACCAGGTCGTTGAAGAAGGGACGTTCCTTGTGCACGGCATAGAAGGCCTCGGCTTCGGCGCGCGACAGCTGCGCCATGCGCGCCGCGACGATCTTCAGCCCCGCGGCTTCGAAGCGGGCGTAGATCTGGCCGATCACGTTCTTCGCCACGGCATCGGGCTTGATGATCGACAGGGTGCGTTCGGTGGCCATGAAAAATCTCTCCTGAATCAAGGACTTGGCAAAGCTTTACATTCTAGCGCGGCGGCTTGCGATCGAACTTCGATCTAACTTGGATCAACGCCCTCGCCCGCCGCCACCGCCACCCCGGCGACCGGGGGGTTTGCCGCCGCCCGGTCGGCCGCCGCGGCCGGCCGCCGACTTGCGCGTGAAGGCATCGGCGCCGATGTAGCCCACCGCGGTCTGCATCGGGTCGGGCTGGCGCGGCACGCCGCCACCCCCGCCGCCCTTCTTCTTGCCGCCGCGGCCCAGGCTCGGCCCGCCCGGCGATTTCTGCACGAAGCGCTTGTCGTAGGTCTGCTGCAGCGGGTTCGGGATCGGGCCGTCTTCGCTGTACTCGACGCGGCGCGTGCGCTCCTGCTGGAATGCGCGCTTGTCGAAGGTCTGTTGCAGCGGATTCGGAATCGGACCGTCCTCGTTGATCTCGCGCTGCGCCCGCGCCTGCTGGATGGCGCGCTTGTCGAAGGTCTGCTGCAGCGGGTTGGGGATCGGGCCACCTTCGCCAGGCTCGGGGCGCGGAGCGCGTTCGGGGCGTTCGTAGGGCAGTCCGCCCTCGATGCGCGGCGGGCGGTCGCCGTCGCGACGGCGGTCGTTGCGACCCTTGCGGCCGCCGCGGCGGCCGCGTCGCTCGGCATCGGCGCGCGGCCCTGCAGGCTCGCCACCGTCGCCCGCGGGGCGCGGCGCCGGCCGCGTCATGCGGCGCAGCGTCCACACGTCGACTTCGTCCAGGTCGACCCACAAGCCGCGGCGCAAGCCGCGCGGCAGCACCACCGAGCCGTAGCGCACGCGGATCAGCCGGCTGACCGCATGGCCCACCGCCTCGAAGAGCTTGCGCACCTCGCGGTTGCGACCTTCGGTGATGACCACGCGGTACCAGCGGTTGGCGCCTTCGCCGCCGCCGTCTTCGATGCTCTTGAAGGCACAGGGCTGGCCGTCGATGGGCACGCCCTGCAGCAGCCGCTCGCGTTCGGCCTCGTCGACCACGCCGAGCACGCGCACCGCGTACTCGCGCTCGACGCCGAAGCGGGGGTGCATCAGCTGGTTGGCCAGTTCGCCGGAGTTGGTGAACAGCAGCAGGCCTTCGGTGTTGATGTCCAGCCGGCCCACCGACTGCCACTTGCCCTGTTGCAGCCGCGGCAATCGGCGGAACACCGTCGGCCGGTGCTGCGGGTCGTCGTGCGTGACCACCTCGCCCGCCGGCTTGTGATAGGCCAGCACGCGCGGCGGCGGCGGCGCGATGCGCACCTTGATCGCCTTGCCGTCGATGCGCAGCTGGTCGCCGAAGGAGATGCGCTGGCCTACGTGCGCCGGCTCGCCGTTGACGGTGATGCGGCCTTCAGCCACCAGCTGCTCCATGTCGCGGCGCGAGCCGATGCCGGCCTGGGCCAGCACCTTCTGCAGCTTGGGCGCGTCCGGGTCGGGCGCGAGCACGCGCTTGGGCGGCACCAGCGGCAAGCTCTCGCCTTCGGCCGGCTCCGGCTCGGCGTCGTAGGCGCCTGAAAACACGTTGGCGAGGACCTCGCCCACTTCGGGCTGCGGCAGGTGCATGCGCGGCTCGGCATCGCCCTCGCCGGCCGCCGCCGCGTCCGCCGGGGCGGCAGCGGCTCCATCGCCGCCGCGCCGGCCGCGCCGGCGGTTACGGCTGCGCCGCCCGCCCTCGCGTGGCACGCTGCCCTCGCCCGTCGCTTCAGCAGCCACCGGCTCATCGACCACGACCGCGGGGCCCTCCGCAAGCGCCTGCGGCTCGGCTGCAGGCGCATCACCATCCACTGCCGCCACGGCCTTCTTGCGTGGCGCGCGCTTCTTCTTCTCGACCGCGACCGCGGCCTCCTGGGGCATCGCCTCGGCGGGTGGCAGGGTCGAGTCCGGGGTGTCGGAATCTGATGGGTTCATGCGTTCGCGGATGGGGTGGCGGGGGTGGGCTCGGAGGTGTCGCCTGCGGGCGTTTCTGCGGCTTCGAGCAGGGAAGGCTGCAATGCGGGAGCGTCGTCCAGGGGCACCGGCCCGCCGTCGACCGTCATCACCGCCGGCAGCTGATCCAGGCTGACGAGGCCGAGATCGTCGAGAAAGTGACGCGTCGTCGCATACAGCGCCGGGCGGCCGGCGCTCTCGCGGTAGCCGATGCTCTCGATCCAGCCGCGGTCCTCGAGCGCCTTGATGATCTGCGTGGTCACGCCGACGCCGCGGATGTCCTCGATGTCACCGCGTGTCACCGGCTGGCGGTAGGCGATGATGGCCAGCGTCTCCATCGCGGCACGCGAATAGCGCGGCGGCTTCTCGGGGTTGAGGCGGTCCAGGTACTCGCGCATCTCGGGACGGCTCTGGAAACGCCAGCCCGAAGCCAGTGCCACCAGTTCGCAACCACGGCCCTGCCAGTCGAGCGCCAGTTCGTCGAGCAGGCTGCGCAGCGTGTCGGTACCGACCTGTTCGTCGAACAGCGACATCAGTTCGCGCAGCGGCAAGGGCGCCTGCGCGCAGATCAGCGCGGTCTCGAGGACGCGTTTCGCATCCTGTGTATTCATGAACGACGTGCTCTTGATTGCAACGGGGCCCGAAGGCCGCGGGGTTCACCCGAGAGTTGCGGTGCGTCACGCACCGATCGGTGGATCGAACTGCTCGACAGTCGAAAGTCCGGCGCCGTAGCGGTGGACTGAGTGGCAGTGGATGCGGCCCGGGTGCGGGCGCAAAGCCAGTTGGCGCATATTGTAGCGCCGTGCGCTCAGCCGCTGCCGACGACCTGCGCCCAGGCCTGTGCAAAGTCATCGGGCGGCGGGCATTCGAAGTCCAGCCATGCGCCGCTGTGCGGGTGCTGCAGCCGCAGCCGCAGCGCGTGCAGCGCCTGGCGCTGCAAGCCCAAGGCGTCCGCGCCGCCGTACAAGCTGTCGGCGACCAGCGGATGCCGCAGCCACGCCAGGTGCACGCGGATCTGGTGCGTGCGCCCGGTATGCAGCTCGCAGGCCAGCGCGCTGAAGGCCGCGCTGCGCGCCACGCAATGCGCGTCAGTGCGTGCCGGCCGGCCGCTGGCGACCACCGCCATGCGAATCCGCGACACCGGGTCGCGTCCGATCGGGGCCTCGATCGAACGCTGCGTCCAGGCGACACGGCCGTGGGCCAGCGCCAGGTAGTGGCGGTGCACCTCGCGCGCCGCGATGGCGCGCGACAGCGCCGTCACCGCCGCCAGCGTCTTGCCCACGACCATCAGCCCCGAGGTGTCCTTATCCAGCCGGTGCACGATGCCGGCGCGCGGCAGGCTGGACGAAGCTGCATGGTGCGCGAGCAGTCCGTTCAGCAGCGTGCCCGACCAGTGGCCCGGCGCCGGATGCACCACCAGCCCCGCGGGCTTGTTCAGCACCAGCAGATGTTGATCCTCGAAGACAGTGTCCAGCGCCATCGGCTGCGCGCGGAAGGCCAGGCTCTCTTCGGTGGGCACCAGTTCGAGCTGCAGGCGCTGGCCGGCGCGCAGCTTGCGCGCCACCACCTTGGCCGCCTGGCCATCGATGCGTACATGGCCGCGTTCGACCAGCGACTGCAGGTGGTTGCGCGAGAACTCCGGTGCCAGCGCCACCAGCACCTTGTCCAGGCGCTGGCCGTGCGACACGGCGTCGACCAGCGCCTCGCGCAGTTCGAAGGCGTCGGCGGCCTCCCTATAATCCGCGCCGTCTTCATCTTCTGCGGCCGCTGGCGCCACCGGTGCCACCATGTCAATGACGGTCTTTCATGTTCGGGGCCTGATCGCGGCGCTTCTGCTGGCAGGCCTGGCTCTCGCGGGCTGCAGCACCAAGCCCAAGGATCCGCCGCCAGCGCCACAGGGCCAAGTTTCCCCGACGGGGATACCACCGGGCGTGAGTGAATTGTATGCAGAGGCCAAGGAGGACATGGCCTCCGGCGCCTGGGACAGCGCCATCAAGACGCTGGAGCGCGTCGAAGGCCGCGCCGCCGGTACCATCCTCGCGCAGCAGGCCCAGCTGGATCTGGCCTATGCCCACTGGCGCAGCGGTGAGCGCGCAGAAGCGCTGGCCGCGATCGAGCGCTTCATCAAGCTCAACCCCTCCAGCCCTGCGCTGGACTATGCGCTGTATCTGCGCGGCGTGATCAACTTCAACGACGACATCGGCATCATGGGCAGCCTGGCCGGTCAGGACCTGGCCGAGCGCGACTCGAAGGCCTCGCGCGATGCCTATCAGGCCTTCAGGCAGCTGGTCACTCAGTTCCCCGATTCGGCCTATGCCGAGGATGCGCGCCTGCGCATGGACTACATCCTGAACACGCTGGCGGAGTACGAGTTGTACGTGGCGCGCTACTACTTCCGCCGTGGCGCCTACGTCGCGGCGGTCAATCGCGCGCAGCAGGCGGTGATCGACTTCGAGGGCGCACCGGCCACCGAAGAGGCGCTGTACATCATGGTGCAGGGCTACGACCGGCTCGGCCTGGACACGCTGCGCGACGATGCCAATCGCGTCTTCCAGACGAACTTCCCGAACAGCCGCTTGCCGAGCGAGGGCCTGCGCCGGTCCAGCAAGGCCTGGTGGCACATCTGGAACTGAGACGGAACGGTGCTCAGCCCTGACCCCGGAGGGTCAGGGCCTTCGTACAGCAAGTGGCCGCGCGCAGGCGCGCCCGCTCGTCCCCACTCAGTGAGCCGCGGCCAGCTCGGCCAGCCAGTCGAAGGCCTGCGCCTCGCTGGGCAGTTCGGCCATCGGCGGCAGCGCCGCTCGCAGGCGCGCGCCGTAGTTCATCTGCCGCAGCCGCGGGTCGCACACCACCAGCAGGCCGCGGTCGGTCTCGCTGCGGATCAGCCGCCCCGCGCCCTGCTTCAGTGACACCGCCGCTTCGGCGACGAAGTATTCGCCGAAGGCATTGCCGCCGCGCGCTTCGATCTTCTTCACGCGCGCCTGCACCAGCGGGTCGTTCGGCGGCGGGAACGGCAGCTTGTCGATGATCACGCACTGCAGTGCGTCGCCCGGCACGTCGATGCCTTCCCAGAAGCTCTGCGAGCCGACGAGCACGCAGTCGCGCCCGTCGCCGAAGCGCTGCAGCAGCGCGCGCTTGGGCTGGCTGCCCTGCACCAGCACCTCGATCGCGTGGCCGCTGCGCGCCAGCGCCTCGCGCAGCGCGTCGGCGATCAGCGGCAACACGCGCAGCGTGGTGGTGAGCACGAAGCAGCGCCCGCGCAGCGCGCGCGCACAGCGTGCCGCCAGCGCGCCCACCGCCGCCGGATGGGCGCTATCGTTCGGCTTGGGAAAGGGCATCGGCACCCACAGCCGCGCGTGTGCCGCATAGTCGAAGGGGCTGCCCACGCGCAGCGTCGTCGCGTCCTCCAGGCCGGTGGCCGAGGTGAACCAGCTGAGCCTGTCGTCGTCGCCCAGCGTGGCCGAGGTGAAGATCCATGCCTTGGACGACGCGCGGCGCTGCTCGCTCAGCATCTCGCGGATGTCCAGCGGCGACTCCACCAGCCGTGCCTGCTGCGGCGAAACGTCGATCCAGCGCACCTGATCGGCACCGGTGGGCTGCACGAACAGCGCGGCCAGCTGCGCGATGGACTGTGCACGCTGCTCCAGCTTGTCGAAGTCCGCTCCGATGGCCTGCAGCTCGGTCATCGATGCGGCCACCGCCTGCGCCGCATCGGCCACCGCCTGCAGCGCCGGCACCCAGTCGGGCGACAGTGCGCGCTCCTCCCAGCGCAGCTTGATCGCGCCGCGCAGCTCGCGCAGCGGCCCGGCGCACAGCAGCCGCAACCGCCGCGCCGCCTGTTCCAGCGCCGCGGCGAGCGCCTGCCAGTCGCGCAGGCCGCGCGCCTGCTGCAACCCGATGGCCAGCAGGTCGCGCGCAAAGTCGATCAGCTGCGCCGTGCCCAGGTTCGTGCCCAGGAACTGCACGCCGGCCTCGACCAGCTGGTGCGCCTCGTCGAAGACCGCCACGTCCACCGTCGGCAGCAGCTCGGCCACGCCGCTGTCGCGCAGCGCCATGTCGGCGAAGAACAGGTGGTGGTTGACCACCACCACGTCGGCGGCCATGGCCTCGCGCCGTGCCTGCATCACGTGGCAGGCCTTGAACTGCGGGCATTCGCTGCCCAGGCAGTTGTCGCGGGTCGAACTCACCAGCGGAATCACCGGCGAGCGCTCGTCCAGACCGTCGATCTCGGCCAGGTCGCCGCTGCGCGTGGCCTGTGCCCAGGCTTCGACGCGCGCCAGCGTGCGCAGCGCCCAGCGGTCGGGCAGCTCGGCGCCCTGGCGAGCGTTCTGAAGCCGATGCAGGCACAGGTAGCTGGAGCGGCCCTTCAGCAGCGCCAAGGTCACCGGCAGACCCAGCGCTTCGCACAGGCGTGGCAGGTCGCGCAGGAACAGCTGGTCCTGCAGGCTCTTGGTGGCGGTGCTGACCAGCGCGCGCCGGCCCGACAGCAGCAGCGGCACCAGATAGGCGAAGGTCTTGCCGACGCCGGTGCCGGCCTCGGCCACCAGCGCGCCGCGCGCCACGATCGTCTCGGACACCTGCGCGGCCAGCCGCTGCTGCACGTCGCGCTGTGCCAGATTGGGGTCGCTGCGCGCCAGCGCACCCTGGCTGGAGAAGGCCAGCGCCACCTGCTCCGACAGCGCAGCGCCCGGGCCGAGGGCCGGCATGTTCAGGCCGGCGTCGGAGGGTCGAGCTCCAGTTCCAGGCGCGAGATCTGGTCGCGCAGCAGCAGACGGCGCTTCTTCAGGCGCCGCAGCGCCAGGTCGTCGTGCGGCAGGTTCAGCGCCAGGCGGTCGATCATGTCGTCCATGTCTGCGTGTTCGATGCGAAGTTCGATCAACTGCCGCTGAACCGAGTGCAAGTTGTCATTGATTTGCAGACTTTCTGCCATGGCCGCGAGTTTATATTCGCTGCCATGAATGCACCAGAGCAGGCGTTCCGCATTGCCGCGGCCACCGGGCTGCACCGCGGCGACCGCGCCTACCAGCAGGACCAGGTCGAAGTCTTCACCCACGCCCGGGTGCCGGGCTGCGCACTGGGCGTGGTCGCCGACGGCATGGGCGGCAAGAGCGGCGGTCGCAAGGCGGCCGATCAGGTGATGCTGACGGCGCGGCAGATCTTCGAAAGCTACGTGCCGTCCAAGGACGATGCCGCCAACACGCTGCGGCAGCTGATCATGGAATCGCACCTGATGATCAAGCTGACCGCCCTCACGGCCGAGGAAGAACCGCACAGCACGCTGGCAGCCTTCCTGGTGGACCCGACGCTGGAATGTGCGGTGGCGCATGCCGGCGACTCGCGCGTGTACCACTTCCGCGGGCCGGACATGGTGTCGCGCACCACCGACCATTCCTTCGTGCAGCGCCTCATCGACGAGGGCCGGCTGACCGAGGACGAGGCGCTGACGCATCCGCAGGGCAACCTGCTCACCGGCTGCCTGGGCACGCAGCAGGACCCGCCGATCTCGCTGGCGCAGATCGAACGGCTGGAGTTCGGCGACGCACTGCTGGCCTGCAGCGACGGCCTGTGGCACTACTTCACGCCCAAGGAACTGGGCGCGATCCTGCATGCACTGCCGCCGCGCGAGGCCGGCGAGATGCTGGTCAACAAGGCGCGGCAGCGCGCGCGCGGCGGCGGCGACAACCTCTCGCTGGCCATCCTGCGCGTCGACCCGCTGGCCTGAGCAAGTTCAGCGCTCGGGCGCACTCGCGACCTCGGCCACGCTGGCGGCCGACGGCACCGGCAGCGGCGTGGACTTCTTGCCGCGCGCCACGCGCTCTGCGTTGCGCTGTTCCACTTCCTGGCGGTGCGCGGCGGCTTCGGCGGCGCGGCGCTGCTGCGCGGCCACACGTGCGGCCGCCGCGGTAGCGTCATCGGCCGTCTTCGAACGCTTGCGCGCGCGCTGGCTGGCCACCGGGGCGCTGGCAGCCGAAGCGGCCGCAGAGGCTTTCGGCGCCGACGCGGCGCGCGGCACCGGCTGCGGCCGGCTCGCGGCTTCGGCGCGCTTGGCCTCGATGCGGCGCTCGTGCTCTTCGACTTCGGCCTTGCGCTTGGCCTCGTCCAGCGCCAGCTCGCGCAGGCGCAGCGCCGACATCGCCTCGCGGTGCCGTGCCTGCGCCTCGTTGATGCAGCCCGACACCGCAAAGCGCTGCCGGCATTCGGCCTCGGTCTTCTTGTACTGGGCGTCCGCCGCACTGCGCTCGGCCTTGATCTGCCGGCGCTCGGCCAGCGCCTCGGGTGGCTCGGCCGCCTGCGCGCCAAGGGTCAGCAGCAGGCCGATCAGGCCCGCAGCCCATGCGGCCCGCGGCGGGCTCACTGCGCTACCTTCGGGCTGCGCCCTGCGGTATTCGCCCTTCGGGCTGAGGCTGGACACAGACAGTCCCTGCGGACTGTCTGTCGCCTGCCGAAGGCCATCGGCCTCTGGCCAATGACGGCCCGGCGGGCTCATGTAAGCGCGGTGTCCACCGCGCGGCGCGTCAGCGACAGATAGGCCGCGGTCTGCATCTCCTGCAGGCGTGAGGCGGTACGCGGAAACTCGTGGCAAAGCGGGCCTTCGGTGTACAGCAGTTCGGGTTCGACCGCGGCGGAAAGTATGAGTTTCACGCGGCGGTCGTAAAGAACATCGACCAGCCAGGTAAAACGCCGCGCCTCGCTGGCCAGCCGTGGCGACATCGACGGCACGTCGGACAGCAGCACGGTGTGGAAGCGCGAAGCCAGCTCCAGGTAGTCGTTCTGCGAACGCGGCCCGCCGCACAGCTGCGAAAAATCGAACCAGACCACGCCGCCGGCGCGCCGGCGTGCGCGCAGCTCGCGCTGCTCGATGTGCAGCCGCGAGTCTTCGTCGCGCGTCTCTGCCAGCTGCTCGAACGCGGCGAGCATCTGCGCGTCGGCGTCGGCGCCGAGCGGCGTGTGATAGACCTTGACCTGGTCCAGCGTGCGCTGCCGGTAGTCGGTGCCGGCGTCGACGTTGAGGACCTCCATCTGCTGCTTCAGCAGCGCGATCGCCGGCAGGATGCGATCGCGATGCAACCCGTTGGGGTACAACCCGTCGGGGTGGAAGTTGGAGGTGGTGACGATGCTCACACGGTTGGCGAACAGCGCTTCCAGCAGGCGGTGCAGGATCATCGCGTCGGTGACGTCGGCGATGTGGAACTCGTCGAAGCAGATCAGGCGAAAGCGCCGCGCGATGCGCCGGCCCAGTTCGTCCAGCGGGTTGGCGGTGCCGCGCAGTTCGTGCAGTTCGCGGTGCACCTCGCGCATGAACTCGTGGAAGTGCAGCCGCGTCTTGCGCTTCAGCGGCACCGACTGATAGAAGCAGTCCATCAGGAAGCTCTTGCCCCGGCCGACGCCGCCGTACATGTACACGCCGCGCGGGATCGGCGGACGCACGATCATCTTCGCCAGTGCATTGCCGCGCCGGCGCAGATAGGCCAGCCAGTCGTTCTCGCAGCGCTCGAGCGCGTCGATGGCGCGCAACTGGGCCTCGTCGGCGCGATAACCGCGCTCGGCCAGCGTGCCTTCGTAGAGCGCGCGTACACCCATCGGCGGCGTGTGCGAATCAGAAGTTCAGCGTGCGCTTGTCCACGGCCAGTGCTGCTTCCTTGGTCGCTTCGCTCAGGCTCGGGTGTGCGTGGCAGATGCGCGCGATGTCCTCGGCACTGGCCTTGAATTCCATCGCCACTACCGCTTCGGCGATCAGCTCGCTGGCCATCGGGCCGATGATGTGCACGCCCAGGATCTGATCGGTGGCGGCGTCGGCCAGCATCTTCACCATGCCGGTGGTGTCGCCCAGCGCGCGCGCGCGCCCGTTGGCCATGAACGGGAAGCTGCCGGCGCGGTAGGCGCGGCCTGAAGCCTGCAGCTGCTGTTCGGTCTGGCCGACCCAGGCGATCTCGGGGCTGGTGTAGATGACCCAGGGAATGGTCTCGAAGTTGACGTGCCCATGCTGGCCGGCAATGCGCTCGGCCACGGCCACGCCTTCTTCTTCGGCCTTGTGCGCCAGCATCGGCCCGCGCACCACGTCGCCCACCGCCCAGACATTGGGCAGGTTGCTGCGGCAGTCATCGTCCACGGCGACGAAGCCACGCTCGTCGAGCTTCAGGCCCACGGCTTCGCCATTCAGGCCGATGGTGTTGGGCACGCGGCCGATGGAGACGATGAGCTTGTCGCAGTCCAGCGTCTGCGCGGCGCCGGCAGCGTCGGCATAGCCGACGCTCACGCCCTTCTTGCCGGTCTTGACCTGCGCGATCTTCACGCCGAGCTGGATCTTCAGCCCCTGCTTGGTGAAGACCTTGTGCGCTTCCTTGGCGATATGCACGTCGGCGGCGCCCAGGAACGTGGGCAGCGCTTCCAGCACCGTGACTTGCGCACCAAGTCGGCGCCACACCGAGCCCATCTCCAGGCCGATGACGCCGGCGCCGATCACGCCCAGCGTCTTCGGCACGGCGCCGATGCGCAGCGCGCCGTCGTTGGACAGGATCTTGTCCTCGTCGAAGTCGGCACCAGGCAAGGCGCGCGGGTTGGAGCCGGTGGCAACGATGACGTGCTTGGCGCTCAGCGTGTCCGGCTTGCTGCCTGCCACGGCGATCTCGTAGCCGCCGTCGGCCGCCTTGACGAAGGAGCCACGGCCGTGGAAGAAAGTGACCTTGTTCTTCTTGAACAGATAGAGGATGCCGTCGTTGTTCTGCTTGACCACCTGGTCCTTGCGGCCGACCATCCTGGCGACGTCGATGCTCAGGTTGTCCATGCCGATGCCGTGCTCGGCAAAGGCATGGCCGGCGTGCTCGAAGTGTTCGCTCGACTGCAGCAGCGCCTTGCTCGGAATGCAGCCGACGTTGGTGCAGGTGCCGCCCGGCGCCGGGCCGCCTGCAGCGTTCTTCCACTCGTCGACGCAGGCGGTGTTCAGCCCCAGCTGCGCGGCGCGGATGGCGGCGATATAGCCACCGGGGCCGCCGCCGATGACAACGACGTCGAATGCTTTGGACATGGTTTTCTCTAGGAAGTGATGGCGCTCATTCGAGCGGCACGAAGATCCACAGCAGCAGGTAGACCACCAGGCCCGTGCCGCCGAACATGAAGAGCAGCACGAACAGCAGCCGCCAGATCCACGGCTCGATGCCCGAGACCTGGCCGATGCCGGCGCACACGCCGCCGAGCCACTTGTCGCTGCGGCTGCGGCGCAGCCGGTTGATGGCCGACGCTGCCGCAGCGGGCTCGCCGGCCTGCTCGCCGATCAGCCTGAGCTTGGCGCGCTGGAACTCGTCCTCCGACAGCGTGCCGCGGGCACGCATTTCCTCCAGGCGGGCAAGTTCGTCGACCAGGCTCATCACGGTCTCCCGGCGCCGCGGCGCCTCAGATGTCGAACAGCAGGCGCGCCGGGTCTTCCAGCGCTTCCTTCATGGCCACCAGACCGAGCACGGCCTCGCGGCCGTCGATGATGCGGTGGTCGTAGCTCATCGCCAGGTAGTTCATGGGCCGCACGACGATCTGGCCGCTCTCGACCACGGCGCGGTCCTTGGTGGCATGCACGCCCAGGATCGCGCTTTGCGGCGGGTTGATGATCGGTGTACTGAGCATCGAGCCGAAGACACCGCCGTTGCTGATGGAGAAGGTGCCGCCGGTCAGGTCGTCCATCGACAGCTTGCCGTCGCGCGCCTTGGCACCGAACTCGGCGATCTTCTTCTCGATGTCGGCAAAGCTCATCTGGTCGGCATTGCGCAGGATCGGCACCACCAGGCCGCGCGGCGAACCCACGGCAATGCCGATGTCGAAATAGCCGTGGTAGACGATGTCGGTGCCGTCGACGCTGGCGTTGATGACCGGGTAGCGCTTCAGCGCCGCGACCGCCGCCTTGACAAAGAAGCTCATGAAGCCGATCTTGACGCCGTGCTCCTTCTCGAAGCGTTCCTGGAAGCGCTTGCGCATCTCCATCACCGGCGCCATGTTCACCTCGTTGAAGGTGGTGAGGATGGCGTTGCTGGACTGCGACTGCAGCAGCCGCTCGGCCACGCGCGCGCGCAGCCGCGACATCGGCACACGCTGTTCGGGACGCTCGCCCAGCGCGGCCATGGCCGGCGCGGCCACCGGCGGCAGCGACGCTTTCGCGGCCGGCGCGGCAGCGGGTGCGGCCTTCGGCGCGGCCAGCGCACCCAGCACATCGCCCTTGGTGACGCGGCCATCGCGGCCAGTGCCGGGCACGTCGGTCGCGGACAGCTTGTTCTCGGCCAGCAGCTTGGCGGCGGCAGGCATGGCGACGTCGCCCTTGCCGGCCGGTGCGGCTGCGGCTGCAACGGGCGCCGCCGCAGCGGCAGCCGGTGCCGCGGCGGGTGCAGCCGGCGCGGCGGCGCCGGCCTTGGCGTCGGTGTCGATGCGCGCGATCACCTGCTCGGCGACGACGGTGGCGCCGTCACCGGCAACCAGCTCGCTGAGCACGCCGTCGGCCGGCGCGGGCACTTCGAGCACGACCTTGTCGGTCTCGATCTCGATGAGGATCTCGTCCATCTGCACCGCTTCGCCGGGCTTCTTCTTCCATTGCAGCAAGGTGGCTTCGGCCACGGATTCGGACAGCTGCGGTACCTTGATTTCGACGATTGACATGGTCTGACTCGGGAGGTTGGGAGAGGTCGCGGGGACCGGCTCAAGTGCGTCCGGTCCCGATCGCGATGCGGCGGCAGCGCCTGGCGCCGACGGCCGATTACTTGGACAGGACGAAGCCCTTCAGCTTGCCGAAGGCCTGATCGAGCAGGGCCTTCAGTTGTTCCTGATGCAGATGCGCATAACCGACGGCCGGCGAGGCCGAGGCCGGCCGGCCGGCGTAGCCCAGCTTCTGGCCGTCGAGCATGTTCTCGTGCACGTAGTGCTGCACGTAGAACCAGGCACCCTGGTTCTGCGGCTCGTCCTGGCACCAGATCACCTCGGTGGCGTTCGGGTAGCGCTTGAGTTCGGCACCGAAGGCCTTGTGCGGGAACGGGTACAGCTGCTCGACGCGCACGATGGCCACGTCCCAGGCCTTCTTTTCGTCGCGGCGGCGCAGCAGGTCGTAGGCCACCTTGCCCGAGCAGCCGATGATGCGCTTGACCTTGTCGGGCTCCACCTCGGGCCGGCTGGCGCCGATGACGGTGCGGAACTCGCCCTTGGTGAACTCCGACAGCGGCGAGGTCGCGTCCTTGGCGCGCAGCAGCGACTTCGGCGTCAGGATGATCAGCGGCTTGCGGAAGGGCCGCACCACCTGGCGGCGCAGCAGGTGGAAGATCTGGCTCGCCGAGGTCGGCTGCACGACTTGCATGTTGTTATCGGCGGCCAGCTGCATGAAGCGCTCCAGCCGTGCCGAGCTGTGCTCGGGCCCTTGGCCCTCGTAGCCGTGCGGCAGCATCAAGGTCAGTCCGTTGACGCGGCCCCACTTGACCTCGCCCGAGGCGATGAACTGGTCGATGACCACCTGTGCGCCGTTGACGAAATCGCCGAATTGCGCTTCCCAGATGACCAGCGTGTTCGGCTCGGCCGAGGCGTAGCCGTATTCGAAGGCCAGCACCGCCTCTTCGGACAGCAGCGAGTCGATGACGACGAACGGCGCCTGGTTGTCGGCCACGTTCTGCAGCGGCACGTAGGTGCCGGTGTCCCACTTCTCGCGGTTCTGGTCGTGCAGCACCGCGTGGCGGTGGGTGAAGGTACCGCGGCCGCAGTCCTCGCCCGACAGGCGCACCGCGTAGCCGCTGGCCACCAGCGACGCGTAGGCCAGGTGTTCGCCCATGCCCCAGTCGACGTTGATCTCGCCGCGGCCCATCGCCGCGCGGTCGGCCAGCACCTTCTCGACCAGCGGGTGCACCTTGAAACTGTCGGGCACGGTGGTGATGCGCTCGGCCAGCCGCTTGACCTCGGCCAGCGGCAGCGCGGTGTCGGCCGCATCGGTCCACTTGCGGTTGAGGAAGGGCGCCCAGTCGACCGCGTACTTGCTCTTGAAGTTGGTCAGCACCGGGTCGGCGGTGTGCTTGCCGGCGTCGAGCGCGGCGCGCAGCTCCTTGACCATGCGGTCCGGTCCGCCGTCCGGCAGCACGCCCTGCGCCACCAGCTTGTCGCCGTACAGGCGCCGCGTGCCCGGGTGCTGGCCGATCTTCTTGTACATCAGCGGCTGCGTCAGGCTGGGCGTGTCCTGCTCGTTGTGGCCCAGCTTGCGGAAGCAGACGATGTCGACCACCACGTCCTTGTTGAAGTGCTGGCGATAGTCCAGCGCCAGCTGCGTGCACAGCACCACGGCTTCGGGATCGTCGCCGTTGACGTGCAGCACCGGTGCTTCGATCATCTTCACCACGTCGGTGCAGTACAAGGTCGAACGCGTGTCGCGCGGGTCGCTGGTGGTGAAGCCGATCTGGTTGTTGATGACGATGTGCAGCGTGCCGCCGGTGTAGTAGCCGCGCGTCTGCGCCAGCGCCAGCGTCTCCATCACCACGCCCTGGCCGGCAAAGGCGGCGTCGCCGTGCACCAGCACCGGCAGCACCTGGTCGCCTTCCTTGTCGCCGCGGCGGTCCATGCGCGCCTTGACCGAACCTTCGACCACCGGGTTGACGATCTCCAGATGCGAAGGGTTGAAGGCCAGGCTCAGGTGCACCGGGCCGCCGGGGGTGCTGACGTCGCTGGAAAAGCCCTGGTGATACTTGACGTCGCCCGAGGGAAGGTCCTCTGGCGCGGTGTGGTCGAACTCGGCGAACAGGTTCGCGGGCACCTTGCCCAGCGTGTTGACCAGCACGTTGAGCCGACCGCGGTGCGCCATGCCGATGACGATCTCCTGCACGCCACGCTCGCCGGCGCGCTGCACCACCTCGTCCATGCTGGCGATGAAGCTCTCGCCGCCCTCGAGGCTGAAGCGCTTCTGGCCGACGTACTTGGTGTGCAGGTAGCGCTCCAGGCCTTCGGCCGCGGTCAGCCGGTCGAGGATGTGGATCTTCTCTTCCGTGTTGAAGCTGGGCTTGCTGCGGATACTTTCCAGCCGCTCCTGCCACCAGCGCTTTTCGGCCGGATCGGTGCAGTGCATGAACTCCGCACCGATGGTGCCGCAGTAGGTTTCGCGCAGCGCCTGCAGGATCTCCCGCAGGGTCATGTTCTCGGCCTTCGAGAAGTAGGTGTTGACCGCGGAGAACAGGATGTCCATGTCCGATTCGGACAGGTCGTAGAAGGCAGGCTCCAGTTCCGGGATCCGCGGCCGGTCGGTGCGCTTCAGCGGGTCCAGATCGGCCCAGCGGCTGCCGAGGAAGCGGTAGGCCGCCACCAGCGACTGCACGTGCACCTGCTTGCGCGCCACCGCCAGATCGGCCTCGCTGGCCTTGAGGGCGAAGGCATTGGCCTTGGCGCGCTGCGCAAAGCTCTCGATCACCGGGGCGTGGGCGACGTCGCGGGTGTCGCTGCCGTCGACCGCCGCCACGTTCTGCAGCCGGTCGAAGTAGGCCCGCCAGTTGTCGGGCACGCTGCCCGGGTTGTCGAGGTAAGCCTCGTAGAGTTCCTCGACGTACGGGGCATTGCCACCGAACAGGTACGAGCTGGACCTGGATTCCTGCATCATCTTGCGCTCACCTTTCGCTGCCGGTTTCCGGCGGCTTTGATGGGTTGAACAACCTTCCGCGTCACCGGCTGCACCGATCGGCGGATTGCGACGCGGCCTGGCAGCCTGGCTGCGCGGCGCGCACGGGAAAGAACTCATACGGTTTCGGGTTCTAGCCGGCACTGTAGCACCGGGCGTTGTGCTCGTTGCCGGCCGCCATTGGACTCCGCCCGCCCTTCCATTTCCTGACACCGGCCGTCTCGGACCCGCGGGCGCGGGCTTTCCCGCCCCCGGTCCGGCGGCCGATTGCCCTTAGCATTCGAGGTTCTGAATCCCCTGGAGTAGCCCATGAAGCTCAATGCCCTGTTGGCCGCCGCGGCACTGGCGTGCGCCGCCGTCGCCGGCACCGCGCAGGCCGAAGTCCTGCGCTGGGCCGCGCAGAACGACATCCTGACGCTGGACCCGCATTCCCAGAACCATGCCACCACGAATGCCATCCTGATGCATTCGTACGAAGGCCTGACGCGCTACAACGCCAAATTCGAGGTCGAACCGGCGCTGGCCACCCAGTGGACGATGCTCAGCCCGACGCAGGTGCGCTTCGAACTGCGCAAGGGCGTCAAGTTCGCCGATGGCAGCCCCTTCACCGCCGACGACGTGATCTTCTCCTTCGGCCGCATCAAGCAGCCGCAGGGCACGATGCAGATCTACGTCACCGGCATCAACGAGATCAAGAAAATCGACGACCACACCGTCGACTTCATCCTCGCGGCGCCGCAGCCGATCCTGCTGCGCAACATCATCGACTTCCGCATCATGAGCAAGTCGTGGTCCGAGAAGAACAAGACCACCAACGTGCAGGACTACAAGGCCAAGGAAGACAACTACGCCTCGCGCAACGTCAACGGCACTGGCTCCTACAAGATCACAGGCTGGACGCCCGACCAGCGCATCACCATGGTGGTCAACAAGGACTGGTGGGACAAGCCCGCCGGCAACGTCACCGAGGTGGTCTACACGCCGATCAAGAGCGACCCGACGCGCGTCGCGGCACTGCTGTCGGGTGACGTGGACATGCTCACCGACCTGCCGGTGCAGGACGTGGCACGGCTGCGCCAGGACCCGAAGCTGAAGATCGTCGACGGCCACGAGGTGCGCACCATCTTCATCGCGCTGGACGAGTTCAGCCCCGAACTGAAGTTCAGCGACGTCAAGGGCAAGAACCCGTTCAAGGACAAGCGCGTGCGCGAGGCGTTGTCGATCGCCATCGACCGCGAGGCGATCAAGCGCAACACCATGCGCGGCCTGTCGCTGCCGGCATCGATCATCGTCGCGCCCGGCGTCAACGGCCACTCGCCCGAGATCGACGTGGCGATCAAGGCCGACCCCGAGCGCGCCAAGAAGCTGCTGGCCGACGCCGGCTTTCCGAACGGCTTCGAGTTCCAGCTGAACTGCCCGAACAACCGCTACGTCAACGACGAGGAAATCTGCCAGAACGTGGTGGGCATGTGGGCGCGCATCGGCGTGAAGACCAAGCTGGTCGCCGAATCGATGGCCACCTTCATCCAGAAAGTGCAGAACTTCGACACCTCGGCCTACCTGCTGGGCTGGGGCGTGGCCACCTTCGACGCGCAGTATTCGCTGCAGTCGCTGATCCGCACGCGCACCACCGGCGCCGACGGCAACTTCAACTTCGGCCGCATCAGCGACCCGAAGATCGACGCGCTGGTCGATGCGATGAAGACCGAGACCGACGTGGCCAAGCGCAACGCGCTGATCCGCGACGCGCTGGTGGCCACGCGCGACGAGGTGCACAGCATCCCGCTGCACCACCAGCTGCGACCGTGGGCGATGAAGAAGGGCGTGACCACGATCCACCGCGCCGACGATCGTCCGGAAGCGCGCTTCACCTCGGTGAACCCGGGCGGATCCTGAGCCGCGCTCTGGCGGTGCCGCGCGCCGCCTGAAGCTCCTCGGGGCCCGCCACGCGCGGGCCCCTACTCTTTCCACGCGGTGATGGAATGACGCCACCTGCCGGGCGGGCCAGCGTTGGCCTTCGCGGCTTGTCTACAGCGGCTGCAGCGCGTCGCGGTAGACGCGGCCGGCTTTCATCACCAGCAAGGGGCCGCGCTGCGGGTCGGACAGCATCGACAGCTCGCGCGTCGGGTCGCCGTCCACCACCAGCAGGTCGGCCCAGGCGCCGCTGACCAGTTCACCGATCCGGCCCTGCTGGCGCATCAGCCGCGCGGCCTCGATGGTGGCGCTTTGCAGCACCTCCACCGCCGACATCGCGCCCAGGCGCAGCTCGAACTCGATGCCCTGGCGCGCATGCATGTGGCCCAGCAGGTCGGTGCCGAAGACCACCGGCACGCCTTCGGCGCGCGCGATCTTCAGCGAATCGATGCCGCGTGCTTGCACCATCGCCAGCTTGTCCAGCATCGCCGCCGACCAGCCGAGCTTCTCGCCTTCGTCGGCCAGCGCCACGTAGGTGGCCAGCGTCGGCACCAGGTAGGCGCCATGTGTCTTCATGATCCGCGCGCTGGCCTCGTCGATCAGGTTGCCGTGTTCGATGGAGCGCACGCCGGCCATCACCGCGCGCGTCACGGCGCGCGGTGAATAGGCATGGGCCAGCGCGTACAGGTTCGCGGCCTCGGCCTCTTCGCAGGCGGCGCGCAGTTCCTCCACCGAGAACTGCGTGCCTTCGAGCGGGTCGCTGGGGCTGGCGATGCCGCCGCCGGCCATGATCTTGATGTGGTTCGCGCCGTTGCGCACCTGCTCGCGCACCGCGCGCCGCACCTCGCCCACGCCGTCGGCGATGGCGCCGATCAGCCCCAGCCCGGCGCAGCTGCAGAAGAACTCGCGCTGGCGCACGCCCTTGGGCCGCATGTCGGCATGGCCGCCGGTCTGGCTGATCGGGAAACCGGCAATGAACAGCCGCGGCCCTTCGAACAAGCCGCGCGCCACCGCTTCCTGCAGGCCGAAGTCGGCACCGGCGGCGTCGCGCACCGTGGTGAAGCCGCGCTGCAGCATGTCGCGCAGGATGGCGCTGCTCTGCGCGGTCACCAGCGATGGCGGCTGCAGGGCCAGGCGGCCCAGATCGTGCGAGGACGCGACCACGTGCACGTGCGCATCGATCAGCCCCGGCAGCACGACACGGCCTTCGGCATCGATGGTCTGCGCGACATCGCCGACCGTGATCGGCTCGTCGGTCACCGCGGCGATGTGCTCGCCCTCGACGACGATGCGGCAATGCGGCCGCAGCGTGCCGGCGGCGCTGTCGAACACCGTCGCGCGGTCGATCAGCAGCCGGCGCGCCATGTGCTCACGCCACGCCGATGCGCTGCCGCGCCTGCGCGTACTCGCGCTTCAGCCGCGCCACCAGTTCGGCCACTGGCACCACCTCTTTGACCGCGCCAATGCCCTGCCCACAGCCCCAGATGTCCTTCCACGCCTTCTTGGCACCGTAGTCGCTGCCGAAGCTCATCTTGCTCGGATCGCTGTGCTCGAGGTTCTCGGGGTCGAGGCCGGCCTTGCGGATCGACGGCGCGAGGTAGTTGCCGTGCACGCCGGTGAACAGGTTCGAGTACACGATGTCGTCGCTGGTGGATTCGACGATCATCTGCTTGTAGGCCTCGACCGCGCGCGCCTCCTCGGTGGCGACGAAGGCCGAGCCGATGTAGGCGAAGTCGGCGCCACAGGCCTGTGCCGCCAGCACGCCGGCGCCGGTGGCGATCGCGCCGGACAGCGCGATCGGTCCATCGAACCACTCGCGGATCTCGGCCACCAGCGCGAACGGGCTCTTCACGCCGGCATGCCCGCCGGCGCCGGCTGCCACCGGGATCAGCCCGTCGGCGCCTTTCTCGATGGCCTTGTGCGCATGCGTGTTGTTGATGATGTCGTGCAGCACCACGCCGCCCCAGTCGTGCACCGCCTGGTTGAGCTCGGGCCGCGCGCCGAGCGAGCTGATGACGATCGGCACCTTGTACTTGGCGCACACTGCCAAGTCGTGGTCGAGCCGGTCGTTGCTCTTGTGCACGATCTGGTTGATGGCAAAGGGCGCCGACGGCGCCTGCGGGTGCGCGCGGTCGTGGGCGGCCAGCGTCTCGGTGATCTCGGCCAGCCATTCGTCCAGCTGCGAGGCCGGGCGCGCGTTCAGCGCCGGCATCGAGCCGACCACGCCGGCCTTGCACTGCTCGATGACGAGCTTGGGATGGCTGATGATGAACAGCGGCGCGCCGATGATCGGCAGCGGCAACTTGGC
>CAYUPF010000065.1:0-20394 GCA_964446545.1 uncultured Rubrivivax sp.
CGGCCTGCAAGCGACGCAATCAGCCCTGCGCCGCCGTCACCACCCAGGTCGAGCCGCCCAAGCTGACCGAGCCGTCGGCGGCCGCGTGCTTCGCCAGCGCGCGCTCGATGGCCTCGACGATCTGCGGCTCGCGCTCGGGGCCGACCTCGCGCACCAGCCGCGACACCGGGCCGATCTGCAGGCAGTTCAGCGCGGCCTCGCGCGCGGAAGCGCCCAGCACATTCGGTGCGTCGAAGCGTTGCAGGTCGATGCTGCCGAAACCCGCTTCGGACAGCAGGCCGCGCAGCCGCTGCTCGTCGGCAAAGGCAAAGGGGCCGGGTGCCAGCGGGTCGGCCGGCGGCGGCGTGATGCCCAGCGCCTGGCGCGCCGCCACCAGCGGTGCCATCGCCCAGGGGTTGTCGCGCGGCGCGCGCCAGCACACGAAGGCGCAGCGCCCGCCGGGCTTCAGGCTGCCGCGCAGGTGGCGCAGCGCGCCGGCCGGGTCGGCAAAGAACATCAAGCCGAAGCGCGAAAACAGCAGGTCATGGCCGGTGGGCAGCGCCGCGGCGGAGGCATCGGCCTCGGTGAAGGACAGGTTCAGCTCGGGATGGCTGTCAGCGCGCTTCTGTGCCACGGCCAGCATCGGCTGCGAGATGTCCACGCCCAGCACGCGCCCTCGCGGCCCCACCGCCCGCGCCAGCGCCAGCGTGGTGCTGCCACTGCCGCAACCGATGTCCAGCACCCGTTCGCCGGGCATCGCCGCGGCAGCCAGCAGCGCAGCGTCGCCGTAGCGCTCGATCATGCGGTCGATGCGCTGCTGATGCTCGGCCCAGCGCCGGCCCTGCTCGCCGTTCCAGTCGGCGATCTGTTCGGCGTTGTTCATCGCGCCGCCCGGGCCGGACCGGGGGCGGTCCGGCCTCTCGCATGCCGATGAAAGTTCCGCTGTGGAGCGTTCATCGCGCCGCTCGATCCTTGGCGTTCTGCGCCTCGATGCGCTCGCGCGCCATGCGCCAGTCGTCGTCGCTCCAGCGGCGCAGCTCGTAGAAGTTGCCGCCGGTGGCCAGCGCGCTGCCGCCGTCCATCATGATGCTCTGGCCGGTCAGCCAGTCGCACTGGCCCGGCGCCATCAAGAAGGCAGCCAGGTTCTGCAGCTCGCTCATCAGCCCGGGGCGGGCCATCGGGTTGCGCTCGATGCTGCGCTGCCCCGGCTGCTCGCCCGGGTTGAGCCGCTTGCTCATGCCTTCGGTGGGGATCTCGCCCGGGCCCACGGTGTTCAGGCGGATACCGTACTTCGCCCATTCCACCGCCAGCGACTTGCTCATGATGTCGATGCCGGCCTTGCTCATCGCCGAGGGCACCACGTAGGGGCTGCCGTTGTCGACCCAGGTGGTGATGATGCTCATGACGCTGCGGTAGGGCTGGCCGGGCTTCCATTCGCCGGCCTTGGCCTGCGCCACCCAGCGCTTGCCGATGGCCTGCGTGACGTAGAAGCTGCCGTGGAAGACGATGCCGGCGATGGCGTCGAAGCCACGCGGGCTCAAGGCCTCGGTCGGCGAGATGAAGTTGCCGGCGGCGTTGTTCACCAGACCGCTGAGGCCGCCGCTGGCGAACAGCGCTTCGACCATCTCTTCCACCGCCTGCGCGACGCGGATGTCGACGCCGAAGGTATCGATGCGCGCTTGCGGAAACTTCGCGCGCCAGGCCTCGGCGGTGGCGTCACACACGGCCTTGCGCCGGCCGCAGATGGCGACGTCGGCGCCGAGCTCGAGGAATTTCTCGGCCATCGCCTGGCCCAGGCCGGTGCCGCCGCCAGTGACCAGGATGCGCTGGCCCTTCATCAACTCGCGCTGGTACATGCTGCTTGTCTCCTTTGTCTGCGGGTGTTGATCGACTGTAGCGCAGGGCTTGCGCCGGGGCGCCTTGCTGCAATGCAGCAGATGGGGCCGCGGCCGCCACGCGAGAATGGACCCGACGATCACCGGAAGGCGCCGATGAAGCCCCTGCACATGTTCGCACTTGGCATCACCCTCGCCGCGCTGATGGCTGTGCCGGCGCGGGCCGGCGACGACGGGCCGCGCCTGCCTTGCGGCGTGGCGCCGCAGCCCGCCTGGGCCGAGCCCGGCCAGGCGCCTGCTGTGCAGGCCTGGCGCGGCGCGGCGGCGCGCGGCTGGGGGCCGCCGGCCTGCACCGGGTGGTCGGCCTCGGCCGTCGACATCCTGGTGGCGGTGGCCGGCAGCTTCAGGCACGACGGCGACATCGATGTGCTGCTGGCGCGCATCGGCGCGATCTCGGCCAAGAGCCACGTGCGCTACTGGTCCACCACCGAAAAACGCTGGCAGCCGCTGGTGACCGAGGCCTTTGCGCTGAGCGGCCCCGACGCAACGCTGCGCCGCGAGGACTTCACACCCGCGCAGTTCGTCAAGGGCCAGGCGCTGCACTATGCGCAAAGCGACAACCGCTCCTCGGGCAAGACCATCTACCGCGACCGCGTGCTCGCGGTGGACCGCGACCGGCTGGCGGTGGTGAGCGAGAACCTGACGCCGATGAAGATGACGCTGATCACGATCTTCGACACCGGCGACATGCAGACCGCCTACTTCTTGGAGCGCCGTTCGCCCGGCGCGTGGAACTTCTACAGCCTGACGCGCACGCGCATGGCTTCGAGCCTGATGCCCATCGGCAGCGACGCGTCCTACATCAACCGCGCGGTGGCCTTCTACCGGCTGGTGGCGGCGATTCCCACCGATCAGGAGCCGCCCGCCGCGCGTTGACGCTAGGCGTCGCGCCAGTTGCCGTGGAAGCCGGCGGGCACGCGGTGCGACAGGTGGGCCAGCGCCAGCGGGCCGTCAGTCAGGTTCTGCGCGTCGAACACCGCCAGATCGCTGCACTGCGTGTCGCCGCGGAAGATCACGCTGAGCACGAAGCCGGCGCCCTCGGCCGCAGCGGCGCTGCGCGGCACGAACACCGGTTCGCCGCAGTGGTCGCCGGCTGGGGGCATCCAGGGGCTGACTTTGCCGCTGGTATGGTCGATGTGCGCCAAGCCGTCGCGGGCCTCGCGGCCGCGTTTCGGATCGGTCACCAGCCCGGCCTGGAACCAGCCGTGGCGGTAGGGCAGTGCGGTGTAGCGCTCGTCCAGGCGCGGGAACTCGCCGGGGTGGTCGTCGAGGGCCTGCTCGGTGAAGCTGTCGGTGTTGCCCTGGGGATCGAAGGTCCAGCGCACCAGCGTCGCGGCCGGCGGCTCGCCAGTCGCGGGCCGGCCGTCGGGCGCGGGGAACAGCGGCGCCACCGGGTACTTCATCATGTCGCACACCACCTTGCCGTCGGGCGTGTCGAAGGCGTTCATCGGGTGGAAGACATAGCAGGGGTCGGCGCTGAACCAGCGCAGCTGGTCGACCGAGCCGCCTCTAGGCACCAGCGCCACGTGCGTGCCCCTGTCCGGCTCCCAGGCAAAGGGCGGCAGGCCCTTCATCGCCCGGTCCATCGAGCCGGTGAGCGGAAAGATCGGCAGGATCACCCAGTCGCGCGTGACCACGAAGTCGTGCACCATGCTCGGGTACGGCGCCTGGAACCACTGCGAGCGCACGAGCGCGCCGTCGCGGTCGACCACGTGCAGTGACAGGTCGGGCGTGAAGCGGCCCTTGGCCGCATAGCCGAAGAAGATCATCTCGCCGTTGGTGGCGTCGATCTTCGGGTGTGCGGTCATCGGCCCGACCAGCTTGCCGCCGAAGTCGTGGGTGCCCCTGGGCGCCAGCGTCACCGGGTCCACCTCGAAGGGTGCGTGCGCCTCTTCCAGCGCCAGCAGCCGGCCGCCATGCCAGACCACGTGGGTGTTGGCCAAGGTGGAGCCCAGCTGCACGATGCGCGGGTCGGAAAAGCGTGGGTTGCCGAAGGCGCCGGACAGGCCTTCGCCTTCGGCATGCTCCAGCTCCCACTTCGGCGTGCGCACCCAGCGGTTGCGGTAGGACACGCGTCCGTCCTGCACGTGGAAGGCATGCAGCATGCCGTCGCCCGAGAACCAGTGGTAGGGCCCGCGCGGCGCGAACTGCGGGTTCGGGCCGTTGCGGTAGAGCCAGCCGTTCAGGGCCTTCGGCCACTCGCCGCTGACCGGCAGGTTCGGCGCCTCGCACTCCATGTGCAGCGGCGCGTAGTAGCCGCGCAGGAAGGGGTCGTCGGTGGGGAAGGCCTTGGACATCGTGTCTCCCGCTCGTGCAACGCCAGGATGTTCGCACGACGCGCAATGGGGTGCCTGGTTCCATGCTTGTAAATACGAACGATTCGCATTAAAGTCGAAGACATCGCCAATACACCCAGCCCATGAGCCTTCTCGAACCCCAATCCGCCGTTGCAGCCGCGTCCGCGCTGGCCTGTTGCGCGCACGATGGCCACAAGTTCGACGTGCCCGACCCCGGCTCGCGCCGTCGCCGGCTGTGGGACCTGGACGCGGCCACCCATTGCCCGGTGCTGGGCGTGTGCCTGCCCATCGAGCTGCTGCGCCGCCTGGTGGCCAAGGCGCTGCCCGCGCAAGCCACCGGCGACGACTACCGGCTGCATTGCATCGCGGTGTCGGAATGCAAGCGCCGCGCGGCGCTGTCCGAGGCCATGCACAAGGCGCTGGAAGCCCGCTTCGCGCCTGCCGTTCGGGAGGCGGCCCTGCTGCGCAGCGTGCAGGCGCTGGCCGAAGCCTGGCGCGAACGGCGCGACGACGAGCGCATGCCCGGCGCGCTGTGGGCCACGCTCACGCATCCACGCTGCGACACGGTGCTGGAAAGCCAGGTGCTGGCCGACGTGCACATGCTGCAGCACCAGCTGGGTGCCGCGCAGCGCGTGGATCGCGCGCGCTTCGAGGCCTTGCAGGGCGAGAACGCCACGCTGCGCGCCGAACTCGAAGCGCTGCGACGGCGCCTGCAGGAGCATGGCGCCACGCTGCAGGCGCGGCTGGACATCGCGCAGTCGCAGACCATGCGGCTACGCGCCGAAGCCATCGGCCGCGACACGGCGCTGGCCGCGCTGCACGATGAGCTGCAGTCGCTGCAGGCGCAGGCACCGGGGCTGAAGACGCGTGCCGAGCTGGCGCGCCGCGTGCAGGAGCAGGCCGAGCGCATCGCCGAGCTGGAACGCCAGCTGCGCGCCCAACAGCAGCAGGCCGAGTTGCGCGAGCTGCGTTCGGCGCCGGCTGCGGCGGCGGTCGACACCGTTGCCGCAGCACCGGCGGCCGCGCTGCCGCCGGTGCTGGGCGACCGCGCCGTGCTGTGCGTCGGCGGCCGCCCGGCCAGCGTGCCGCTGTACCGCCACATCGTGGAACGCAGCGGCGGGCGCTTCCTGCACCACGACGGCGGCGAGGAACACGGCGTGCACCGCCTCGACGCCACGCTGTCGGCGGCCGACCTGGTGATCTGCCAGACCGGCTGCGTCAGCCACGACGCCTACTGGCGCGTCAAGGAACACTGCAAGCGCCACGGCAAGCGCTGCGTGTTCATCGAGAACCCGGGCAGCGCCAGCCTGAAGCGCGCGCTGGCGGAACTGCAGACATGAGATACCCTTTGTCAAGCGCTCAGAGCGGGCCGAGCGCCGGGCCGCCCCCAAGCCGGCCCGCTATTCCCTCGGGGGATCGGCCGATGTATCCGTCGGACGAGGGGCTCACATGAGCGAGGTGCGCGAGCGCATCGCCGCGCACAGCCTGCTGTCGCTGCGCAGCTACCAGCGACAGCGCCGCGAACGGCGCGCACGCGCCATCGCGCACCAGCGCGAACGCTGCCTGACGCTGGGCCCGGACCTGCGCCTGCAGTTCGAGGACGAGACCAGCGTGCGCCACCTGATCCAGGAAGTGCTGCATATCGAGCGCATCGCCGATGCGCGGGAAGTGCAGCACACCATCGATGCCTATGCCCATCTGCTGGGCGACGCGGACGCATGGACCGCGACCTTGTTCATCGAGATGCCCGAGGCTGCGCGGCGCGAGCGTGAACTGCCGGTGCTGAGCCAGGCGGCCCATCACCTGTACCTGGGCTGTGCCGGGCTGCCGCGCATCGTGGCCGATGCCAACCAGGACCTGGCCGACCGCCACCTGGGCCGGCCGAGCGGCGTGCACTTCCTGCGCTTCGCGCTCAGCAATGCGGTGCGCGACGCGCTGCGCGCCGGCAGCCCGGCCGTGCTGGGCTGTGCGCACCCGGGTTATGCCCGGCAGCGCAACGTGCCGGCGCCGCTGTTGCGCCGCCTGTGCGAGCCGCTGGAGGCTGCATGAACGCTGCCGGCGGGCGGCTGCGGCTGTGGGAACTGGACGTGGAATGCCACGGCCCGCTGCTCGGCTGCTGCTGGAGCGCGGCGCAACTGCGCCGCCTCGGCGACAAGCTCTTCGCCGGGCGCTCCAGCCTCGATGACTTCGCGCTGCATGCGGCCGCGGCCGCGCAGTGCGCGACGCGCAACAAGCTGTCGCTGGCGCTGCAGCGCGCGCTGGACCGCGACGCGGCCCCGTGGCTGCGCCGCGCCGCCGCCGCAGCCACGACGCCGGAGCTGGAGGCGCTGTGGCGCGACGCGCTGCACGGCGGCGAGGTGGGCCCTGCGCTGTGGGCGGTATGGGGCGATGTGCGCTGCGACGAGGCCCTGCGTTCGCGGCTGCACAAGGACCTGTATCTGCTGCAAAACGAGCGTATCGCGACCTGGCCCGCCGAGCGTGCCGCCAGCCGCGCACTGCAGGCACAGAACCAGGCGCTGCGCGCCGAGCAGCAGCGTGCGCAGCAGCGCCAGGCGTCGTGGCGCGAAGAGTCGCTGGCCGAGCGCGACGCGCTGTGCGCGCAGCTGGCACGCGCACGCGAGCATGCCGCGGCGCTGCAGGCGCAGCTCGAACGGCTGCGGCAGGCGGCGCCGGCGCAAGCCGAACTGCCGCTGCCGGTGGGGCGCATGGCGCTGGTGCAGCAGGTGGCAGCGCTGACGCAGCAGCTGGCGCAGCTGCAGCGCGTGGACAAGGTGCCACTCGCGCCCGTGCCGGCGCCCGCCGTCGACGGGGTCGGTGGCGAGGCGGCGGTGCCGCCGCCGCCGTTGCCGGACGACGCGCTGCGCGCCACCAGCGTGCTGTGCGTCGGCGGGCGCAGCGGCCATGTGCCGCTGTACCGCGAGCTGGTCGAGCGCCATGGCGGCCGCTTTACCCACCACGATGGCGGTGTCGAGGACAACGCGCACCGGCTCGATGCGCAGCTGGCCGCGGCCGACCTGGTGCTGTGCCAGTCGGGGTGCCTGAATCACAACGCCTACAGCCGCGTCAAGGACCACTGCAAGCGCAGCGGCAAGCCCTGCGTCTACCTGGACAAGCCCGGCGCCGGCAGCTTTGCGCGGGCGCTGAGCGAGGCGGCGCAACTCGGCCGCTGAGGGCAGCCTACTTCGTCAGGATCAGCTTGCCCAGCGAGGTCTGGCGCAGGCGGTACATGACGCCGCGGTGGTCGATCAGCACCTCGGAGGCGCCGCCGAACAGCGCCTCGCTTTTCACGGCCGCCGGCTGCGCTCGCGTCACGGCGTCGGCCCGGCGCTGGGCGGGAATCTTCGGCGGCAGCGGTTCGACAGTGAAGGGCATGGAAGATCAGGGTCGGCGCCGCAACGGTGTCGCGGTAAGGCAGTGTACAAGTAATGCGAAGCATTCGCAATCGCGAAGCGTCGGTTTTGCGCCACAGTCGATGTTCGCGCGGCACAATGGCCCTTCGATCACTGCAGAAGGAACAGCCATGAAGGGCGATGCAAAAGTGCTGGAATACCTGAACAGCCAGCTGAAGAACGAACTGACCGCCATCAACCAGTACTTCCTGCACTACCGCATGCTCAAGCACTGGGGCTATGCGCGTCTGGCCAAGCACGAGTACGAAGAGTCGATCGAGGAAATGAAGCACGCCGACAAGCTGATCGATCGCATCCTCATGCTCGACGGCCTGCCCAACCTGCAGGACCTGGGCAAGCTGCTGGTCGGCGAGTCGGCGGTCGAGGTGCTGGACTGCGACCTGAAGGCCGAGGTCGGCTCGCAGACGCTGCTGAAGGAAGCCATCGCCCACTGCGAGACGGTGCGCGACTACGTGTCGCGGGAGCTGCTCGAAAGCATTCTCGAGGACACCGAGGAACACATCGACCACCTGGAAACGCAGATCGGTCTGGTGGCGCAGGTGGGCGAGCAGAACTGGCTGCAATCGCAGGTGGGCGAAGTGTCCTGACGGGGTGTGCACTTTTCCCCAGTGGCGACTCAACCATTTTATTGAGAAGCATTCCTGTTCCATGTAGACTGCGCAGCAAGCCGCTTCCAAGCCTTGCTGCGCACCATGATCGTCTGCCTCTGCCATCGCATCTCCGATCGAGACATCCGGCGTGAAGTCTCGGCCGGCACGCATTGTTTCGAGTTGCTGCAGGACGAAACCCGAGTGGCTTCGTCGTGCGGCAGTTGCCACGACTGCGCGCGCGAGGTTTTCGACAGCGCTTGCGCCACGGTGCGCTGCGTCGGCTTCAGCCTCGAAATGGAAGCCCGGGCCCATCTGGCCGCCTGAGCCGCACCCGGTTCAGAGTTTGCGCCGCGGTGCCCAGTGCACCGGCTGGGGCGTGCTTTGCGGGGGGAGGTTCCCGCAAGTCTCGCAGCTGCAGCCGGTCTTCGCGTTCATCTGGGCTTGCAGGCGCTTGGCCACGAAGCCGGGCCAGCGCAGCTGCAGCAGCGCCGCCGCGATGCGCCGCCGTGCCGCTGCCGGCAGCAGCAGCGTCCACAGTACGTAGAGGGCACTGCCGCCGACGAGCAGGGTGGTGAGCAGCGTCTGTGCCATCAGCCGCCTCCCAGCCACAGCGTGAGGCGGTAGGTGATGAAGGCTGCTGCGTAGGCCAGTGCGAACAGGTAGGCGGCCATCAGCAGCGGCCAACGCCAGGAGTTGGTTTCGCGCTTGGTCACGGCCAGCGTCGCCAGGCACTGCGGCGCGAACACGTACCAGGCCAGCAGCGAATAGGCGGTGGCCAGCGACCAGCTGGCGGCGATGAGCGGCCCCAGGCTTTGCGCCACGTCGTCGCCGGCGGCGGATAGCGAGTACACGGTGCCCAGCGCGCCCACCGCCACCTCGCGCGCTGCCAGCCCCGGCACCAGCGCGATCGAGATCTGCCAGTTGAAGCCGATCGGCGCAAACACATGCTGCAGCGTCTGGCCGGCCCAGCCTGCGATGCTGTACTGGATGGCCGGCCCGGTGGCGCCTTCCGGCGGCGCCGGGTAGCTGCTCAGGAACCACAGCAGCACCATCAACGTGAAGATGATGCCGCCCACGCGCTGCAGGAAAACGCGCGCGCGCTCCCACAGCCCGAGCCCCAGGTTGCGCAGGCTGGGCATGCGGTAGGGCGGCAGCTCCAGCATCAGCGGCTGGTAGCGGCCTTTCATCCACAGGCGCTTGAAACCGAAGGCCACCGCCATCGCCGCCAGCACGCCGGCCAGGTACAGGCCGAAGAGCGTGAGCCCACGCAGGTTGAAGGGGCCGACGCTGCGCTCGGGCACGAAGGCGCCGATGAGCAGCGCATACACCGGCAGCCGTGCCGAACAGGTCATCAGCGGCGCCACCATGATCGTCGCCAGACGGTCGCGCCAGTGGGCGATGGTGCGCGTGGCCATGATGCCCGGTATGGCGCAGGCAAAGCTGGACAGCAGCGGGATGAAGGCGCGGCCCGACAGGCCGACGCGGCCCATCAGGTTGTCCAGCAAGAAGGCGGCGCGTGGCAGGTAGCCCGAGTCCTCGAGCAGCAGGATGAAGAAGAACAGGATCAGGATCTGCGGCAGGAACACCAGCACGCCGCCGACGCCGGCGATCACGCCGTCGACCAGCAGGCTGCGCAACGGGCCGTCGGCCATGTGGTCGGTGGTCCAGTCGCCCAAGCCCGACATCGCCGACTCGATCATGTCCATCGGCGCTTCGGCCCAGGAGAACACCGCCTGGAACATCAGGAAGAGCAGCGCCGCCAGAAGCGACAGGCCCCATACCGGGTGCATGACCAGCGCATCGAGGCGCGTATGGAAGTGCCGCAACGGCAGCGCCCCGGGTGCCGCCGCGGCCAGGATGCGCCGCACCTCGTGCTGCAGCTGCAGCGGGTCGCGCGGCGTCGCGGAGGTCGCAGCCGTCGGTGTCGCGCTGCCGGCGACCCGCGCCTGGATCTGCTGCAGCAGCTGCACATGGCCGTTGTGGCGCACCCCTATCGTCTCCACCACCGGGCAGCCCAACTGGCGGGCCAGCTGCTGGCGGTCGATGACCAGCCCCTGCGCACGGGCCACGTCCACCATGTTCAGCGCCACCAGCATCGGCCGGCCCAGGCGCTGCAGCTCCAGCACCAGGCGCAGGTTCATGCGCAGGTTGGTGGCGGCTACGACGGCGACGATCAGGTCGGGAGCAGCTTCGCCGGCGCGCCGGCCTTCGATCACTTCGAGCATCACCTGTTCGTCGGGCGTCGCCGGCTCCAGGCTGTAGGCGCCGGGCAGGTCGATCACCGTGACCCTGCGCCCGTCGGGCAGGCGCGCGCTGCCGGCCTTGCGCTCCACCGTCACGCCGGCATAGTTGGCCACCTTCTGGCGTGCGCCGGTGAGCAGGTTGAACAGCGCCGTCTTGCCGCAGTTGGGGTTGCCGACCAGCGCGATGCGCCAGTCGGACGCCGGTCCTTCGGCGACGAGTTTCATTTCAGTTGCTCCACCGCGCTTGGCGCGACCCGCGACGCATCAAACCGGCGCCTCCAAGCGGATGTCGCGGAACCGGCTCTGCCGGGCCACAGGTGTTGCCCACAGCGAGGACGCTGTGGGCGCTCGTAGGCGAGGAGCAGTCCACTTCGGACCGTTCCTCGTCCGACTCGCCCCCCTTGAGGGGGAGCGCCGCAGGCGCTTCGGGGGTGTTTCACTTCAGTCGGTCTGCACCTCGATGCAGCGCGCCTCGGCGCGGCGCAGCGCGAACAGCGTGTCGCCCACGCGCACGGCCAGCGGATCGCGGCCGCCGGGCCCGCGGCGCAGCACCTGCACCGGCTCGCCGGCAATGAAGCCGATCTCGGCCAGGCGGCGCAACATAGCGGCATCCAGATCGGGCGACCGTGCACATACGCTGTGCACGGTGGCGCGCGCCCCGTCGTCGAGCTGGTCGAGCGAAAGCCTCATCAAATGAGAGTGTATCTCGTTTGCATTGGAATTAGAGGCGGTAGATGCGCGCAGCGGTGTCGTGGAGCAGCGCCGCCTTCTCTGTGGTGTTGAAGCCCGCAGCCAGGCGCTTGAAGCTGTTCCACAGCACCAGGTACGAACACGACACCTTGTCCACCGGGAAGTTGCTCTCGAACATGCAGCGTTCGGGGCCGAAGCGCTCGATGGTGTGCAGGTAGTAGCGCGCGGTGGCCTCGGCCAGCTGCTGCGACGTGGGCAGCGGCTCGCGCTTGTGCCAGCCGAAGCCGTTGACCGGCATGTTGATGCCGCCCAGCTTGGCCACCACGTTCGGGCACTTGGCGAGCGCGTCGATATCGCGCTTCCATTCGGCATACACCGCATCGGCCTGGCCAGCATAGGGCCCGATGCCCAGCGGCCCGCCGAAGTGGTCGAGCACGATGGAGGTGTCGGGGAAGGCGCGCGCCAGCTCGGTGAGTTCCGGAATCTGCGCGTGGAACAGCCAGGCGTCGAAGCTCAGCCCCAGCGGCGCCAGCTGCGCGAAGCCTTCGCGGAACTTCGGGTCCAGCAGCAGGTGCTCGCCGGGGTTGCTGTGCGAGTTGCGGATCTGCTCGCTGGCATGCCAGCCGGCCGCATGGCGGATGCCGCGAAAGCGCCCGCGTGCCGCGCCGATGTGCGCCTCGAGCACCTCGCGTACCGCGGCACCGAGGCACAGATCGGCGAAGGCCACGATGCCCGCGGCCACGCGCGTATCACCGTAGCCGCCGCTAGCGCTCATGGCCGCGATGCCGTTGACGAACTCGGTCTCGCCCACCGGGCGCAGCGCCTCGGGGCCGTCGGCGCGGTACATCGACGCACATTCGACGAACACCGTGGTGTGCACGTTGTGGCGCGCACCCTTGGCGTCGGCCTGGCCGGTGTCGGCCAGCAGTTCGTCGAGCAGGTAGCGGTTGCCGTGGCGGTCCCACAGGTGGTGGTGCGGGTCGCAGATCGGAAGATCCGGCTCGATGACCTCTTCGATGGTTGTCATGGGATGTCCGTGCACCGGTCAAAACCGGCGCGATGTTGTGAATGAAGCACGCAGCCCTCGATGCGATTCGACACATCGGTGGTGGGGATGTCCGATAGTCTCGTCGACCATGGCCTTGAACCTTGCTCGCCTGGTGACACTCGGCATATTGTTGGCCATGGGTGGCTGTGGTGGCGGTGGCGCGGACTCATCCGAGTCGGCACCACCGACCCAGAGTCCGGAGCCTGAGCCGACGCCATCGACGACGGGCACGCGCGCGACCTGCAACCTGGCCAACTTCGAGGTCGAGATGCTCGCCACGGCCAACGCGTACCGCGCGGCCGGTGCCTCTTGCGGTGGCGAGGGCAACTTTCCTGCCGCCCCGCCTCTTGCGTGGAACGCGATGCTGACGCAAGCCTCGCTGGTCCATAGCGACGACATGGCTGCCTCCAACATCTTCAGCCATACCGGATCGGACGGCAGCGGCGCGGGTCAGCGCGCCACCGCGGCGGCCTACGTCTGGCGGTCCTTGGGGGAGAACATCGCCGCGGGGCAGCCCAGCGTGGCCATGGTGATGGGCAGCTGGATGGCAAGTCCGGGCCATTGCGCCAACATCATGCGCGCAAGCCATAGAGACATTGGCGTGGCCTGCGTCAGCGGCGGCGCAGGCAACACCTACCGCAGCTACTGGACGATGACCCTGGGCTCGGCGCGCTGAGCTCGCTGCACAGCAAGAGGACACGAAGCCGGGCCGCGAACACGGCCTTCTTCTCGGGCCCACTCAGGACGAGGTCAGGCCCAGCCGCTGGCTGCTGCGGAACACCGGTTGTTCGGGGTCGCCGTCGGCGGCCACCGCGCGCGAGCGGCCCAGCCGCTTGGCTTCGTACAGCGCCAGGTCGGCGCGCTGCAGCGTCTCGTCGATGCTCTCGCCGCGGCGCATCTGCACGATGCCGAAGCTCAAGCTCAGCCGCGGCAACGCATGCACGTGCGCCTGCTGCTGCAGGTGCGACACCAACCGCTCAGCCACCAGCATTGCGTCCTGCGTGGAGCTGCGCCGCAGCAGCATCACGAATTCGTCGCCGCCGTGGCGCCCGGCCACATCGTGCGAACGTAGCAGCTCCAGCGTGCAGCGCGAGACGAGCTTGAGCGCGCGGTCGCCCGCGGCATGACCGAGCATGTCGTTGATCTGCTTGAAGTGGTCGATGTCCACCAGCAGCAGCGCGGCGCTTCCCGCCTCGTCCGACTGCAGCGCGCGGCGCGCCAGTTCTTCGAAGCGTCGGCGGTTCGGCACCTGCGTCAGCATGTCGATATTGGCCAGCACGCGCAGGCGACGCCGCGACTCGCGCAGTTCGCGTTCGGTGCGCTGGCTGCTCAGCGTCAGCACGATGAAGGCCAGCACCACCGAGCCCAGCGTGACGATGCTGGCATGCAGCGCCGCGCCGTGCCGCGGCTGTGCCCATGCCGTGCCCAGCGCCGGCAGCAGCGCCACCGCCAGCCACAGTCCGCCTAGGACGCGCAGGCCGACGGCGTCCTGCGACCTGGGCGCCGATACCGCGACGAAGGCCGCATACAGCGCGGCCGCGCTGCAGGCCAGCAGCGGCGCCAGCGCACCCCGCGCCACATCGGCAAGCAGCAGCGGTGCCAGCAGCGCCACCATCGACAGCGCGGCCAGCAGCACCAGGTCGATGCGGGCGCTGCCGGGCAGGGCGCTGCGCGCATGGAAGTGGCGCAATCCCAGCAGGCACAGCAGCGGCCACGGCATGAACAGGGTTTGCAGCATCGGCGGGGCGCCGTCGCTGGCATCGAGCAGCGCGATCACGCCCGCACCGACGGCGTTGAGCCACAGCGCGCAGACCCACCAGTGGAAGCCACGGTAGCCGCGCTGCGCATGATCGATCGCACTCAATGCCGATGCCGCCACCACCAGCACCGCGGTGCACAGCCAGAGCGTTTGCGCGAGCGCGTCCATGCGTGAAATTGTGCGGGGCGGCGCTCAAAAAAGCTTCATCTCGCTGCGGGAGCTTTGCAACAGGTTGCGTCGTCTGCAAGCGTCTTGTCACGGCTGGCGCAAGCCGGGGGCCGGGGGCCGATGCCCTATGCTGCGCAGATGAAGGAACTGATCGATTCGTTCTGGCGCGCCGCCGCCTATTGCCTGCACCCCAAGGTCATCCTGCTGTCGCTGCTGCCTTTGGCGTTCGCGGTCGCGGCGGTGCTGGGGCTGGGCTGGTTCTACTGGGAGCTTGCCGTCGCCGGCGTGCGCGCGACGCTCGAACAATGGTCGCTGGTGCTCAGCTTCCTGGCCTGGCTCGATTCGATCGGCGCCGGCAGTTTCGGCGCCGTGCTGGCGCCGCTGATCGTGGTGGCGCTGGCGGTGCCACTGATCGTCGTGGCCTCGCTGCTGCTGGTGGCCTGGCTGATGACGCCGGCACTGGTCGATCTGGTGGCGGCGCGGCGCTTCGGGACCTTGGAGCGCAAGCGTGGTGCGGGTTGGTTCGTTGCCGCGCTGTGGTCGATCGGCTACATGCTGTTCGCACTGCTGCTGCTGGTGTTGAGCCTGCCGCTGTGGTTCATTCCGCCGCTGGTGCTGCTGCTGCCGCCGCTGATCTGGGGCTGGCTGACCTACAAGGTAATGAGCTTCGACGTGCTCGCCGCACACGCCAGTGCCGACGAGCGCCGGCAGCTGATGCGCGACAAGCACTGGCCGCTGCTGGCCATCGGCATCCTCACCGGCTACCTGGGTGCGGCGCCGTCGCTGCTGTGGGCGCTGAGCGCGGCCACGCTGGTACTGGCGCCCGTGCTGGTGGTGGTGTCGGTGTGGCTGTACACGCTGGTCTTTGCCTTTGCCGCGCTGTGGTTCGCTCACTTTGCGCTGGCCGCGCTGCAGCAGCTGCGCCAGCAGGCCGAGCTGGTGCCCAAGTCGCTACCCGAGCCCCAAGCGCAGCTGCTGCCCCCTCCCGCACTCCTACCACCATGAACTTCGGCCTGATCATCATCGGTGACGAGATCCTGTCCGGCAAACGCCAGGACAAACATCTGCCCAAGGTCATTGAGCTGCTTGCGGCACGCGGCCTGGCGCTGTCGTGGGCGCGCTATGTCGGCGACGACCGCAGCCAGATCACACCGGTGCTGCGCGATGCCCTTGCCTGCGGCGACGCGGTCTTCAGCTGCGGCGGCATCGGCGCCACGCCCGACGACCACACGCGCCAGTGCGCGGCCGCGGCGCTGGGCGTGCCGCTGCGGCTGCACCCGCTCGCCCGCGAGCTGATCCTGGCGCGCATGCGCGAGGTGGCGGCCGAGCAGGGCCTGCCCTTCGAGCCGGAGCGGCCCGACAACCTGCACCGCCTGAACATGGGCGTGTTCCCCGAAGGCGCGACACTGGTCCCCAACCCCTACAACAAGATCCCCGGCTTTTCGGTCGGGTCGGTGCACTTCCTGCCGGGCTTTCCGGTGATGGCCTGGCCGATGATCGAATGGTTGCTGGATACCCGCTACAAGGGCCTGCAAGGCCAGCGCGTGCAACGCGAACGCTCAATCATCGTCTACGGCGGCATGGAAGCGACGCTGACGCCGCTGATGGAAGACCTGGAGCAGCGCTTCGGTGGCATCAAGGTGTTCAGCCTGCCCTGCGTCGACGAACAACATCTGCACGGCCGCCATATCGAGCTGGGCGTCAAGGGCGCTGCCGAGCTGGTGGACGACGCCTTTGTGGTGCTTCGCCAGGGGCTGGCCGGCTTGTCCGTGCGAACTGGACCCGAATTGGTGCGATAGAGGTCGAAATCAGCTCAAAATTGGTGCAATTCATTGCGCCATTTTGGGGCTTCCATGCGGTCGCCGCACCCTGCCGAGGCGGCGGGTCGCGGGCATGCTTTCTGCTACATTCCCTGCGCTTTGCGGGGGTCATCCCGCGGGCCCCGCTTATTCCCCACCCACAGAATTCCCCGACGAAAGCTAGGAGAGCCAGATGGCAAAGACTGTTGCCGACGTGATGAAGATGGTGAAGGACAACGAGATCAAGTTCGTTGACTTCCGTTTTACCGACACCCGCGGCAAGGAACAGCACGTCTCTGTGCCGGTCTCGCATTTCGACGAAGACAAGTTCACATCGGGCCATGCCTTCGACGGCTCGTCGATCGCCGGCTGGAAGGGCATCGAAGCCTCGGACATGCTGCTCATGCCCGACCCCAACACCGCCAACGTCGACCCGTTCTACGAGGAGCCGACGCTGCTGCTGACCTGCGACGTGGTCGAGCCCGGCGACGGCAAGCCCTACGAGCGTGACCCGCGCTCGCTGGCCAAGCGCGCCGAGGCCTACATGAAGGCTTCGGGCCTGGGCGATACCGCCTACTTCGGCCCGGAACCCGAATTCTTCGTCTTCGACAGCGTGCGCTGGGGCAACGACATGTCGGGCTGCTTCTCGAAGATCGAGTCCGAGGAAGCCGCCTGGAACTCCGCCAAGGAATACGAGCACGGCAATTCCGGCTATCGCCCGTCCGTCAAGGGCGGCTACTTCCCGACGCCGCCGGTCGACTCTTTCCAGGACATGCGCTCGGAGATGTGCCTGATCCTCGAAAGCCTGGGCATCCCTTGCGAAGTGCATCACCACGAGGTGGCCAACGCCGGCCAGATGGAAATCGGCACCAAGTTCAGCACCCTGCTGCAGCGCGCCGACTGGGTGCAGTTGCAGAAGTACGTGATCCAGAACGTCGCCAACGCCTACGGCAAGACCGCGACCTTCATGCCCAAGCCGATCGTCGGCGACAACGGCTCGGGCATGCACGTGCACCAGTCAGTGTGGAAGGACGGCAAGAACCTGTTCGCCGGCGACGGCTATGCGGGCCTGAGCGAGTTCGCGCTGTTCTACATCGGCGGCATCATCAAGCACGCCCGCGCGCTGAACGCCCTCACCAACCCCGGCACCAACAGCTACAAGCGCCTGGTACCCGGCTTCGAGGCGCCGGTCAAGCTGGCCTACTCGTCGAAGAACCGCTCGGCCTCGATCCGCATCCCGCACGTCGCCAACCCGAAGAGCCGCCGCGTCGAGGCGCGCTTCCCGGACCCGCTGATGAACCCGTATCTGGGCTTCGCTGCGCTGCTGATGGCCGGCCTGGACGGCGTGGAGAACAAGATCCACCCCGGCGATGCCGCCACCAAGGACCTGTACCACCTGCCGCCGGAAGAAGACGCGAAGATCCCCACCGTGTGCCACAGCCTCGACCAGGCGCTGGAGTACCTGGACAAGGACCGTGCCTTCCTGACCAAGGGCGGTGTGTTCACCGAAACCTACCTCGACGCCTACATCGAGCTGAAGATGTCCGAGGTGACGCGCTTCCGCATGGCCACGCATCCGGTCGAGTTCGACATGTACTACACGCTCTGAGGCCAGCGCGTGCGCTGCACAGGCACGTGAACATCGGGTCGAAGGGCCCGGTGCCCACCTCGAAGGGACGGTACAAAACCGTCCCTTTTCGCTGCATGGGGGGTCATCGCGCTGGGCCACAATGGGCGCGACGCCGCCTTCGGCACAGCCCCCCGGCTGCGCTGCGCGGCCGCTATATGGGGTGGATGCATGAGATTGCGCGCATGGCAAATCGGTGGGCTGGCAGTGGGGCTGGGCGCCGCGCTGGCTGCCCCGGCGCAGGCGCAGTCGCCGGCCGTCGTGTACCGCTGCCCGGGCCCGCCGGTGGAATACACCGATGCGCTGACGGCGCAGCAGGCACGAGACCGCGGCTGCCGCAGCATCGAGGGCACGCCGATCACCATCATCCAGGGCCGCCCGCCGACGCCGCGGCCGACCAGCGCGCCGCCGGCCGGCAGCACGGCACGGCCGCCGGAAGCGCGTGTCGACCCGGGGGCGCAGCGCGTGCGCGACAACGATTCACGGCGCATCCTCGAAGCCGAGTTGCGGCGCGAGGAAGAGCGCCTGGCCGAACTGCGCAAGGAATACAACAACGGCGAGCCCGAGCGCCAGGGCAACGAGCGCAACTACCAGAAGTACCTGGACCGTGTCGCCGACCTGAAGAGCAGCATCGCGCGCAAGGAGGGCGATGTCGCCGCCATCAAGCGCGAGCTCGCCAAGCTGCCGCCCTGAACCGCAGCAGCGCCGCCGCCGGCGGCATGATGCAGGGCTGCGCATGAACACCGACGCCCTGCTGCCCGAATACGAGGCCTTCGACCAACTGGCCACGATGGTGGCCATCGCGCGCAGCGACGGCCATTGCCTGCTGGCCAATTCCACGCTGGAGAACGCCGTTGCCGTATCGCGGCGCGTGCTGCTGCGCGGCAACGTGCTCGACTGGTTCATCGACCCGCTGCCGATGCGCGAGACACTGCTGGCGCTGCAGCGCAGCGAGGTCACCGGCGGGCGCTTCGAGGCGCAGCTGAAACGTGCGCCGCTGGGCTCGTCCGAGCCGCTGCTGGTGCGCGTCAGCGCCAGCCAGATGGAGGCGCGCGACTGGGTGCTGCTGGAGATCGTCGAGATCGAGCAGCAGACGCGCCAGGACCGCGAGGAACGTGCGCTCGACCTGGCGCAGGCCAACAAGGAACTGGTGCGCAACCTGGCGCACGAGATCAAGAACCCGCTGGGCGGCATTCGCGGCGCCGCGCAGCTGCTGGAGATGGAGCTGAACACGCGCAGCACCACGTCGCGCGTGCGCGGCGCGCTCGGCCTGGGTGGCCGCGCCGCGCGCGCGGGCGCGGCGCGCGGCCTGACCGAGTACACCCAGGTCATCATCCACGAGGCCGACCGGCTGCAGGCGCTGGTCGACCGGCTGCTGGCGCCGCACCGCAAGCCGCACGTGGTGGGCGACGTCAACATCCACGAGGTGTGCGAGCGCGTGCGCCTGCTCATCAGCTCGGAGTTCCCGCGCGGGCTGACGGTGGAGCGCGACTACGACACCTCGATCCCGGAGTTCCGCGGCGACCGCGAGCAGCTGATCCAGGCGGTGCTGAACGTCGTGCGCAATGCCACCGAGGCGCTGGCCGAGCAGATCGCCGCCGGCAGCGCGCGGCTGGTGCTGCGCACGCGCATCGCGCGGCAGCTGACCATCGGCAAGCAGCGCTACCGACTGGCATTGGAATTGCATGTTCAGGACAACGGGCCGGGTGTGCCCGAGGCCATCCGCGACCGCATCTTCCATCCGCTGGTATCGGGGCGGGAAGGCGGTTCGGGGCTCGGGCTGACGCTGGCGCAGACTTTCGTGCAACAACATCGAGGGACGATCGAGTACGACAGCGTGCCCGGACGGACCAACTTCAAGATCCTCATCCCCTTGCCTTGATGAAACCCATCTGGATCGTCGACGATGACCACTCGATCCGCTTCGTGCTCGAGAAGGCGCTGGCGCGCGAGCAGTTCGCGGTGCGCAGCTTCGCCAGCGCGCGCGAGGTGCTGAACGCGCTGGACAGCGAAGAACCGCAGGTCATGGTCAGCGACATCCGCATGCCCGGCGGCTCAGGCATCGACCTGCTGGGCAAGGTCAAGGCGCGGCTGCCGGGCCTGCCGGTGATCATCATGACCGCCTACTCCGACCTGGACAGCGCGGTCTCCGCCTTCCAGGGCGGCGCCTTCGAATACCTGCCCAAGCCCTTCGACGTGCCCAAGGCAGTGGAACTGATCCGCCGCGCGGTCGAAGAGAGCCTGCGCGAGGAAGTGCACGACACCGCGTCGGCGCCGATGCCCGAGATGCTGGGCCAGGCGCCGGCCATGCAGGACGTGTTCCGCGCCATCGGCCGCCTGAGCCAGAGCACGGTGACGGTGATGATCACCGGCGAGAGTGGTTCGGGCAAGGAACTGGTGGCGCGCGCGCTGCACAAGCACAGCCCGCGCGCCGGCGGGCCCTTCGTCGCCATCAACACCGCGGCGATCCCGAAGGACCTGCTGGAAAGCGAACTCTTCGGCCACGAGCGCGGCGCCTTCACCGGCGCGCAGACCATGCGCCGCGGCCGCTTCGAGCAGGCCGACGGCGGCACGCTGTTCCTCGACGAGATCGGTGACATGCCCTTCGACCTGCAGACGCGGCTGCTGCGCGTGCTGTCGGACGGGCAGTTCTACCGCGTCGGCGGCCACCAGCCGCTGAAGAGCAACGTGCGCGTCATCGCCGCCACGCACCAGAACCTGGAGGAGCGGGTGCGCGCCGGCTCCTTCCGCGAGGACCTGTTCCACCGCCTCAACGTCATCCGCCTGCGGTTGCCGGCGCTGCGCGAGCGGCGCGAGGACATCGCCATGCTGACGCGCTTCTTCCTGCAGAAGAGTGCCAAGGAACTGGGCGTCGATGCCAAGCGCATC
>CAYUPF010000066.1:0-19918 GCA_964446545.1 uncultured Rubrivivax sp.
CAAGAACCTGTCCAGCGTCACCAGCGCCGTCATCGAGTCCTACGGCAACACCGCGCTGAACCTGATCAACGCCTACCGTGTCGGCGGCGAACGCGTGATCGGCTTCGTCGACCAGCGCTTCGAAGTGGCCGTGAACACCGGCGCCGCGCGCCTGAGCGACGAGCTGCGCTCCAACCTGATCGGCACCGAAAAGCGCATCAGCGGCTACTACGTCAAGGGCCTGCAGATCGGTACCGAGCGCGCTGAAAGCGCGGTCAGCACCGCCATCGACCTGGCGAACAAGGGCGTCGACCGCATCGCCGCCAACGCCGAGCGCTTCGACCAGGCCACCAACATCGGTGCGCTGGAGATGATCAACCGCGTGGCGCTGCCCGCGGCCGAGGCCATGAGCCAGGTCGTGGTGCGCATCGAGGAAGGCTCCAGCCAGCTGGCCAAGAAGGTCGCCGGCAAGCCGGCGGTCGTGAAGGCCGCGGCGAAGAAGGCCAAGACGATGAAGAAGGCCGTCGCCAAGACCGCCAAGAAGGCCACCGCCACCAAGAAGACCGTGGTGCGCAAGGCCACCGTCGCGGCGCGCAAGACCCGCGCTACGGTGGCCCGGGCCGCCGCCTGAGCCGACTAGCGAACCGGCCCATCCAGGCGCCGCAGGACCGCAAGGTCCTGCGGCGCCTTTTCCGTTCACGGCCCTGTCATGCGGCTGTCATGTGTCCGGATGATGATGCGCGGCTGCCCGAGGCGCGCCACCTAGAATGAGCCCATGACCGAAGATCGAAGTGCTGGCGCGGCCATTGCGGTTGCCCCGCCGGCCGCCGCAGCGGTGCTGAAGCTGCTGAACCGCGAAAGCGCGATCCTCGATTTCAACCGCCGCGTGCTGGCCCAGGCGCGTCGTGCCGACGTGCCGCTGCTGGAGCGGCTGCGCTACCTGACCATCGTCTCGTCGAACCTGGACGAGTTCTTCGAGGTGCGCTTTGCCGACTATCTGGAAGCGGCGCGTTCGCCGCACACCACGGTGTCGCCGGCCGACCTGCGTGCGGTGTCGGCTGCGGCGCATGCGCTGATCGACGAGCAGTACCGCGTCTTCAACGACGAGCTGATGCCGGCGCTGCTGCGTGCGGGCCTGGTGATCTTGAACCATGCCGAGCGCGACGCGGCGCAGCGCAAATGGGTGGCGCGCTTTTTCGAGCAGCAGGTGCGCCCGCTGTTGGTGCCGGTGGGGCTGGACCCGTCGCACCCCTTCCCGCAGGTGGCCAACAAGTCGCTCAACTTCATCTGCCGGCTGGGCGGGCGCGACGCCTTCGGCCGCCAGAATCTGATCGCCATCGTCAAGGTGCCACGCGCGCTGCCGCGCGTGATCCGCCTGCCCGAGGCGCTGTGCCCGGGCAAGCAGGCCTATGTGCTGCTGACCAGCGTGATCCGCGCCCACCTGGCCGAGCTGTTCCCGGGGCGCACGGTGGAGTTCTTTTCGCAGTTCCGCGTGACGCGTGATTCCGACCTGGACGTCGACGAGGACGAGGTCACAAATTTGCGCCAGGCATTGCGCACGGGTTTGTCCACGCGCCACTACGGCCAGGCGATCCGGCTGGAGGTGGTGCACACCTGCCCGGGCGAGCTGTCGCAGTTCCTGCTGACGCAGTTCGGCCTGCCCGAGGAGGCGCTGTACCGCGTCCACGGCCCGGTCAACCTGGGGCGGCTGACGCAGCTGATCGACCAGGCGGCGGCCGACGAGTTGCGCTTCCCGCCGTTCGAGCCGGCCTGGCCCAAGAAGCGGCTGCCGCCGGGCAGCACGGTGTTCGAGGCGCTGCGCCAGGGCGACCTGCTGCTGCACCACCCCTTCGAGAGCTTCGACCCGGTGGTGCAGTTTCTGCGCGAGGCGGTCGACGACCCCGAGGTGCTGGCGATCAAGCAGACCATCTACCGCACCGGCGCCAAGTCGGTGCTGATGGAGCTGCTGATCGAGGCGGCACGGCGCGGCAAGGAAGTGATGTGCGTGGTCGAGCTGAAGGCGCGCTTCGACGAGGAGGCCAACATCAACTGGGCCGAGCGGCTTGAGGCCGTGGGCGCGCAGGTGGTCTACGGCATCGTCGGCCTGAAGACGCATGCCAAGCTGCTGCTGGTGACGCGGCGCGAGGGCAAGAAGCTGCAGCGCTACGTGCACCTGTCCACCGGCAACTACAACCCGCGCACCGCGCCGCTGTACACCGACGTCGGCTACCTCACCGCCGACCCCGGGCTGACACTGGATGCCGACGCGGTGTTCCTGCAGCTGGCCAGCCAGGTCAAGCTGAAGGCGCCGCGTCATCTGGTGACTGCGCCCTTCGTGCTGCACCGGCGGCTGCTGTCGCATATCCACCAGGTCGCGCAGGCTGCGCGGCAGGGTGCGCCGGCGCGCATCGTCGCCAAGGTCAATGCGCTCACCGATCCGGCGCTGATCCACGCGCTGGTGGCCGCGAGCCAGGCGGGCGCACGGATCGACCTGATCGTGCGCGGCGCCTGCATGCTGCCGCCGGGCGTGCCGGGCTTGAGCGAGCGCATCCGTGTGCGCTCGGTGGTCGGGCGCTTTCTCGAACATTCGCGCGTGCTGTACTTCCGCTGGGGCGCGGCCGAGGAAGACGAGGTGCTGTACCTGAGCAGCGCCGACTGGATGACGCGCAACATGCTCGGCCGCATCGAGCTGGCCTGGCCGGTGCGCGACCGCGTCTTGCGCCAGCGCGTCATCGACGAATGCCTGGTGCCCTATCTTTACGACACGCTGGATGCCTGGGAACTGTCGGCCGATGGCCACTACCGGCGCGTCGGCGACAAGGGCATCAGCGCGCAGCGCGCGCTGATGCAGCGTTTTGCCCCGAGCAAGGATTGAAATGAATCCCCCCGAAGCGCCTTCGGCGCTCCCCCCCCCAGGGGGCAACGCCAGCGGCCCGGCAGAGCCGGTTCCGCGGCGTTTGCTTGGTGGCGCCCGATTCATGGGTCATGGGTGGCGCAGTTGCGCCATGGAGAACTGACATGGACCTGATCCTGTGGCGCCACGCCGACGCCGGCGAACCCGTGGAAGACATCACCCAGGACCTGCAGCGCAGCCTCACCTCCAAGGGCGAGAAGCAGGCGGCGCGCATGGCCGACTGGCTGAACCGCTTCCTGCCGGAGAGCACGCGCGTGCTCGTCAGCCCGGCGCTGCGCTGCCAGCAGACGGCGCAGGCGCTGGGCCGCAAGTTCCAGACACGCGAGGCGCTGGGCCCGGGCGGCACGGTCGGCCACCTGCTGACGCTGGCGCGCTGGCCCGACCGGCGCGAGCCGGTGTTGATCGTCGGCCATCAGCCGATGCTGGGTCTGACCGCCGCCATGCTGATGGCCGGCGTGCAGGGTACGGCCGAGGCTGCCGAGGCGCCGGCGGCCCATGCCACGCCGGCCTGGTCGGTGCGCAAGGGCGCCGTGTGGTGGTTGCGCCACCGCGTGCGCGGCGGTGTGGCCGAGGTGGTGCTGGTGTCGGCGCGTTCGCCCGACAACCTGTAGCGCATCGCCATCACCCAGCGGCCGCCGCGGAGCCGGCACCGCCGGTCCGCCAGCGGCACCCTTGATGCCGATTCGCGATCGACGATTTGGAAGCCGGAGGCGGTTGACGGGGCATAGCGGTAGTTCACTGTTGTTCTGCGCGCCGGCAGGGCGAACAGCCAATTCAAACCCGAGCCGCCGACAAGCGCAGGACTGGCCGCCCACTCGCGCCCCGACACACGGTGGGGGTTGTCGACGCGGGGCTCGGGTGTTGTTTTGGTATTGGTGCTGCCGCGAACAGCGCGGTGGTGGATCGCCGAGGACTGGGGGTGCGAATCCGCGAGGTAAAGGAGGAGGGTCAGGCGTCAGCCTGGCCCGGGGGACAGGAGCGGATTCGCACCCCCAGTCCTCGGCCCGCGCAGGACAGAAACACAGAAGCGAACAGCCGCTATGCGAGGACAGCCATTGGACTCTTGGCGCTTGAAAGCAACTCGTTATGAGGCGGTGCGCGAAGCGCGCAGGGATGGGCCTATCTCGGCAGAAGCAAGCGCAGGCTGCCCTGGCGCGACCAGGCTTCGGCTTCCTCGCGCAGCAGGTGCAGGGTGCGCGGGTTGTTCTGCGCCCAGTCCGGGTGGTAGTCGAGCCGCGCGCCGCGCTCGTCGCGCTTCAGGCGCAGCGCACGGGTGTCGATGGCGCCGCGCGCATGGCACTTGATTACCGCCAGCCGCAGGCACAGCGTCTGCCAGGCGAATGCCGGGTTGGCCAAAGCCGGGTCCAGCTTGCGCAGCCCGCCGCGCTGGCCCAGCACCAGCTCGCTGATGCGCCGCTGCTGGCTCTGCGAGAAGCCGGCGGCATCGACGTTGGCCACCAGGTAGGCGCTGTGCCGGTGGTGGTCGTGGTGCGAAACCATCTGCCCGACCTCGTGCAAGTCGCAGGCCCAGCCGAGCTCGCGCTGGCCCTCGTCGAACGCGTCGGTCTCGTCGGCGACGGCCGCGTACAGCGATTGCGCCAGCGTGCGCACGCGCAGCGCCTGGTCGGTCGCGACGGCAAAGCGCGCCTGCAGCTCGCGCACCGATTCGTCGCGCATGTCTTCGGGGTGGGCGTGGCGCAGCGCCTCCAGCCGCTCGCGCAGGTCGATGATCACGCCTTGGCGCAGCGCGCCGCGCGCCGGGACCAGGCTGTCGATGCCGAAGTGCGTGGCCAGCGTGTACAGGATCGCCAGCCCGCCGGGCAGCACGGCGCGGCGGTCGGCGCGCAGCGCCGGCCAGCGCAGCTTGTCGGTGTGGCCGGCCTGGATGCAGCCGGCGATGCACCAGCGCAGCCCTTCCGGCGTGATGCGCCCATCGCTCACGCCGTTGGCGGAGAGCAGCTGCGACACCGCGCCCACCGTGCCCGACGAGCCCAGCGCCTCCTGCCAGCGCTGCGGCGCGAAGGGCTGCAGCGCCTCTTCCAGTTCGGCGCCGGCGGCGATCTGCGCGGCGCGGAAGCCCTGCTCGGACAGGCGGCCGTCGCCGAAGAAGCGCATCGACAGGCTGACGCTGCCGACCTGGAAGGATTCGGCCAGCAGCGGCGTGCGCCCCTGGCCGAGGATCATCTCGGTGGAGCGCCCGCCGATGTCCACCACCAGCCGCGACGCGTCGGTGGGCTGCAGATGCGACACGCCGGCGTAGATCAGCCGCGCCTCCTCGCGCCCGGAGATGACCTCGATCGGGTAGCCCAGCACCGCTTGAGCGCGCAGCAGGAAGGCATTGCGATTGCGCGCCTCGCGCAGCGTCTGCGTGGCCACGGCGCGCACCTGCTGCGGCGCGAAGCCGGCCAGCCGCTCGGCAAAGCGGCGCAGGCAGTCCAGCCCGCGTTGCACCGCGGCTTCGGTGAGCATGCCGTCGGCGTCGAGCCCGCCGCCCAGGCGCACCGTCTCCTTCAGGTAGTCGATGCGGCGGTAGCGCCCATGCTGCAGTTGCCCGATCTCCAGCCTGAAGCTGTTGGAGCCCATGTCGACGGCGGCCAGCGGACCGGAGAGCACGGGAGATGGGCTGCGCATGGCTCGATTGTGCCTAGGCTGGGTGACGGCGGCGTTGCAGGGTGGAGCGCCCCGCCTTCCTACAATGCCGCGCTTCGACGCACGCGAAAGATAGCCATGCTGCAACAGGAACTCGACAGTCTCGTGCCCGGGCGCGATTTCAGCCGCCGCGATTTCGTACGCACCTCGGTGGGCAGCGGCTTTGCCGCGGCCGTGCTGCCGGTGGTGGCGCAGGCGATCAAGACCGACAGCAGCGGCCTGCTCGCCGGCGAGGTCAGCATCCCGGTGGGCGACTTCAAGATGCCGGCCTACCGCGCCGCGCCGCTGAACAAGCGCAATGCGCCGGTGGTGCTGGTGATCAGCGAGATCTTCGGCGTGCACGAGTACATCGCCGACGTGACGCGGCGCTTCGCCAAGCAGGGCTACTTCGCGATCGCACCCGAGCTGTTCGTGCGCCAGGGCGACGCCCAGTCTTACGGCGAGATCTCCAAGCTCGTTGCCGAGGTGATCGCGAAGACGCCCGACGCGCAGGTCATCGGCGACCTCGACGCCAGCGTGGCCTGGGCCGCGCAGCAGGGTGCGGCCGCCCATCGGCTGGGCATCACCGGTTTCTGCTGGGGCGGGCGCATCGTCTGGCTCTATGCCGCGCACAACCCGGCGCTGCGGGCGGGCGTGGCCTGGTACGGGCGGCTGCAGGGCGACGTCAGCGCCATCAACCCGAAGCGCGCGATCGATCTGGTCGGTTCGCTGAAGGCACCGGTGCTGGGTCTGTACGGCGGCCAGGACGGCGGCATCCCGCTGGCGTCGGTGGCGGCGATGCAGCAGGCGCTGGCCAGCGGCAGCGCGGCGGCGCGGCGCTCGAAGTTCGTCGTCTTCCCGGACGCGCCGCACGCCTTCCACGCCGACTACCGCCCCAGCTACCGCAAGGCCGCGGCCGAGGAGGGTTGGGCGCTGGCGCTGGACTGGTTCAAGAGCCACGGCGTGGCTTGACAGGGCTGCTAAGGTGCTGAAGTGCCCATCGGACCGGTGGGTTCTTCACGGTCCTTCATGACGCTGACCTACATCGTGCTGGCCACCCTCGTCGGTGGCCTTCTTTCTGTGCTCATCGCCGCCAGCCTGACGGTGGGCGTGCTCAGCCGTCTGGTGCACAACCTGGTCAGCCTGTCGGCCGGCGTGCTGCTGGGCACCGCGCTGCTGCACGTGCTGCCCGAGGCCTTCGAAAGCCACGTCGGCGCGCACGAACTGTTCATCACGCTGCTGGGCGGGCTGCTGTTCTTCTTCCTGCTGGAAAAGGCCGAGTTGTACCGGCACACCCACCATCACGAAGGCGACGGCCACCACCACCATCACCATTTCGATGCCGAGCAGGCCGGCCGCGGCGGCTGGAGCGTGCTGGTCGGCGACAGCATCCACAACTTCTGCGACGGCATCATCATCGCCGCCGCCTTCCTGACCGACCCGAACCTCGGCCTGGTGACGGCGCTGGCCATCGTCGCGCACGAGATCCCGCAGGAGGTGGGCGACTACATCGTGCTGCTCAACGCCGGCTTCTCGCGCCGCAAGGCGCTGCTGTTCAATGCGCTGTCGGGCCTGGCGGCAGTGGCCGGCGGCGTGATCGGCTACTTCGTCGTCGGCCCGTGGGAGGACCTGTTCCCCTACCTGCTGGTGGCGGCGGCCAGCAGCTTCATCTACGTGGCCGTGGCCGACCTGTTGCCGCAGATGCAGCGTCGCCTGCCCTGGCGCGAAACCGCCTCGCAGCTGGCCTGGCTGGCCGCGGGGCTGGTCGTCGTGATGTCGGCGATGCAGCTCCTGCATTCGCATTGATGGGCCCACGCCCGTAGCGCCTTCGGCGCGCCAGCCGGCAAGCATGCCGGCTGGCTCTCGCAGGCGAGGAACAGTCCGCAGGGACTGTTCCTCGTCGCTGCTCGGCCCCCTCGAGGGGGCACCGCCAGCGGACCGGCGGAGCCGGATCCGCGGCGTCCGCTCAAGAATGCAGGATCGTGCTTACTTGATCACCAGCACGGGGATGCCGGAGTGCGTCAGCACCTTCTGCGTCTCGCTGCCCAGCAGCAGCGCCGAGAGGCCGCGGCGGCCGTGCGAGGCCATCACCACCAGGTCGATGCCCTGCGTCTTGGCATGGTCGAGGATGGCTTCCCAGGGGTGCAGCGCTTCGACCGTGTGCGAATGGCAGGTGACGCCAGCGGCGCTGGCCATGCTTGCTACGGCCTTGACGCGTTCGCCGGCGATGCGCTCCTGTGCGTCGAAGAACTCCTGCGGCGGCACCGGCTGCATCTCGGAGATGGCGCTGTAGGGGAAGGGTTCCTTCACGCTGATCGCGTACAACTCCGCCCCCATGGAACGGGCCAGCGCCACGGCACTTTGCGCCGCCTTCTGGCTGATGTCGGAACCGTCGGTCGAGATGAGGATTCGTTTGTACATGCAGTGCTCCTGTGAGGCTTGGACAACCATGGGACTGTCAGCGGATTCCATGGTCCATTATCAGGCGCACTGGGCGCTTGATTTGTATCAATCGCTGCCCTCAGCCGCTGGCCACCGGGCGCGCCGGGTCGGCACACCATTCGCTCCATGAGCCGGGATACAGCGCCGAGCCGCCGAGCCCGGCATGCTCCATCGCCAGCAGGTTGTGGCAGGCGGTCACGCCCGAGCCGCACTGGTGCACCAGCTGCGCCGGCACGGTGTGCAGGGCCTCGAACTCGGCACGCAACGCGTCGGCGGGCTTGAAGCGGCCGTCGGGCTGCAGGTTGTTCTTGAAGAAGCGGTTCAGCGCGCCGGGGATGTGGCCCGCCACCGCATCGAGCGGCTCGGTCTCGCCGCGAAAGCGCTCGGCGGTGCGGGCATCGAGCACCGGCCGGCGCCCCAGCTGCGCCAGCAGTTCGGCGGCGTCGAGTGTCGGCATCGCCGCCGGCAGCGGCGGATAGGGCGGCTGCGGCCGTGGCACCGTGGCCTCGCGCGTGAGGCTGCCGCCCGCCGCCAGCCAGGCCGCGGGTCCACCGTCCAGCACCGCCACCGCCTCGTGGCCCAGCCAGCGCAGCAGCCACCAGGCGCGCGCGGCATAGGGCATGCCCTGGGCGTCGTAGCACACCACCTGCACGCCCGGTGCGATGCCCCAGGCGCCGGCGCGCTCGGCCAGCGCCTGCCGCGCGGGCAGCGGGTGGCGGCCGTTGCTGCCGGTCTTGGCGCCGGACAGGTCGCGGTCCAGGTGTGCGTACAGTGCGCCGGGCAGATGGGCCTCGGCATGGGCGCGTTCGCCGACGCCGGCATCGGCCAGGTCGAAGCTGCAGTCGAGCAGGACCAGCGATGCGCCGCTGGCGCGGTGGGTCAGCAGCTCGGTGGCCGAAATGAGGTTGCGGTAGACGGGCATCGGGTTTTCAGCTTTCGGGTGGGGCCTTGGCGGCGACGGGCGCGCGGCCCAGCCAGGTGGAGGCCAGGCCGGCCGCCACGATCAGCAGCATGCCCACAAAGGCCATCCAGGACAAGTGCTCGCCGAACAGCGCCACGCCGTACAGCACCGAGAACAGGATGCCGCTGTACTGCAGGCCGGCATTGGCCAGCGTGGAGCCGATGGCGAAGGCGCGCGTGATCATCAGCTGCGCGGCAGTGGCCAGCAGCCCCACCGCCAGCAGCAGCGCAGCACCATGCAGGCTGTGGCGGCTGAAGCCGCTCCACAGCATCGACAGCGCGCCGGCGACCACGCCGCCGAGCGCGAAATAGAAGACGATGCGTGTCTCCGGCTCGCCGCGCCGGCCCAAGGCGGTGACCTGCAGGTAGGCCATCGCGGCGATCATGCCCGACAGCAGGCCGGCCAGGCCATGCCACAGCTGGTGCTGCGCCAGCGTGGGCCGCAGCACCAGCGCCACGCCGCCGAAGCCGAGCAGCACCGCGGCGAAGAGCCGGCCGTCGATCTGCGCCGAACCCAGCAGCACCGCCCCGCCCAGCAGGAACAGCGCCATCCACACCGAGGACATGTAGTTCAGCGTCACCGCGGTGGCCAGCGGCAGCCCGCCGATGGCATAGAACCACAGGCCGAGCGCGATCACGCCGCACAGGCTGCGCCAGAAGTGCATCGCCGGCACGCTGGTGCGCAGGCTGCTGCGCTGCGTGTGTGACACCCCCCAGGCGAAGAGCATGCCCACCAGGCCGCGGTAGAAGACGATCTCGCCCGCCGGATACAGCGCCGAGGCCAGCTTGACGCACACGCCCATCGTCGCGAACAGCAACGATGCGCCCAGCATCAGCAGCGGCGCCTGCCAGCGCTGGCGCATGCTCGGCTCAGCGACGGGCCATCTCGCGCCGGTACCACTCGTGGAAGTGCTGCATGCCGTCTTCCATCGGGCTCTGGTAGGGGCCGACCTCGTCGTCGCCGCGCTCCATCAGCGCGCGCCGGCCGGCGTCCATGCGCAGCGCGATCTCGTCGTCCTCGACGCAGGTCTCCATGTAGGCGGCCTGCTGGCTGGTGACGAACTCGCGCTCGAAGGCGATGATCTCCTCGGGGTAGTAGAACTCCACCATGTTCAGCGTCTTGCGCGGCCCGCGCGGGTGCAGCGTGGACACCACCAGCACGTGCGGGTACCACTCGACCATGATGTTCGGGTACAGCGTCAGCCAGATCGCGCCGTGCGCCGGCGTGGTGCCGCCGGTGTAGGCGAGCAGCGCGTCGTGCCAGCGGCGGTAGGTGGCCGAGCCCGGCCGCGTCAGCGTGTGCTGCAGGCCCACGGTCTGCACCGAGTGGTGCTCGCCGAACTCCCACTGCAGGTCGTCGCAGCTGACGAAGCCGCCCAGGCCGGGGTGGAAGGGGCCGACGTGGTAGTCCTCCAGGTAGACCTCGATGAAGGTCTTCCAGTTGTAGTCGCACTCGTGCATCTCGACGCGGTCGAGCACATGGCCGCCGAAGTCGAGCGCGGCGGTGACGCTGCAATCGCGCAGCGCGGCGCGCACGTCGCGCCCGCGGTCGTCGAAGAGCAGGCCCTGCCAGCGGTGCACCGGCCAGGTGTTCAGATGCAGGCAGGGTTCGGCCTGGAAGTGCGGCGCGCCCACCAACTGGCCGTCCAGGCCGTAGGTCCAGCGGTGGATCGGGCAGACGATGTGCTCGCGCGTCTGGCCGCGCCCGCGCAGCATCAGCGCCTGGCGGTGACGGCAGACGTTGGACACCAGGCGCAGGCCCTGCGCGTCGCGCACCAGCGCGCGGCCCTCGCCTTCGTGCGGCAGCGCGTGGTAGTCGCCGGCTTCGTTGACCCACAGTTCGTGCCCCGCGTAGCGCGGGCCGGGGTCGAAGATCAGCGCGCGTTCGTCAGCGAACACGCCCTCGTCGAAATAACTCGTTGCAGAAAGCTGAGTGCGGCTGCGCTCAAGAGCTGTGAGACTGATGCTCAGGTCCGACATGATCCAAAGGATCTCCATGATTGGGAATGTCAACCCCCCACCCGGTGGCCCCGCGGGATGGGTTTGATGCGCCTGCAAGCGAGCGGGCCTGCAGGCGAGGGCGGGATTCTACCCAGCGGCACAATCCCGCTTTCGGTGCACAGTCGACGCCCGCCGGATTGCGGACAAGACGCACACATGCCCCCCCCGCCTGGAGGGCCACGGTCGTCTAAAATCGGCAACCGCGTTTTGATGCCCACCATGCCCCGTAGTTCCGCCGCCGCTGCGCCCGATACCGTCACCTATGAACAGGCGCTGGCCGAACTGGAGGCGCTGGTGCAGGCCATGGAGGCCGGCAGGATGCCGCTGGACCAGCTGCTCGCCAGCTACAAGCGCGGCGCCGAACTGCTGCAGCTGTGCCGTTCGCGGCTGCAGGTTGTCGAGGACCAGGTCAAGTTGCTCGAGGATGGCCAGCTGAAGCCGTGGACACCGGCATGAACATGCGCGAACGCCCGATCGAGGCACCGCACGAGGCCGCCGGCTTCGAGGACTGGATGCGTGCCGAGCTGCACGCCGTGGAAGCTGCGCTCGAAGCCTGGGTGCCGGTGGATGCGCCGGCCGGCCTGGGCGAGGCGATGCGCTACGGCGTGCTCGACGGCGGCAAGCGGCTGCGGCCGCTGCTGGTGCTGGCCTCGTGCCAGGCGGTACAAGGCGCGCGCGAGGCCGCATTGCGTGCGGCCGTGTCGGTGGAACTGATCCACGCCTATTCGCTGGTGCACGACGACATGCCCTGCATGGACAACGACGTGCTGCGCCGGGGCAAGCCCACCGTGCACGTGCGCTACGGCCAGGCCCAGGCGATGCTGGCCGGTGATGCGATGCAGGCGCTGGCCTTCGAGGTGCTGACGCCCGATGCCGGCGTGGCGCCGGCCTTGCAGGCGCGGCTGTGCGCGCTGCTGGCGCGTTCGGCCGGCCATGCCGGCATGGCCGGCGGCCAGGCCATCGACCTGGCGAGCATCGGCAAGCCGCTGGACGAGCGCGCGCTGCGCGACATGCACCGGCGCAAGACCGGGGCGCTGCTGCAGGCCAGCGTGCTGATGGGCGCGGCCTGCGGCCGCTGCGACGCCCGGGCCTGGGAGGCGCTGTCCGACTACGGCGCGGCGCTGGGCCTGGCCTTCCAGGTGGTGGACGACATCCTCGACGTCACGCAGGAATCGCACACGCTCGGCAAGACCGCCGGCAAGGACCTGAACGACAACAAGCCGACCTATGTCTCGGTGCTCGGCCTGGAGGCCGCGCGCGGCCAGGCCGCCGAGCTGCGCGACCGCGCGCAGGCGGCGCTGCAGCGCAGTGCACTGGCGGACGCGGCGACGCTGTCGATGCTTGCCGACATGGTGGTCGAGCGCGACAGCTGACAAGAAAGCGACAATCACATGAAGAACACAGCTTCACTGCTGCAGACCGTCGACAGCCCGGCCGACCTGCGCCGCATGTCGCGCGCCGAGCTCAAGACGCTGGCTGTGGAGTTGCGCGATTTCGTGCTGAAGAGCGTCAGCGAGACCGGCGGCCACCTGGGCAGCAATCTCGGCACCGTCGAGCTGACGGTGGCGCTGCACCATGTCTTCGACACGCCCTACGACCGCGTCGTCTGGGACGTGGGCCACCAGACCTATCCGCACAAGGTGCTGACCGGCCGGCGCGGCCGCATGGGCAGCCTGCGCCAGCTGGGCGGCGTCAGCGGTTTCCCGCGCCGCGACGAGAGCGAGTACGACACCTTCGGCACCGGCCATTCGTCGACCTCGATCTCTGCCGCACTGGGCATGGCGCTGGCCGCCAAGCTCAAGGGCGAGGAGCGCCGCGTCGTCGCCGTCATCGGCGACGGTGCGATGAGCGCCGGCATGGCCTTCGAGGCGCTGAACAACGCCGGCGTCGCGCATGCCGGCGTGCTGGCCGACATGCTGGTGGTGCTGAACGACAACGACATGTCGATCAGCCCGCCGGTGGGCGCGCTCAACAAGCACCTGGCGCGGCTGATGAGCGGCAACTTCTACACCAGCGCGCGCGAAGGCGCGAAGAGCGTGCTGAAGAACACGCCGCTGTACGAGCTGGCGCGGCGCTTCGAGGAACATGCCAAGGGCATGGTCGTGCCGGGCACGATCTTCGAGGAGTTCGGCTTCAACTACGTCGGGCCGATCGACGGCCACGACCTGGATGCGCTGATCCCGACCTTGGAGAACCTGCGCCAGGCGCGCGGGCCGCAGTTCCTGCACATCGTCACGCGCAAGGGCCAGGGCTACAAGCTGGCCGAGGCCGACCCGGTGAAGTACCACGCCGCGTCGGGCAAGTTCGACCCGCTGCAGGGTTTTGCCAAGGCCGCGCCGGGCAAGCCCACCTTCACGCAGGTCTTCGGCCAGTGGCTGTGCGACATGGCCGACGCCGACGAGCGGCTGATCGGCATCACGCCGGCGATGCGCGAGGGCTCGGGCATGGTCGAATTTCAGAAGCGCCACCCCAAGCGCTTCTACGACGTCGGCATCGCCGAGCAGCATGCGGTGACCTTCGCCGCCGGGCTGGCCTGCGAAGGCCTGAAGCCGGTGGTGGCGATCTACAGCACCTTCCTGCAGCGCGGCTACGACCAGATGGTGCACGACGTGGCCATCCAGAACCTGCCGGTGGTGTTCGCGCTCGACCGCGCCGGCGTCGTCGGTGCCGACGGCGCCACGCACATCGGCGCCTACGACATCGCCTTCATCCGCTGCGTGCCCAACATGAGCCTGCTCACGCCGGCCGACGAGAACGAATGCCGCCAGGCCTTGAGCACGGCCTTCCGCCAGGACCATCCGGTGGCCGTGCGCTACCCGCGCGGCGCCGGCATCGGTGCAGCCGTCGGCAGCGACCTGGCCGAGCTGCCCTGGGGCCAGGCCGAGCTGCGCCGCAGCACCAGTCGGACCCATGCAGTGGGCGGCCCGCGCATCGCCATGCTGGCCTTCGGCACCTTGCTCTATCCGGCGCTGCAGGCAGCCGAGGCGCTGGATGCCACGGTGGTCAACATGCGCTTCGTCAAGCCGCTGGACGAGGCCGTGGTGCTGCAGATGGCGCGCTCGCACGAAGCCATCGTCACGGTCGAGGAAGGCTGCGTGATGGGCGGTGCCGGCAGCGCGGTGGCCGAATGCCTGGCGGCCAACGGACTGGCCGTGCCGCTGCTGCAACTGGGCCTGCCCGACCAGGTCATCGAACACGGCGACCCGAAGCTGCTGCTGTCGATGTGCGGCCTGGACGCCGCCGGCATCGAGCAGGCGGTGACCAAGCGCTTCGGCAGCCGTCTGACGGTGGTGCGCCCCGCCGCCAACCACTGACGCTTCGGCGACACGCCGGTAACCCCATGGCAGCGTACAAACGCGTTCGCTGTCATGCTGCCGGGCCGGCCCGACGCCGCTGCACCCATCGACCATGAACCAACTGACCGACGCCCTGCACATCCCGGACACGCAAAGCGAGCGTGACGAGCGCCATCTGGCGATCCAGCGCGTGGGCATCAAGGACGTGCGCTACCCGCTGCAGCTGAAGGTGGCCGGCGCGGTGCAGAGCACGGCCGCAGTCTGGGGCCTGGACGTGGCGCTGCCGGCGGACAAGAAGGGCACGCACATGTCGCGCTTCATCGCCTGGCTGGACGCGCTGGACGCGCCGCTGGACGCGCCCGGCCTGCGCGAGCGCCACGCGCAGATGCTCGACAAGCTCGGCGCCGACGAAGGCCGCATCGAGGCGCGCTTCAACTTCTTTTTGCGCAAGCGCGCGCCGGTGTCGGGCCTGCCCAGCCTGCTCGACTACCAGGGCCGCTGGATTGCCGAAACCCGCGCCGGCGTGACCGCCGTGTATGCCGAGGTCGGCGTGCCGGTGAAGACGCTGTGCCCATGCTCGAAAGAGATTTCCGACTACGGCGCGCACAACCAGCGCTCGCTGGTGACGATCCGCGTCGAGCTGCTGCAGCCCATCGAATGGCACGAGCTGGTGCGCTTTGCCGAAGACCAGGCCTCCAGCGAGCTGTGGCCGATGCTCAAGCGCGTCGACGAGAAATGGGTCACCGAACGCGCCTACGAGAACCCCAAGTTCGTCGAGGACCTGGTGCGCGACGTCGCGCTGGCGCTGAACCGCGATGCGCGCATCGGCTGCTACCGCGTCGAGGTCGAGAACTTCGAGTCGATTCACAATCATTCGGCCTATGCGCGGATCGACCGCGCATAGGCGCCGCAGCGCGCCCCGAATGATTGCGGCAACGGCGCACATGCCCCCGGCATGTTCGCGTTGTCGCGACCGCTCGGCCTGCGCACCGATCGAGCGCTGACCGGTGCCGATGCACCAGACCGCGGCCGCGATCCATGATCCGCTGCGCATGCGCAGCGCCGGCGCCGATCTGCTGTCGCTGGCGCTGATCGACGCGCGCAACCACACGCTGCGCTGGCTGGCGGCCTTCGAGCCGCACCTGCAGCAGCTGACGCCCCAAGCCGATGTCGATCCGCCGCTGTGGCTGGTCGGCCATGCCGCCTGGTTCCAGGAATACTGGGTGTCGCGCAACGTGCAGCGCCAGCGCGGTGAGGCGGCCGATGCCACGCGGCCGCGGCTGGCTTCGATCGAAACGCGCGCCGACACCTGCTTCGACCCGCGCTGTCACGACCGCGCGCAACGCTGGCGGCTGGCATTGCCCGATGCCGCGGCATTGCGCGAGTACCTGGCCGAGACGCTGGACGCCACGCTCGACCTGCTCGCCGGCGCCGAACAGGACGACGCCGGTCTGTACGTCTACCGCCTGGCGCTGCTGCACGAGGACCGGGTCTGCGAGGCCCTGGCCGAATCTGCGCAGGCCCTGCAGCTGTCCGCCGCCGAGGCGCCGTGGCTGCCGCGGCCGGCACGCGCGCCGCGCGACCCTTTGTGGTTCGGCGCGCAGCGTTTCATGCTCGGCGCCGAGCCCGGCGGCCTGGTGCCGCCCAACGAACGCGGGTCGCACGAAGCGCCGCTGCTCGAATTCGAGATCGATGCGCAGGCCGTCAGCTGGGCGCGCTATGCCGAATTCGTCGGCGACGGCGGCTACGACGACGCGCAGTGGTGGGCGAGCGAGGGCTGGGCCTGGCTGCAGGCCGAAGCGCGCCGCGCGCCGCGCTACGTCGAGCAGATGCGCCAGGGCGTGCTGGTGCACCGCCAGGGCCAGCTGCAGCGCATCGGCGCCACGCAGGCCGCCGTGCACGTCAGCCGCCACGAGGCGATGGCCTGGTGCCGCTGGGCCGGTCGCCGGCTGCCGACCGAGCCCGAATGGGAGCTGGCAGCGCTGAGCGGCGCATCGCGCGGTTTCGTCTGGGGCGATGTCTTCGAATGGGCCGGCGGCAGCGCGCGGCCCTGGCCCGGCGGCGGCCAGACGCTGCCCGGCTTCGACCCGCTGCCCGAGCCCGGGCGCTGCGGCGTGCTGCGCGGCGCTTCGTGGATGACGCGCGCACGCTGCAAGCACCCGCGCGCACGGCGCTTCGAGCCGCCGCACGGCGACGCCCTGTTCTGCGGCTTCCGCAGCTGCGCGCTGTGAAGCCGCTGCCGACACGGTGCGCGGCTCAGCGCTTGGGCTTGCGGTAGCGCCACCAGGGCAGCACGCGGTTGAGTGACAGCACCTCGCCGCTGCGCTCGGCGGCGTAGCCGGGCAGGGCGTCCAGCCGGCGCTGCCAGTCGAGGCTGCGCAGCAAGCTCAGCAGCGTCACCACCTGCGGGTCGTCCAGCGCCTGGCGCAGTGCCACCAGGAAGTAGTGCTCCTGCGCCAGCGGGATGAAACCCAGGCCCCGTGCGCGCGCCGCGGCCTCGATGCCGAAGCTGGCGTCCGCCGCGTCGCTGGCCACGCTTTCCGCCGCCGCGCGGTGCGAGGGTTCCAGCAGCGGCAGCATCGTCAGGCTTGCCGCATCGATGCCGCGTGCGGCCAGCAGTTCATCGAGCAGCACGCGCGTGCCGGTGTTCGGCGCGCGTGCGGCAAAACGCAGGCCGGGCCGACGCAGATCTTCCAGGCCTTGCAGCCCCAGCGGGTTGCCGAGGGCGACGATCAGGCCCTGCGTGCGCTGTGCGAAGCTCAGCAGCTTGTGGCGGCCCGGCTGCAGCAGCGGCCGGTAGGCCCGCGCGGTCGGCGAGCGCGGCTGCGCTTCGGTCAGTGCGTGGAAGCCGGCGAGCTGGCACTGCCCGGCGTTCAGTGCCGCCAGCGCGTCCACGCTGCCGCAGAAGCGGATGTCCAGGTGCAGCGTGTGCCGGTCGCGTGCCCACTGGCGCAGCAGCGGCAGGGCCTCGTCATGGCTAGCCGCGATCGTCAGCACGCCGGCGCTGCGGTCGAAGGCCACGGCGAAGGCCTGTTCCAGTTCGCTGCGCAGCGCCTCGACCTGCGGCGCCAAACGCGCCTGCGCGCGGCGTTCGGCCCACAGCAGCTTGGCGCCGAAAGGCGAAAGCACCGCCGGCTGCCCCTTCACCCAGCTAACCAGTGTCTGCCCCAGCTCGAGCTCCCAGCGCTTGAGCTCGCCCCAGACATGGCGGTACGACAGCGACAGCGCCCGCGCGGCGCCGCCGATCGAGCCGCTGTCGTGCACTGCCGCCAGCAGGTCCATCAGCGGATGGTGCAGATCGCCCCGGTCGGCCGTGCCGCCATGCAGTGTGTAGCTCAGCCGGACTCTATGCATGCCGTTTCATATCGACTGGGTTGGTGACTGACGCTGAGAATTGCCGCCAAGATGAACGACCGTGAATGAGCGCCTTCGCCCAGAGTGTCAACACGGCCTTCGACCTCATTGTCCATGCCGACCCGGCCCTGTTGCGCACGGTGGCGTTGTCGCTGTGGGTCAGTGGCTCGGCTTGCCTGATCGCGTCCGCGATGGGGCTGGTGCTGGGCGCCTGGCTGGCCGTGGTGCGCTTCCCCGGCCACCGACTGTTGCTGCTGGCGATGAACACGCTGCTCGCGTTGCCCTCGGTGCTGGTGGGCCTGGTGGTGTACCTGCTGCTGTCGCGCAGCGGGCCGCTCGGCCACCTGGGCCTGCTCTTCACGCCCAGCGCGATGATCATTGCGCAGACGCTGCTGGTGCTGCCCGTGGTGGCGGTGCTGACGCGCCAGTTCGTCGTCGACGCACTGCTGGAAGGCGGCGACCAGCTGCGCTCGATGGGCGCGACACGGCTGATCAGCGCGCTGCTGATGGTGGCACACGGGCGCTGGGCGATGCTGACGGTGCTGATCACCGCCTTCGGCCGGGCCATCGCCGAGGTCGGCGCGGTGATGATCGTCGGCGGCAACATCGACGGTTTCACCCGCGTCATGACCACCACCATCGCCCTGGAGACCAGCAAGGGCGACCTGCCGCTGGCCATGGCGCTGGGGCTGGTGCTGCTGGCGGTGGTGGGCGCGCTGAACCTGCTGCTCGGGCTGCTGCGGCGCGTCTCCGGGCCGGTGGCGCAGGGGCTGCGATGAGCCTGCTCGCCCTGCATGACGTGTCGGTGGACTTCGGCGAGGTGCGCGCACTCGACGGCGTGTCGCTGCGCGTCGAGCGCGGCGAGGTGCTCGCGCTGGTCGGCGCCAACGGCTCGGGCAAGACCACCTTGTTGCGTGTGCTGCACGGCCTGCTGGCGCACCGCGGCCGGCGCGAGACGGAGCCCGGCGAACTTTCCCAGGCGATGGTCTTCCAGCGGCCCTTTCTGCTGCAGATGTCCTTGCTGAACAACCTGCGTCTGGCGTTGTGGCTGGCACGCGTGCCGCGCCATGAATGGCCCGCACGTTGCAGCGCAGCGCTGCAGCGCGTCGAGTTCGACGGCCTGCAGCGGCGTCCGGCGCGGTCGCTGTCCGGCGGGCAGCAGCAGCGCCTGGCGCTGGCCCGCGCGCTGGTCAGGCAGCCGCGGCTGCTGTTCCTGGATGAGCCGACGGCCAACCTCGACCCGCACGCCAAGCGCGAGATCGAGGCGCTGCTGGCCGGCCTGGCGGCCGACGGCATGACGCTGGTGATGAGCACGCACAACCTCGGCCAGGCCAAGCGCCTGGCCACACGCGTCATCTACCTCGAAGGCGGGCGCATCCACGCCGACCTGCCAACCGATGCCTTTTTCGAGGGGCCGCTGGCCGGTCCCGCCCAACTGTTCCTCAAAGGAGAACGCACGTGAACCTGCTGTCGTTGTACTCGTCGCTGCTGCGCCGCCGCGCGCTCGTGCTGCTGGCCGTGGCGGCCTGCGCCTGGCCCACGGCCCAGGCGCAGGACAAGACCATCGTCATGGCCTCGACCACCTCGACCGAACAGTCGGGGCTGTTCGGCCACCTGCTGCCGGCCTTCAAGGCGGCCAGCGGCATCGAGGTGCGCGTCGTCGCGCAGGGCACCGGGCAGGCGCTGGACATGGGCCGCCGCGGCGACGCCGATATCCTGTTCGTGCATGACCAGGCGGCGGAGGAGAAGTTCGTCGCCGACGGCTGGGGCTTGAAGCGCAGCCCGGTGATGTACAACGACTTCGTGCTCATCGGGCCGAAGGCCGACCCGGCCGGCGTCAAGGGCAACGACATCGTCGCCGCCATGGCCAAGCTGGCCGCGGGACGCTTCGAATTCATCTCGCGTGGCGACAGGAGCGGCACCCACGCCGCCGAACTGCGCTTCTGGAAGGCGGCCGGTATCGACACCCCGGCCGGCCGCGTGCCGGGCTACAAGGAATGCGGCTGCGGCATGGGCCCGGCGCTGAACATCGCCGCCTCGGCCAACGCCTACGTGCTGGCCGACCGCGGCACCTGGCTGTCGTTCAAGAACCGGGCGGACCTGGGTGTGCTGGTCGAAGGCGACAAGCGGCTGTTCAACCAGTACGGCGTGATCGTCGTCAACCCGGCGAAGCACCCGCACGTGAAGAAGGAGCAGGCGCAGGCCTTTGCCGACTGGGTGCTGTCGCCCGCGGGGCAGGCAGCGATTGCCAGCTACCGCATCAGCGGCGAGCAGCTGTTCTTCCCGAACGCGCGCCCGTAGCGCTTGCCTGCGCGGGCCGCCGCGCTGCCCCGCTCCGACCTAG
>CAYUPF010000067.1:0-9280 GCA_964446545.1 uncultured Rubrivivax sp.
GTCACTACAGTGCGTTCACGCCTTGAGCGACACCGAGTTCACATCACCGAGGAGCCCTCCGATGACCGCCGACCAGATCCTTGCCGAAATCCGCGAAGCCAACCTGTCCTACCTGATGCTGGCGCAAAGCCTGATCCGTGTCGACACCGAGCAGGCGCTGTACCGCCTGGGCGTCAGCGAAGACACCGCCAAGCTGATCGGCGCGCTGACGCCGGCGCAGATGATGAAGATCGCCGCCAGCAACACGCTGCTGTGCCGCTTCCGCATGGACGACGACATCGTCTGGGGCCTGCTCACCAGCCACGGCAAGGCCGCGGCCAACGAAAGCGTCAACCGCCTGCATGCATCGATCCTGCTGGCCGGCCGGCACCAGGAAGCGGCCTGACAACCGACGAAGTCGGTTGCGGCGCAGGCTCATGTCGCCAAGCGACGTGAAGCTGCGCAGCTTCGGCTGAAGCCAACATGGAAACTGAAAATGGCAAGAAATAAGAGCATCCTCACCGAAGCGCGGCAGATCGAGCGCGCGGTCACGCTGATCCATCTGGGCGCCCGCCTGCAGGTGCTGGAGTCGGAAACCGACCTGAGCTACGAGCGGCTGCTGCGCCTGTACAAGGAAGTGGCGGGCAAGAGCCCGAGCAAGGGCCAGCTGCCTTTTTCCACCGATTGGTTCATGACCTGGCAGCCCAACATCCACGCCAGCCTGTTCCTGAACATCCACGAATACCTCAACAAGGTGTCGGAGCTGGACGAGATCGACGTCGTCATCAAGGCCTACCAGCTGTACCTGGAACAGACGCAGTCACAGGCGCTGGAGCCGCTGCTCAGCGTGACGCGCGCCTGGCGGCTGGTGAAGTTCGTCGACAACGGCATGCTCACGTTGACCCGCTGCAGCAGCTGCGGCGGGCACTTCGTCACGCACCCGCACGAGATCGCCAAGCACTATGTGTGCGGCATGTGCAACCCGCCGGCGCGCGCCGGCAAGGGCAAGCTGGCCGGTGCGCTGCAGATTCCGTCGGGCCGCGCGGTGGCAGACCGTGCGGTGCATGCGCATTGATTCACGCTTCGCGCGCTCAGCCGGGGCTGTAGCGGGCCGATAGACAGGACAGCAAGCACCTGTTTCTCACCGTCTCCTCCTGGCACAGACCCCTGTGCTTTCAGCGGGTCCCTCGGGACCCGCTTTTTTCTGAGCCGGTGATTCAAGGCCGGCGCACGGCCGCCGAAATCCCGGTGACGCGGCGGTACCTGCCGCCCTGCCGAAGCCTTGTTGAAGCTCATCCACTTTTCCCCCGAACACCTGCGCCTGGGCGCGCCGCTGCCCTTCGGCGTGCGCGACGCAGCCGGGCGCCTGCTGCTGACGGCAGGTGCGTCGATCGCCAACGCCGACCAACTGAAGCACCTGCGCGCACAGCCGCTGTACGCTGACGAGGACGAGTCCAACGAATGGCGGCGCAAGCTCGGTGCCACCGTCGGCGCCATGCTGCGCCAGAACGCGTCGCTGAAGACCATTGCCGACGCGCGCCCGCAGGAGGCGGCGCGTGACGACGCGGCCGGTGCCGGCGTGTCGCTGCCGGACCAGTGGGAAAGCCTGGCCACGCTGCTGGACGCGGCGCTGCGCGACGCGCAGCCGAATGCCGAGTTCATCGCGCGCGTGCGCCTGGTGCACGAGCGCGCCAGCAAGCTGGGCCAGCGCCAGGTGGACGCGTCGCTGTACCACCTGATCCATGCCGCCGGCCATTCGGTCGAGACGTACAGCAGTCACCACGCGCTGCTGGTGATGCTGGTGTGCGAGCAGGCGGCGCAGCTGCTGGGCTGGCCGGCCGAGGCGGTGCGCAGCCTCGGCTGCGCCGCCTTGAGCATGAACGTGTCCATGGCCGCGCTGCAGGACCACCTGGCCGCCAGCGACGTGACGCCGACGCCGGCCATGCGCGAGCAGATCCGCCAGCATGCCGCCCAGGGCGCACAACTGCTCGGCGCCGCCGGGCTGGACGACTGCCTGTGGATCGAGACGGTGCGCCTGCACCACGACAGCGGCGACGGGCAGATGCCGCTGGCCGAGCTGCCGCAGCAGCGACAGCTGGCGCGGCTGCTGCGCCGCGCCGACATCTTCACCGCCAAGATCAGCCGGCGCCGCACGCGCGCGCCGATGTCGCCGGTACAGGCGGCGCGCGAAGCCTGCCTGGGCTCGGACGGCGTGCCCGACGAGGTCGGCGGCGCCCTGCTGCGCGCCACCGGCTTGTACCCGCCGGGCAGCTTCGTCGAGCTGGCCAACGGCGAACGCGGCATCGTCGTCGCCCGCGGCCGCCGCGCCAACCTGCCCTGGGTGGCCAGCCTGGTCGCGCCCAGCGGCATGGCGCTGGGCGAACCGGCGCTGCGCGACACCGTCGAAGCGCGCTTCGCGGTGCGCGCGGCGGTGGCCAGCACGCTGGTGAAGGTGCGGCCGGACCATCGGCGCATCCTGGCGCTGCGCTGAGCCGAAGCTGCAGATCCGAAGGCGCCGGCAGCATCGGCGAGGGGCAGAGCACGATGCGGCGGGGCTGAGCTTCACTTTGCTTGCGGCCGCGCACGTCCTGGAGTGGCTGTTCCCGGTCATCGGCACGGCCGACAATCGTCACCGCGGCTTCCACCACGATGCCTCGCGTGACATGATCGGCTGGCAAGTGTGGAGGCTCGTGATGGACTGGCCGGCTCATCGATTGCAGCGACGGGGAACGATGGTCGCGCTGAGCTTGGCATGCTTGCTGGCCGGCGCATGTGGCGGAGGTGCTGCTCCTGCCTCGGCCATCGGCACGGCAACCCTCACCTGGAATGCGCCTGACGACCCGGCGGTCGTGGGCTATCGCGTCTACTACGGAGCCGCGTCGCGCTCGTATTTGCAAGCCCGCGGTGCGGGACTCGACGCCGGAAGCCCGACGACCTATGTGGTGGATGGGCTGCCGTTAGGCAGCACGTATTACTTCGCAGTCACCGCGGTCGACGCCATGGGAAACGAGAGCGCATTCTCGAACGAGGCGTCGAAGCACTTTCAGTAGCCAGCCGCGCGCGGCCGCACAAGCTGCGCTACAAAGCCGGCTCTTATCCGCGGCTGCAAAACCGTTGCGGTACCGAGACTGCCAAGCCTGCCTCAGTTCGGGCCTGGCATGTTCACCATGGCGGCGACAAGTCGTTTTGTTTCTACGCAGATCTTCCGGCGCCGCCGGCTGCCTTGGCCGCTGCCGGCGTTGGCAGCCTGGGCGCTGGCCTGGGGTCTGTTCCACGCGGCCTCGGGTCTGGGCGCACCGCCGTGGCTGGGCCTGCTGGCCGGTGCGGCCACCGGGTGGGCGTGGAGCCTGCACGCACGCAGCCGCTTGCGCGCCGTGGTGGTGGCCGGTGGCTTCCCGGCCTCGCTGCTGGCCAGCGGCAGCGCGGCGATCCTGCCCGCCTGGGCCTGGCTGCTGCCGCTGGCGCTGCTGTGGCTGCTGTACCCGCGCCGCGCCTGGCGCGACGCGCCGCTGTTCCCCACGCCGGCTGGTGCTTTCGACGCGCTGGCGCTGCAGTTGCCGCTGCCACCGGGCGCGCGTGTGCTTGACGCCGGCTGCGGCCTGGGCCACGGCCTGCGCGCGCTGCACCGGGCCTACCCGCGCGCGCGGCTCGAGGGCGTGGAATGGAGCTGGCCGCTGGCGCTGGCGGCGTGCCTGGCTTGCCCGCAGGCCACGGTGCGCCGCGGCGACCTGTGGGCGCAAAGCTGGGCCGGTGTCGACCTGGTGTACCTGTTCCAGCGCCCCGAGAGCATGCCGCGGGCGCTGCACAAGGCGCGCGCCGAAATGAAACGCGGCGCCTGGCTGGCGAGCCTGGAGTTCGAGGCCGCCGGCTGGCAGCCGCAGGCGGTGCATCGCTGCCCCGACGGCCGGCCGCTGTGGCTGTACCGGCTGCCGCTGCGCGCCTCAAGCTCGGCAGCGGCGGGCCGATAAAACGGGCTCAGAACCTTCGGCCGGCGCCTGGTGCGTGCCGGCCGCAGTTTCGCAGTCGCCAGGAAACGCCTTCCCACATGTTCGTCATCATTGGCTGGATCGTCGCGCTGTCTGCCGTGTTCGGCGTGTTCATCGCGCACGGCGGCAACATCTCCGTGGTGCTGAAGGCCTTGCCTTTCGAGATGGCGGCCATCGGCGGCGCGGCGCTCGGCGCCTTCGTCGCCAACAACCAGCCCAAGGTGCTGAAGGCCACGGCCAAGGGCCTGGGCCAGTGCTTCAAGGGCAGCAAGTACACCAAGGCGCGCTACATGGAGCTGATGGCGCTGATGTACGACATCCTGCAGAAGGCGCGCAAGGAAGGGCTGATGTCGATCGAAAAGGACGTGGAGGAGCCGCACGCCTCGCCGCTGTTCCAGAAGTACCCGACCGTCGGCAGCGACCACCACGTGTCGGAGTTCATCACCGACTACCTGCGCATGATGGTCTCGGGCAACCTGAACGCGCACGAGATCGAAAGCCTGATGGACAACGAGATCGAGACCCACCATCACGAGGCCCATTCCGCCGTCGCGGCGCTGCAACGCCTGGCCGGCGCGCTGCCGGCCTTCGGCATCGTCGCGGCGGTGCTGGGTGTCGTCAACACCATGGGCTCGGTGGGCCAGCCGCCGGCGGTGCTGGGCGGCATGATCGGCTCGGCGCTGGTCGGCACCTTCCTGGGCATCCTGCTGGCCTATGCCTTTGCCGAGCCGCTGGCCGGGTTGCTGGAGCAAAAGGTCGACGAGGCCGGCAAGGAACTGCAGTGCATCAAGACCACGCTGCTGGCCAGCATGCAGGGCTACGCGCCGCAGGTGGCGGTCGAATTCGGCCGCAAGGTGCTGTATTCGACCGAACGGCCCACCTTTGCCGAACTCGAGAATCATGTGAAAGGCAGGAAGTGACTCGGCCTGACGCGCTGACGGCGGCTCGACTACAGGTCATCGCGCGGACGCCGCGGAACCGGCTTCGCCGGGCCGCCAGCGTCGCCCCCCTGGGGGGGAGCGGCGAAGCCGCTGCGGGGGGGGGGCCATATGGCCGGTGATGCCAAGAAGCTCCAGCCGATCATCATCAAGCGCGTCAGGAAGGGCGGCCATGGCCACCATGGCGGCGCCTGGAAGATCGCCTATGCCGATTTCGTGACGGCGATGATGGCCTTCTTCCTGCTGATGTGGCTGCTGGGCAGCACCAGCGAAGGCGACAAGAAGGGCATCGCCGACTACTTCGCCAGCCCGCTGAAGATCGCGCTGTTGGCCAGCGGCTCCGGCGCAGGCGACGCCTCGCACGTGGTCAAGGGTGGCGGCGAGGACATGACGCGCAGCACCGGCCAGGTCAAGCGCGGCGACATCGATTCCAGGCGCAAGACCGTCAACCTGCAGGCGCTGAAGGCCGAGCAGGTGCGCGCCGAGATCGCGCGGCTCGAACAACTGAAGGGCAAGATCGAGCAGAAGATCGAGCAGAGCCCCAAGCTCGCGGCGATGAAGTCGCAGATCCGCCTGGACATGACCGCCGATGGCCTGCGCATCCAGATCGTCGACGAGAACCAGCGCCCGATGTTCGCCAGCGGCAGCGCGGTGGTGCAGCCCTACATGCGCGAGCTGCTGCGCGAGATCGGCACGGTGCTGGCCGAGGTGCCGAACCGGCTGACGCTGGAGGGCCACACCGATGCCGCGCCCTTCGTCGCCGGCGGGCTGGGTTACGGCAACTGGGAACTGTCGGCCGATCGCGCCAACGCCTCGCGCCGCGAGCTGATGGCCGGCGGCCTGCCCGAGGACCGCATGCTGCGCGTGCAGGGCCTGGCGGCCAGCCTGCTGTTCGATGCAAAAGACCCGCTCAGCGCCGCCAACCGGCGCATCAGCATCATCGTGATGAACCGCGAGGCCGAGGACCGCATTTTCCGCACCGACCTGCAGGCGCCGGGCGGCGAGGAAACGGTTCAGGCGATCGAGTCTATCGCGCCCAATCTGCACCGCTGAGCGCAGCGGTCCGCGTAGCCGCCGGCAGCGCCGGACGCCATACGTAACATGGCCGGCTTTAGCCCTCTTATCGGTCTCAAGTTTTTTGCCCCGGCGGGCACCATGGCAAGGCACGCGATTGAACGCGACCGAACCCCATGGCCGACGCCCAGGACCGCCGACTTCCCGCCACCGAACGCAAGATCCGCAAGGCCCGCAGCGAAGGCCAGGTGGCGCGCTCGCGCGACCTGTCGCACTTTGCCGCGATCGGTGCCGCCGCCGCGCTGCTGAGCGCCGCGGCGCCGCAGCTGCTGGCGTGGCTGCAGGCCACGCTGGCGGCCGGGCTGCGCTTCGATGCCCAGGTGCTGGCGGATACGCAGCTGATGCCGCAGCGGCTGGCGCTGGTCGCCCGCCCGGCGCTGCTGATGGTGCTGGGCATCGGCGCGCTGATGCTCACGGTGGCGGTGCTGGCCAGCGTGCTCAGCGGCGGCTGGAACTTCAGCTTCAAGGCGCTGCAGCCCAAGTTCCAGAAGATCAATCCGCTCGCCGGGCTGGGGCGCATGGTCTCGGGCCGCCAGCTGGTGAACACGCTCAAGTCCTGCCTGCTGGCGCTGATCATCGGCACGGTGGGCGCGTTCTACCTGCGCCTGAAGCTGCCGAGCTTCGGCGACGCCATCGCCATGCCGCTGCCGACGGCGATCGCGCATGCCGGCAGCCTGGTGCTCGGCGGCCTGCTGCTGCTGGTGCTGGCGCTGGCGCTGTTTGCCCTCGTCGACGTGCCGCTGCAGCGCCATCAGCTGGCGCAGTCGCTGAAGATGAGCGTGCAGGAGCTGAAGCAGGAACAGCGCGAGACCGAAGGCAGCCCCGAGACCAAGTCGCGCCAGCGCGCGCGCATGCGCGAGATGGCCAACCGCCGCATGCTCGCCGCCGTGCCCGGCGCCGACCTGGTGGTGATGAACCCGACGCACTTCGCGGTCGCGCTCAAGTACCAGGAAGGGTTGATGAGCGCGCCGCGCGTCGTCGCCAAGGGCAAGGACCTGATGGCGCTGCGCATCCGCGACGCGGCTGTAGGAGCGAAGGTGCCGGTGCTGCAGGCCCCGCCGCTGGCGCGTGCGTTGTACGCACACGCCGAGCTGGACGGCCCGGTGCCGGCGGCGCTGTTCACCGCGGTGGCGCAGGTGCTGGCGCACGTGTACCAGCTGCGCGCGCACCTGCAGGGCCAGGCGCCGGAACCTGCGCCGCTGCCCGCGCTGAAGGTGCCGCCGGAGCTGGACCCGCTGCATGACGCACCGGAGGCCGAAGCATGAGCGCGGTGATGGCACAGCTGCAGGCCCTGCTCGGCCCGCGCGCCGGCGTGCTCAAGTCGCTGGGCGTGCCGGCCTTCGTCATCCTGGTGCTGGCGATGATGGTGCTGCCGCTGCCGCCCTTCGCGCTGGACCTGCTGTTCACCTTCAACATCGCGATGGCGCTGATGGTGGTGATGATCTCGGCGCACATGGTCAAGCCGCTGGACTTCGCGGCCTTCCCTTCCGTGCTGCTGATCACCACGCTGATGCGCCTGAGCCTGAACGTGGCCTCCACGCGCGTGGTGCTGGTCGACGGCCACACCGGCCCGGCCGCGGCCGGCAAGGTGATCGAATCCTTCGGCCACTTCCTGATCGGCGGCAACTTCGCCGTCGGCCTGATCGTCTTCGCGATCCTGGTGGTCATCAACTTCATCGTCGTCACCAAGGGCGCCGAGCGCATCGCCGAGGTCGGCGCGCGCTTCACGCTGGACGCGATGCCGGGCAAGCAGATGGCCATCGACGCCGAGCTCAACGCCGGCATGATCGACGAGGGTGAGGCACGCCGCCGCCGCGCCGAGGTGGCCGAGGAGGCCGACTTCTTCGGTTCGATGGACGGCGCCAGCAAGTTCGTGCGCGGCGACGCCATCGCCGGCATGCTGATCCTGTTCATCAACATCGTCGGCGGCTTCGTCATCGGCGTGGCGCAGCACGATCTGTCGGCGCAGGCCGCGGCCAGCACCTACGTGCTGCTGGCGGTGGGCGACGCGCTGGTGGCGCAGGTGCCGGCGCTGCTGATCTCGGTGGCTGCGGCGATGGTGGTGTCGCGCGTGGGCAAGGAACACGCCATCGGCGCGCAGATCGGCACGCAGCTGTTCAACTCGCCCAAGGCGCTGCTGGTCACCGCCGGCATCGTCGGCGCTCTCGGCCTGGTGCCAGGCATGCCGAACTTCGTGTTCGTGCTCATCGCCTCGGGCATCGGCACGCTGGCCTGGTGGGTGCGCCGGCGCCACCAGCGCGAACAGGCGGCCGCGGCCAAACCCAAGGAGCCGGAAGTCGTCGCGCCCAATGCCGAGGCCAGCTGGGACGACCTGATGCCGGTTGATACCCTGGGCCTGGAGGTCGGCTACCGGCTGATCGCGCTGGTCGACAAGGCGCGCGCCGGCGATCTGCTGGCGCGCATCAAGGGCGTGCGCAAGAAGTTTGCGCAGGACGTGGGTTTCCTGCCGCCGGCAGTGCACATCCGCGACAACCTGGAACTCAAGCCCAGCATGTACCGCGTCACCTTGCGCGGCGCGGTGGTGGGCGAGGCCGAGGCCTTCCCGGGCATGTGGATGGCCATCAACCCGGGCGGCGCGACGCAGGCGCTGCCCGGCACCAAGACCGTCGATCCGGCCTTCGGGCTGCCCGCGGTGTGGATCGAGGAACGCCACCGCGAAATGGCCCAGATGGCCGGCTTTACGGTGGTTGATTGCGCGACCGTCGTCGCCACCCACCTTTCACACTTGATGCAGGTGAATGCCGCCCGTCTGCTGGGCCGCGTCGAGGCCCAGGCCCTGATCGACCATGTCACCAAGCTCGCCCCCAAACTGATGGAAGACGTGGTTCCCAAGATGGTCGGCATCGCCACCGTGCAGAAGGTCCTGCAGCTGCTGCTGGAAGAAGGCGTGCACATCCGCGACATGCGCTCGATCGTCGAATGCCTGGCCGAACACGCGTCCACCACCACCGACGCCGCCGAACTGGCGCGCCGCATCCGCGTGCACCTGGCGCCGGCCATCGTGCAGCAGATCTACGGCCCGGTGAAGGAGCTGGACGTGATCGCGCTCGACCCCGAACTGGAGCGCCTGGTGACGCAGGCGCTGAACTCGCCGCACGGCGCCGCGCTCGACCCCGGCGTGGCCGAGACGCTGACGCAGCAGGCGGCCAACAGCGCACGCTCGCAGGAAGACCTGGGCGTGCCGGCCTGCCTGCTGGTGCCGGACCTGATCCGCGCGCCGGTGGCGCGGCTGCTCAAGCGCGCCGCGCCGCGGCTGAAGGTGCTGTCGCACAGCGAGATTCC
>CAYUPF010000067.1:9380-12622 GCA_964446545.1 uncultured Rubrivivax sp.
CTGATGAACGAGCTGCGCGCGATGAAGGGCCTGATCGAAGACCGCTTCGGCGCGCTGGCCTTCATGGAAAAGCTGCAGCGCCAGCCGCGCCAGGCGCAGCTGACGCAGAAGCTGCTGGACCAGGGTTTCTCGCCGGCGCTGATCCGCAAGCTGGCCGACAGCCTGCCCAACGACTGCGACGAAAGCGCCTGGGCCGCCAGCGTGCTGGAGCGCAACCTGCTCAGCGGCGACGGCGAGGCGCCGCTGGAGGACAGCGGCGGCGTGTTCGCGCTGGTCGGCGCCACCGGCGTGGGCAAGACCACCAGCACCGCCAAGCTGGCCGCGGCCTTCGCCACGCGCCACGGCGCGGCCAACCTGGGGCTGATCACGCTGGACGCCTACCGCGTCGCCGCGCACGAGCAGCTGCGCGCCTACGGCCGCATCCTCGGCGTGCCGGTGCACACCGCGCACGACCGCGCCTCGCTCGACGACCTGCTGGAGCTGCTGTCGGCCAAGAAGATGGTGCTGATCGACACCGCCGGCATGGCGCAGCGCGATGCGCGCACGCGCGAACTGCTGGAGATGCTGTCGCACCGCAGCGTCAACCGCCTGCTGGTGGTCAACGCCGCGGCGCAGGGCGAGACCATCGAGGACGTGCTCAACGCTTACCGCGCCGGCAGCTGCCGCGGCGTCATCCTGTCGAAGGTGGACGAGGCGGTGAAGCTGGGGCCGGCGCTGGACGCGATGATCCGCCACAAGCTCAAGGTGCTGGCCGTGGCCAACGGCCAGCGCGTGCCCGAGGACTGGCACCGCCTGTCGGCGCAGGCGCTGGTGCAGCAGGCGCTGCGCAGCGCGCCGGCCAGCGCCTGGCGCATGGATGCCGGTGATATGAACCTGGTGTTCGCCGGGCTGCGCGCGACGCCGGCCGCGGCCGCGCATGCCTGACCCACGACCGTTTCAGCGCATGCAAGACATCCTTCTTCCCCAGCCTGCCGACCAGGCGCACGGCCTGCGGCGGCTGTTTGCCGGCACGCAGCCGCAGCACATCGCGCTGGTGGCCAACCCGCATGTCGCCTTCGCCGGCGTGGTGCTGGAGCGGCTGACCACGGTGCTCGGCGCGATGGGCCTGAACACGCTGGTGGTGGACGCCGCCGACAACTCGCCGCCGCCGCAGGAACTGGCGGCGCTGGACCTGCGCGCCGGCATCGAGCCGCTGTCGTCGCAGGTGTCGTACCTGGCCGCACGCGGCCTGCCGCTGCGCCACGTGGACACGCGCGGTTCGTCGGCGCATTTCCTCGACCGGCTGCAGGCCGCCGCGCCGCAGGCGCGCGTGCTGCTGGTGCATGCCGGCGCCAGCGACCTGGCGCGGCTGTACGCCCGGCGCGCGCTGCGCCCGCTGCTGCTGGCCGCCGACCAGCCCGACAGCCTGACCCATGCCTATGCCGCGATGAAGCTGCTGGTGATGCGCCGCACGCTGATGAGCTACGACCTGCTGCTGGCCGCGCCGCCGCAGAACCGGCGCGTGCCGGCCATCGCGCAGCGCCTGGCCAGCTGCGCCGAGAGCTTTCTGGGCGCGGCGCTGCACGACTGGGTGGCCATCGACCCGGCCTGCGACGTGCGCGAAAGCCCGAGCGCCGCGCTGTGCGCGCTGGTGGCCGCGCAGCTGCGCCTGGACGCCGAGGCGCAGCAGCCGGCCGAGGCCGCCGCGCCGCCCTCCACCTGGCGCACGAGCGTGGCCGCGTCCCGCGCCATGACCCTGAACTGAAGACTGTCCGGAGCACATCGAACATGTACACCGCCAAGGGGCGTCTGGACGCCAACGCGATGATCAAGCAGTACAGCCCGCTGGTGCGGCGGCTGGCGCACCAGATGATTGCCAAGCTGCCGGCCAACGTGGAGCTGGACGACCTGATCCAGGTGGGCATGATCGGCCTGTCCGACGCGCTCACGCGCTTCGACGCAGCGCAGGGCGTGATGTTCGAGACCTTCGCCACGCAGCGCATCCGCGGCGCCATGCTCGACGAGCTGCGCGGCAACGACTGGATGAGCCGCGGCGACCGCCGCCACCAGCGCAGCATCGAAGCCGCGGTGCGTGCGCTGGAGCAGCGCCACGGCCGCGCGCCCAGCGAAGGCGAGATCGCCGCCGAGATGGGCATGAAGCTGGCCGACTACCAGGAGCTGCTGGGCAAGGTGCGCGGCACGCAGCTGGTGTGCCTGGAGGACATGAGCGGCGACGACGGCGACGACGACTACCTGGATCGCCACGTCGCCAGCGACGCGCACAACCCGCTGGCGCTGCTGCAGGACCAGCGCATGCGCATGGCGCTGGTCGAGGCCATCAAGAACCTGCCCGAGCGCGAGCAGTACGTGATGAGCATGTACTACGAGCACGACATGAACCTGAAGGAGATCGCCGCGGTCATCGGCGTCACCGAAAGCCGCGTGTGCCAGCTGCACAGCCAGTCGATCGCGAGGTTGCGGGCGAAGCTGCGGGAGTGGTAGCGAGCTCCCTGTGCGAGAAAGTCACGGGTGCGAGAGATTGCGTGGATGGCTGTGCCCCTCCACTTTCGTCCCTCAATCGCAAACGACCTCACGGTGGGCCTCACCGACGTGCTCGTGTTCGCGGATTTGCTGGTCGCGTTTGCAGGTTTGACAAGAATCCTCGATGGAAGCATAGTAAGGAAGTAATGAACTCCTTACTTGAAGCACAATCATGCTTGCTATCGCCAAAATCACCGCGAAGGGCCAGACCACCATCCCGCAAGACGTGCGTGCAGCGTTGCGCGTCTCGGCCGGCGACCTGATCGCCTGGGAAATCGGCGCCGACGGCACGGCCACCGTGCGGCGCGTGCAGCCGCTGGACATCGAATACTTGCGCGCCGTCGAAGGTACGCTCTGCGAATGGTCGGGCAGCGCCGACGAAGAGGCCTACCGTGGCCTTTGAGCGTTTTGCCGTGGTGCGCGTGCCTTTTCCGTTCACCGACCGCGACAGCACGAAGAACCGGCCCGCCCTGGTGCTTTCGGACGCGGCCAGTTTCAACACGCCGGCCGGCCATTCGGTCATGGCCATGATCACTTCGCAAGGCAACAGCCCCTGGCCGCTCGACTGCCCGCTGACCGATATCGCTGCGGCAGGTTTGCCGGCGGCTTCGATGGTGCGCTTCAAGCTGTTCACGCTCGACCACCGACTGGTGCGCGGCAACCTCGGCAAGCTGGCCGCCGAAGACGCTGCCGCCGTGCGCTCCAGGCTGCAACAGCTGTTG
>CAYUPF010000067.1:12722-14023 GCA_964446545.1 uncultured Rubrivivax sp.
GCGCGCGCCGGGTCGAAGCCGACGCCGTTGTCCTGAACGCTGATGCGCAAGCCTTCGCTACCTTCGGCGCGCAAGCCGACACGCGCGCGCGGCGTGGCGCCGTCGCGCGTGAACTTCGCGGCGTTGCCCATCAGGTTGAGCAGCACGATCTTCAGCGCCGCCCGGTTGGCGCTGACGCGCATGTCCAGCTGGACGTGCCAGCGCAGCGGCGCGCGCCGCGGCAGCGCGGGCAGCTCGCTCACCACCTCGTGCGCCAGCGCGCTCAGGTCCACCGTTTCCAGCGGCATCGGCTGCAGCGTGGAGCGCGCCAGCTCGAGCAGCGCGTCCACCGTCTCGCGCATGCGCTGCGCCGCGGCCACCTGCAGCTGCAGCAGCTCGTGGTCTTCGGCCAGCAGGCGCGGCGCGCCGTGATCGGCCAGCATCTGCGCCAGGCCCTGCACGTGGCCGATGGGCGTGCGCAGTTCGTGCGCCAGCTGGCGCGCGAAGGCGTCCAGGTCCAGGTTCATCTGCTGCAGGTCGCGCGTGCGCTCGTCCACCGCGCGCTGCAGCGCCTCGTTGTGGCGCAGCAGCAGCGCCTGCGCCTGCTGGCGCGCCGTGATGTCGCGGCCCACGCCGTGATAGCCGACGAAGCGGCCCAGGGCATCGAAGCGAGGCATCCCGCTGAGCGAGATCCAGACCCAGCGTCCGTCGCCGGCCTCGACCTCCAACTGCAGCGAACGGAAGGGCCGGCGCGCGTCCAGGTCGGCGCGGTGTTCGGCCCATTGCTCCGGCGTCAGCGCGTCGCGGTGCACCTCCCAGCGCGTATGTCCTTCCATGCGCTCGGCCAGTTCAGCGCCGATGCGCTGCTGCTGCTCGGCGCCGAAAGGCAGCAGCCGGTGCTCCGCATCGGTCTGCCAGTACCAGTCGGCTGCCAGTCGTGTCATCGTCGACCACCGCTGCTCGCTGGCCAGCAGCTGTTCGTGCGCCTGGCGCCGTTCGCTGACGTCGCGGCCCACGCCTTCGTAGCCGATGACCGTGCCCTGGGCGCTGTAGCGCGCGCGGCCGCTGATCGCGATCCAGCGCGGCGCGTGCCCGGGCACGACGACCTGGAACTCCACGTCGCGGAAGGCTTCGAGCCGCGCCATGCGTGTCTGCAGCGCGGTCCAGCCCTGCAGCGGCGGGCGGAACACGCGGATCTGGTCGAGCCGGCGCCCCAGCAGCGCTGCGTTGTCCAGCCCCGGCGACAGTGCCTGCGGCGCGGCGCCGGACAGCCAGCTCAGCCGCAACTGCCGGTCGCTTTCCCAGTACCAGTCGGCCGACAG
>CAYUPF010000067.1:14123-19896 GCA_964446545.1 uncultured Rubrivivax sp.
AGCGCATCGGCGGCGGGCGCCTCGGGCCAGCGCAGCCACAGCGCGGCGGCGATGGCAACCACCGCCAGCGCCGCGCACAGCGGCGGCAGCCAGCGCAGCGTGGCGGCGCGCGCATCAGGGGTGGTGGCAGGGTCCCACGGGTCCACGCTGTCGTGGCCCGTGCGTCGTGCGCGCAAACGTGTGCTCATTCCCGAACGACCGTGTTGCTGGTACCGACCTGTCGTGCGCAGGCCTGGAGCTTCCCGCAGGAAGGACCGCTTCAGTATCGTCGTTTCGGCGCGCTGGCGAATCGGCAGCGACCCGCAGGCGTGGCGTGCACGCGTCGCCGCTTCACAGGCTCTCAGGCCTGCATCACTCCGCCATGCGCTGGGCGTTCGTTCAGGCCGGTGGCCGAGTAGGCGACACGCGGCGCCGCGCTGGGCAGCAGCACGTCGATGGCGCGGTCGAGTGCGGCGCTGGCCCGGGCCAGCGATTCGCGCTGCGCGGCGATGCGGCCGCCGGCCAGCGCCAGACGCTCGCGCAGCTGCGGCGACAACAGGCCGGCGCCCGGGCCGCGGCGCATCTGCTCCACCGCCGTGGCCAGCGCGCGCTGCAGCTCGGCAGCCTCGCTGGCCACCGCCTCGGCATGGTGCACGCGCAGGGCTTCGCCCAGCGCGCCCAGCCGCGATTCGACCCGCGCGACCGATTGTTCGAGTTCCGTGTGCTGCGCCATGGGCGGATGTTTCAGTGCGACGACTTCGGCAGCAGGTCCTGCGCGTTGGCGATCAGCTGGTCGGCGATGGCCTCGGCGTTGATCTGGAACTTGCCATCGCGGATGGCCTGGGCGATGCGCTCGACCTTCTCGCTGTCGAAATCGGCGCGGCTGGCTTCGGTGCCGGCCAGCGCGACGTGGCTGCTCAGCTGCACCTTGGCACTGGGCTCGACACCCGGCACCGGCTCGGGCGGCGCCTTGCGCTCCGCGGCCGCCGGGGTGGCCACGGGCTGGATGTCGAGGGGAGCGATCTTCATGGTGAACTCCTTGTGTGCCGCCCGGGTACCAGCGGCGCCGGCCCCGGGCCGCGGCAGGCGGCCATGAGGGGCCGGCCCTGCCGGGCATGCGCGGGATATCGGCCGCTGCGCGCGCCAACTTGAGCCCGGCAGTTGCCCATTCTGGCATCACCCCCGTACATCGGGGGGGTGGAGACCGGGGCCCCAGGCCTCAAAGCTGCACCTCGACGCGATTCTGGCCCACCGCCAGGCCGCTGAGCACGCGGCCGTTGTCGATGCGCACGCGCACCGTCCGGCCCTCGATGCCCGGGCCCATGGCCTGGGCCTGGCCGCTGACGCTGAAGCCCTGGCCGCGCGTCACCAGCCGCACCGTGTCGCCGGCGGCGAACCACTGGCGCTGCCGCAGGTCGGCCACGCGCACCGGCGCGCCGGCCGGCAAGGGGCGCGACAGCTGCCGGCCCACCAGCTGGCCGGCATCGGCCACCGGCGGCGTCGCGGCGGCCGCCCAGTCGACCTCGGCCTGCTGCAGCTGGCCCGCGTCCAGCACGCTGCCGGCGGGCAGCGGCGCGCTCAGCACCCAGGCGGGCGCGAACACCTTCACCGTCACCGGCAAGTAGACGTTCCATGGTGTCGGCCCCTGCACACAGCGCAGGCCGACGCGGCTGCGACCCCAGGCGCGCGCGCCCGGCGGCAGGTAGGGCTCGATGCGCTCGCAGGGCGCCAGCTTCAGGCGCGGGTCGAGGCGGCCGGGTTCGATCTGCACGCGCAGTGCGCCCGGCGCCAGGCCGGCGCCGGCCTGCTCGCCCAGTGCCTGGATGCGCTGCAGCGTGTCGGCGTCGAGGCCGCCGTCGGCGGCCGGGGCTTGTGCCAGTGCCGGCGTCGCCAGCAGGGCCGCCAGCCACAGCAACAGCACGGGTGCAAGGCGCTCGCGGCTGCGCCTGCGCGAAGAGGGGGGGCAAAGGGGCTTCATCACCGCATGCACTCTAGGCCGCCCGCCTGGACACAGCGTCGCGAAATGGCCGGCCTTCCGTGCGCTATTCGGGCTCATGTGCCGCAAGAGCGCTGCCCACAATGTCACGGCATGAACCTCCACCGTCCGGAGCCCCGATGATCCACCGCCTTGGCGACAGCCTCGACTTCCAGAGTCAGGCGCTGATGCTGCGCTCCGAGCGGCAACGGCTGCTGGCCAGCAACATCGCCAACGCCGACACGCCCGGCTACGTGGCCCGCGACATGGATTTCACGGCCGCGCTGCGCGAGGCCACCGGCACGGCGAGCCTGGGCACGCCGGCGATGCAGGCGCTGCGTGCCGGCCTGTCGGCGCTGCCGGGCCACGGCGGCGTGGCCAGCGAGGCGCACCTGCGCTATGCCACGACGAGCCAGAGCAACCTGGACGGCAACTCGGTGGACATGGACCGCGAGCGCGCCTCCTTCGCCGACAACAGCTTGAAGTACGAGGCCACGCTGCGCTTCATCAACAGCCATGTGCGCACCATGCTCGATGCGATGAAGTCGCATCAGCAAGGCTGAGGGAGTCGATCATGAGCATGTTCAAGATCTTCGACGTCAGCGGCAGCGCCGTCAGCGCGCAGAGCCAGCGGCTCAACGTGGTGGCCTCCAACCTGGCCAATGCCGACACCGTGGCCGGCCCCGACGGCAAGGCCTACAAGGCGCGCCACGTGGTGTTCCAGACCGAATTGATGGGCGAACTCGGCGCCGCCGGCGTGCGCGTGTCCGGCGTCGGCGAGGACAACACCGCCGGGCGCCGCGTGCACGACCCCAAGCACCCCGGCGCCGACGCCGAGGGCTACGTCACCTACAGCAACGTCAACACGGTGGAAGAAATGGTCAACATGATCTCGGCCTCGCGCTCCTACCAGAACAACCTGGAGGTGATGAACGCCGCCAAGAGCCTGCTGCTGAAGACGCTGCAGATGGGGCAGTCATGAGCCCGCACGGCCGCCCGAAGGGCGAATTCCCCCTCGGGGGGACGGCGCGTAGCGCCTGGGGGGCAGCATGAGCACGATCTCCGCGCTGGCCGACAGCATGAATGCGGCCAACGGCAACACCTCGACGACGAAGAACCAGGCCGGCGCCGAAGACCGCTTCCTGAAGCTGCTGATCGCGCAGATGCAGAACCAGGATCCGATGAACCCGCTGGACAACGCGCAGGTCACCAGCCAGATGGCGCAGATCAACACCGTCAGCGGCATCGAAAGGCTCAACACCACCGTCTCCGGCCTGAACAGCCAGCTGGTGCAGCTGCAGGCGCTGCAGGGCGTGACGCTGGTCGGGCGCGACGTCACCGTCGCCGGCAACCGCCTGTCCGTCGCCGACGGCGTGGGCGTCGGCGGCTTCGAGCTGACGTCGGCCGCCGACCAGGTGAAGGTCGAGATCCTCAACGCCGCCGGCATCGTCACCGGCAGCTTCGAACTGGGCGCACAGAGCACGGGCCGCCATGCCTTCGAATGGCCGGCCGGCAGCGTGCAGGACGGCGACGGCTACCGCTTCCGCGTCACCGCCACTGCCGGCAGCGCCAGCGTGCTCGGCGCGGTGCTGATGCGCGACCGCGTCGACGCCGTCAGCAGCAGCGGCACGGCCATCAACCTCGAACTGCGCCATTCGGGCCCGGTGGACTACGACACCGTCAAGGCCTTCAACTGACCCCTATTCACCACGAAAGCACAGCATGAGCTTCCAGCAAGGTCTTTCCGGTCTGAACGCCTCGAGCAAGAACCTCGAGGTCATCGGCAACAACATCGCCAATGCCAACACCTACGGCTCGAAGGTGGCGCGCGCCGAATTCGCCTCGGTCTACGCCACCGCGCTGAACGGCGCGGGCACCAACCTGGTGGGCATCGGCACCGCCTTGCAGACGGTGTCGCAGCAGTTCACGCAGGGCAACGTCTCGTCCACCGGCAATCCGCTGGACCTGGCCATCAACGGCGCCGGCTTCTTCCAGGTGAGCGACGGCAACAGCCCGGTGGAATACACGCGCAACGGCCAGTTCAAGCTCGACCGCGACGGCTACCTGGTCAACAACGCCCAGCAGAAGCTGCTGGGCTACACCGCCGACAGCAACGGCGTCATCCAGCCCGGCCGCGCGGTGCCGCTGCAGCTGCCCACCAGCGGCATCGAGCCGAGCGCGACGACGCGCGCCGACATGGAAGTGAACCTCGATGCGCGCAAGGCGGTGACGCTGCCGGCCACGGCGCCGCTGATCGACTTTGCCAATGCCAGTTCGTACAACAACGCCACCTCGCTGACGGTGTTCGACGCCAAGGGCCAGGACATCGCGATGAGCTTCTACTTCCAGAAGGCCGGCAACGACAGCTGGAACGTCTACGCCACCGCCAACGGCAGCACCATCGGCGGCACCGACGCCGCGCCGCAGCCGATCACCACCATCAACTTCGAAGCCGATGGCAGCGGCCCGATCACGCCGAGCGCGCCGGTGACCTTCAACATCCCGGCCTCGACCAACGCGGTGGGTGCGCTGACCGTGCCGATCACCGGCATGCAGCTCGACCTGAGCGCGGCCACGCAGTTCGGCTCGGCCTACGGCGTGACCGACCTGACGCAGAACGGCTACAGCGCGGGCTTGCTGACCAAGGTGGCGGTGGAATCCACCGGCGTGATCATGGCGCACTACTCCAACGGCCAGTCCAAGCCGGCGGGGCAGATCGAGTTCGCCAACTTCCGCAACCCGCAGGGCCTGCAGCCCATGGGCGACAACAACTGGGCCGCCAGCTACGCCTCGGGCGAGCCGGTGGTGGGCGTGCCCGGCGACGGCAGCCTGGGCGTGCTGCAGGCCGGCGCGCTGGAAGAAAGCAACATCGACCTGACCGGCGAGCTGGTGAGCATGATCACCGCGCAGCGCATCTACCAGGCGAACGCGCAGACCATCAAGACGCAGGACCAGATGCTGCAGACCCTGGTGAACCTCAGGTAATGAATCCTTTCCGCGGCGCCTTCGCCCTCGATGCCGGCGCCGGCCGCGGCCCGGCAAGGCCGCTGCCTCGACGGCCGCGGGGTGCTGCCTTCATTGTGGGATGCGAGCAGGAATTCGGCGGTCCGGCAGATGGAGCCGAGGGCAGGCATCGGGAGCTGGAAGCATGGCAGGTTCTGCGTCGGCCCGCGGCATCGCGGTTGCGGGACGCGCTGGCAAGCACCCTGCGATACGATGCCTGTGCCCCTATCCGGTTAGTCCGTCAAAAACGGCCCCGAACCACCTGCGAGGCCGCTTTTGCAGGATTTGGTCTGCATGAGTTGCAGATCGCGTATCGATAACAGGTTAGGCCTCGCAGGAACAACCTTTGCACGCATATGCCATACCAGTACGGTGAGATCTTCGAGCGCCTCGGCATCCCTGGGATGGGGCGCATTGGCGCTTCTTGGTGCGCTCTCAACGGCAGCGGCGTTATGGTGCTGATGGCACACCAGAACTATGTGCACAAGCGTCGTGGCATCTGGCAATACGAGATGCCACGTGAGGGTCCAATGCCGCCGCGTGGCCCATCAGCGACCCGCAGTCTTGAAATGATTCGGTCCTACTTTGGCAAGGACAAGCAGATCGTCCTACCCATTGCAGTATTCGCTACCGACGGAGGTCTACGTCCGGATGGAACCTGGGAGCCTTCGGAGTTCAAACACGCGACCGGCGATGTGTACGACGCTCGGATGCAGGAGTTCGATCCCGTTAGCGCTTACCTGCTGTGCGACATAGATAGAAAGTATTCAGTTTGAGGCTTCAGCTTCAGCGTCTGCGAGTGCGAGGCCTAACCCT
>CAYUPF010000068.1:0-19880 GCA_964446545.1 uncultured Rubrivivax sp.
AACACCGGCTTCACCTCGTGCGGCCGGTTCTGCAGCGTGTACTCGGCATGCTGCTGGATCAGCTTGGCCACCAGCCCCGTCCAGCCGGTCTGGTGGCTGGCGCCCAGGCCCATGCCGGTGTCGCCGTCGAAGTATTCGTAGAACAGGATCAGGTCCTTCCAGTGCGGGTCGTTCTGGAACTTCTCATAGCGGCCGTGCACCGGGCGGCGGCCGTCGGCGCCGCGTGTGAACAGTTCGATCAGACGCTGCGACAGGTCGGCCGCCACCTGCCACAGCGACGCGGTCTGGCCCGCTTCGCCGCAGCGCACCTGGCAGCTGTCGCCGAGGAAGTAGTCGTGTTTCTGCAGCGATTCGATGAGCAGGAAGTTCAGCGGAAACCACACCGGCCCGCGCCAGTTGCTGTTGCCGCCGAACATGGCGCTGGTGGCTTCGGCCGGCTCGTAGTCGAGCGTGAACTCGCGGCCCTCCAGCTGCAGCGTGAAGGGGTGTTGGGCATGGCGGCGCGACACCGAGCGCACGCCGTGCGGCGACAGCAGCCCGGCCGGGTCGAGCACATGCGCCATCAAACGCTGCAGCTTGTGCGAATCGACCAGCGCCAGGCGCACGCGCTGGTGCTGGCCGCGGTGCGTGATGTCGGCCAGGTTGCCCAGCAGCTCGGGCCGGTTCTGCGCGAACCAGGCGAAGCGCTCGCGAAAGTCGCGGAAACCCCGGAACGACTCCGGGTCGCCGACGGCAATGGCAAACAGCGGGATCAGCCCGGCGATGGTGAAGGCGTCGATGCGGCAGCTCTGTCCGTCGGGCATCTTCAGCAGGTCGAAGTAGAAGCCCTGGTCCTCGCTCCACAGGCCGGTGCCGTGGTCGCCGCTGCGGTTGACGGCGGCGCCGATGTAGACGAAGTGTTCGAAGAACTTGGTCGCCACGTCTTCATAGGCCGGGTCGTGGCTCGCCAGTTCCAGCGCGATGACCAGCATGTTCAGGCAGTACATCGCCATCCAGCTGGTGCCGTCGGCCTGCTCCAGCCGGCCGCCCGAGGGCAGCTGCGCGCTGCGGTCGAAGGCGCTGACGTTGTCCAGCCCCAGGAAGCCGCCTTCGAACAGGTTGTTGCCTTCTTCGTCCTTGCGGTTCACCCACCAGGTGAAGTTGATCAGCAGCTTCTGGAAGATGCGCGCCAGGAACAGGTGGTCCATGCGCCCCGTCATCTTCTGCTCGATCTGGCAGATGCGGATCGCCGCCCAGGCATGCACCGGCGGGTTGACGTCGCCGAAGTTCCATTCGTAGGCCGGGATCTGGCCGTTCGGGTGCATGTACCACTCGCGCGTCAGCAAGGTCAGCTGCTGCTTGGCGAAATCGGGGTCGATCAGCGCGAAGGCCACGCAGTGGAAGGCCATGTCCCACGAGGCGAACCATGGGTACTCCCACTTGTCGGGCATCGATAGCACGTCGGCCGCGTCCAGGTGCCACCAGCCGTGGTTGCGGCCGTGCTTGCGCGCTTCGGGCGGTGGCGGCCCCGCCGGGTCGCCGCTGAGCCAGCGCTCGACGAAGTAGTGGTAGTACTGCTTGCTCCACAGCAGCCCGGCGAAGGCCTGGCGCTGCACGTTGCGCATGTCCTCGGGCATCTCGAAGGGCGTGACGCGGCGGTAGAAGGCGTCGGCTTCGGCCATGCGCTGCGTGAACAGCGCGTCGAAGTCGGTGCCCAGCGGCTGCTGCAGCGTGCCGTCGGCGCTCAGGCGCAGCCGGATCACCCAGGCCTCGCCGGGCGCAAGCTCGCGCCGGTAGCACGGCGCGGCCTTGGTGCCGATGTTCGCGCGGTTCACCGCGTCGGCGCGGCCACCGATCAGGTAGTCGTGGAAGCCGTCCTTGGCGAAGCCGCCGGCCGGCTCGCCCCACAGCCGCGCACGATTGCTGTCGTTGTCGGTGAACAGCACTTCCTCGGGCGTGTCGAAGTGCAGCCAGTACGGCGCCATCTCGGCGTGCATGGCGGCCAGCACATCGGGGCGCGAGGCATCGGCGCGGATCGACGGTCGCGCACGGCCCGGCGACCACGACCAGTCGTTCCTGAACCACAGCGTGGGCAGCAGCAGCAGCGGCGCGGCCGAAGGCCCGCGGTTGTAGGCGCTGATGCGCACCAGCAGGTCCTCGGGTCCGGCCTTGGCGTATTCGACGAAGACATCGAAATACCGGTCGGTGTCGAAGATGCCGGTGTCCAGCAGCTCGTACTCCGGCTCCAGGCGGCTGCGGCGCCGGTTCTCCTGCAGCAGCTGTTCGTAGGGGAAGGCCTGCTGCGGGTACTTGTACAGGAACTTCATGTACGCGTGGCTGGGCAGGTTGTCGAGGTAGAAGTAGTACTCCTTGACGTCCTCGCCGTGGTTGCCCTCGGGGCCGGTCAGGCCGAACAGCCGCTCCTTCAGGATGGGGTCGGCGCCGTTCCACAGCGTCAGCGCAAAACACAGCCGCTGCGCGTCGTCGCTGATGCCGGCGATGCCGTCTTCGCCCCAGCGGTAGGCACGCGAGCGCGCCTGGTCGTGGGTCAGGGCGTTCCAGGCATCGCCGTCGGCGCTGTAGTCCTCGCGCACCGTGCCCCATTGGCGCTCGCTGACGTAGGGCCCCCAGCGCCGCCAGGGCACATCGCGTTCGCGCGCATCGTCCAGGCGCCGGTCTTCGGCGGTGCTGGGCTTCATGCGTTGATCCCGCCGCGGCGTGCGTCGGCCAGCGCCTCGTGCAGCGAAGCGTGCAGGTGCTGCGCGCCCAGCGCCGCCGCGATGCCGTGGCGCTGCATGTCGGCCATCAGCGCCGGCGAGACGCGGCCGAAGGCCAGCGCGATGCGGCGCTGTCGCAGCTCGGCGATCAGCTGGCGCAGCGACTGGGCCGCCGAATAGTCCAGGTCCGACACCGCCGAGGCGTCGACCACCAAGCCGTGCAGCGGCGCCGGCGCGCCGTCGACCAGCGCGCGCACCTCGTCGACGAAGCGCCGCTCGTTGGCATAGAACAGGTCGGCGCCGAAGCGGTAGACCAGCAGCCCCGGCTCGGTGAGCACGCCGGGGCGGCAGGGCTTGGTCTGCCATTCGCCCGTGGGGCCGCGCACCAGCACGCCGGTGTGCGGCTTGTAGCTGTGCTGGACATGGCGCAGCAGCGACAGCGTGACGGCCAGCACGATGCCGGCCTCGACACCGACGCCCACCACCGTCAGCGCGGTGAGCAGCGCCAGCCGGTACTCGCCGCGGCTTTCACGGCGGATGTCGCGCAGACCCTGCAGGTCGATCATGCGCCAGCCGATGGTGAAGACCAGCGCCGCCAGCACGCAGCGCGGCAGGTACTGCAGCGCGCCGGTCAGCCACAGCAGCACGCTCAAGCTCACGACTGCAAAGACCAGCTGCGCCAGCTGGCTGCGCGCGCCGGCCAAGTCGGCCATCGCCGTCTGCGTCGGGCTGCCGTTGACGACAAAGGCGCCGCTGCAGGCGGCCGCGGCGTTGGCCACCGACAGGCCGACCAGGTCGCGGTTGGCGTCCACCGCCTCGCCATGGCGCAGCGCGAAGCTGCGCGAGGTGGCGGCGCTTTGCGCAATGATCATCACCACGCAGGACGCGGCCACCGGCACCAGCGCCAGCACCTCGCGCCAGCCCAGCGTCGGGAATCCCAGTGGCGGCAGTCCGCCGGGCAGGGCGCCGATCACCGCCACGCCGCGCTGCTCGAAGCCGAAGGCGGCGCTGGCGGCGATGGCGGCCAGCACCAGCGCCAGGCCCGCCGGCACGCGCGGCGCGAAGCGCCCGCCGGCCGCCATGCCCAGCAGCACGGCCAGCGACAGCGCCGCGGGTGCCGCATCGACCTGCGCCAGCTGGCGGGCCAGCTCCAGCAGCTGCTGCAGCGGCGCGTGCGAGGTGGTGGCCAGCCCCAGCATGTCGCCGAGCATGGCGATGCCGACCTGCAGCCCGACGCCGGTGAGAAAGCCCACCAGCACCGTGCGCGACAAGAAGTCGGCCAGGAAGCCCAGCTGCAACAGCCGCGCCAGCAGCAGCATCGCCGCGCTGAGCAGCGCCACCATGGCGGCGAGCTCGGCGTAGTGTGCCGACATCGGCTCGGCCATGTGGCGCAGCGCACCGGCAAAGATGGCGGCGGTGGCTGAATCGGCCGCCACCACCATCTGCCGCGACGAACCGAACAGCGCAAAGGCCACCACCGGCAGCAGCGCCGTGTACAGCCCGGTGACCAGCGGCATGCCGGCGATGCGCGTGTAGCCCAGCACCTGCGGAATGCTCATCGAGGCCAGCGACAGCCCGGCGAGCACGTCGCGCCGCGCCGCGGCGGGCAGGCTCAGGCGGGGGCGCATCGACGCTTCTGGCGCCAGGCCGCCGGGCCGACGGTGAAGGCCGGGAAGCCAATGTGGGAGCCGGTGGCGACGGCGAACCGGATGCGCACCGGCAGGACCGGGTCGAGGTTCATCGTCAGGCGGCGCAGCGGTCGGCAAGCAGCAGGGCGTGCCGCTGCGAAACGCGCCCAGCGGGGATGGAGACGTCGCCGGCGCGCAGCCGCGCCACCATCTCGCGCTTGTCGGCGCCGGTGGCCAGCCACAGCACGTCGCGCGCGCGGTTCAGCACCGGGTAGGTCAGCGTCATGCGGCGGTGGCCCTGATAGGGCGCAGTCAGCGCGACTTCGGCGTCGGTCACCGTCAGCGCGGGGTCGCCCGGCACCAGCGAGGCGGTATGGCCGTCGGCACCCAGGCCCAGGTGCACCAGATCCAGCAACGCCGGCGTGCCGGCCACGCGTTGCAGCGTGGCGGCGTAGTCGCGGGCCGCGGCCTGCAGGTCGGCCGCCTCGACCGGCATCGCGTGCACCTGCGCGGCCGGCAGCGGTGCGAGCGCGAGCAGGCTGGCCCGGATGTTCGTCAGGTTGCGCAGCGCGTCGCCGGCCGGTGCCACACGCTCGTCCACCTGGAACAGCTGTACCTGCGGCCAGGGCATGTCCTCGCTGGCCAGTGCGCGCAGCATCACCCAGGGCGTGCGCCCGCCGCTGACCGCCAACGTGAACTGCCCGCGCTCGCGCACGGCGGCGCGCGCCCGTTCGGCGATGAACGCGGCAGCGCGCTGCGCGATCGCGCCGTCGTCGGCAAGAACCTCGACTTGCATCGCCCGTCCTCAGAGTTGGGGGTCGTTCCAACCACCCGGCGGCGCCAACCGCTGTGCGTCGGCCGGGCCCCAGCTTCGTGGCGCGTAGGGCAACGCCCGTGCAGGCGCTGCCAGCGCCGGGTCGACGATGCGCCAGGCTTCCTCGACATAGTCCTCGCGCGCGAACAAGGTCTGGTCACCACGCATCGCGTCGCCGAGCACGCGCTCGTAGGCATCCATCTCGCCGGCGCCGGGGTGGCGGCTGGCCAGCATCTCCACCGGCCGGCTCAGGCTCTCGTCGATGGGCGAGAGCACGTTCATGCCGATGGCCAGCGTGATGTCGGGATTGATGCGCATGCGCACGTGGTTCGGTGCCGGGCTGTGCGCCGAATACACCGACGGCGTGCGCTTCAGCCGCACCAGCAACTCGGTGCAGGTCAGCGGCAGGTTCTTGCCGGCGCGGATGAAGAAGGGCACGTCCATCCAGCGCCAGTTGTCGATCCACAGCCGCAGCGCGGCGAAGGTTTCGGTGTCCGAGCCGCTGCGCACGCCGGGCTCGGCCAGATAGCCGTCGAACTGGCCGCGCACCAGGTCGGCCGGCTGCAGCGTGCGCACCGCGCGCAGCAGCTTGATCTTCTCGTCGCGGATCGATTCGCTGTCGGTGCGCACCGGCGGCTCCATCGCCAGATTGGCGAGCAGCTGGAACAGGTGGTTCTGCACCACGTCGCGCACCGTGCCGGTGGCGTCGTAGAAAGCGCCGCGGCCCATCACGCCGAAGTCCTCGGCCATCGTGATCTGCACGCTCTCGACATGGCCGCGGTTCCAGAAGGGCTCGAGGAAGCCGTTGGCGAAGCGGAAGTGCAGCATGTTGTGCACCGGACCCTTGCCCAGGTAGTGGTCGATGCGGTAGATGTGGGCTTCGTCGAAGCTGGCCAGCAGCACCTCGTTCAGCGCGGTGGCCGAGGCTTGGTCATGGCCGAAAGGCTTCTCCACCACGACACGAGCGCCTTGGGTGCAGCCGGCTGCGACCAGCTGATCCACCACCTTGGGGAACAGCACCGGCGGAATCGCCAGATAGTGCATCGGCCGCTGTGCCGCACCCAGCGCCTGGCGCAAGGTGTCGAAGGTGGCGGCATCGCCGTAGTCGCCATCGACATAGCGCAGCAGCGCCAGCAGCTTGGGGCCGGCCTCGGGGTCGAAGCCGCCGTGCTGTTCCAGGCTGTCGCGTGCGCGCGAGCGGAACTGCTCCAGGCCCCAGCCAGCCTTGGCCACGCCGATCACCGGCAGCGCCAGGTGGCCGCGCTTCACCATCGCCTGCAGCGACGGGAAGATCTTCTTGTAGGCCAGGTCGCCGGTGGCGCCGAAGAAGACCAGCGCGTCGGCGGTGGTGGCGGCGGCGCGGCTCATTTGTCGGCAGTCTTTTCGTGGTGGCCGCCGAACTGGAAGCGCATCGCCGACAGCATCTTGTTCTGGAAATCGGCCTCGCCGCGCGAGTTGAAGCGGGCATTCAGCGCACTGCTCAGCACCGGCGCCGGTACCGCCTCGTCGATGGCGGCCTTCAGCGTCCAGCGGCCTTCGCCGGAATCGGACACGCGCCCGGCGAACTTGCCCAGCCCCGGGTCGCCCGCCAGTGCCGCGGCCGTCAGGTCCAGCAGCCAGGACGAGATCACGCTGCCGCGGCGCCAGAGCTCGGCGATGTCGGGCAGGTTCAGCTCGAACTGGTAGTGCTCGGGGTCGCGCAGCGGCGTGGTCTCGGCATCGGCGGCGTGTTCGCGCTTGCCGACGTTGGCACCCTTCAGGATGCCCAGGCCCTCGGCATAGGCGGCCATCAGCCCGTATTCGATGCCGTTGTGCACCATCTTCACGAAGTGGCCGGCGCCGTTGCCGCCGCAGTGCAGGTAGCCGAACTCTGCCGTGCCCTGATTCGCCGGCCGGCCCCGCGTGCGTTCGATCTCGCCGATGCCCGGCGCCAGCGTGCGCAAGATCGGGTCCAGCCGCTGCACGGTGGGCTGCGGGCCGCCGATCATCATGCAGTAGCCGCGCTCCAGGCCCCAGACGCCGCCGCTGGTGCCGACGTCGACATAGTCGATCTTCTTGGATGCCAGCTCCTTGGCGCGGCGGATGTCGTCGACGTAGTAGGAGTTGCCACCGTCGATCAGTGCGTCGCCGGGCTCCAGCAGCGGCAGCAGGTCGGCGATGCTGCGGTCCACCACCGCGGCCGGAACCATCAGCCACAGTGCGCGCGGCTTCTCCAGCTGGGCCACCAGGTCGGCCAGCGAGGTGGCGCTGGTCGCACCTTCCTTGGCCAGCGCCGCCACCGCCTCGGCCGACATGTCGTAGACCACGCAGCGGTGGCCACCCTTCATCAGCCGGCGCACCATGTTCGCGCCCATGCGGCCGAGGCCGATCATTCCGAGTTGCATCTCCTGGCTCCTTGCGATTCGAGCGTTGACTGGCCCTAGGTGAGCGAGGCCTCGTAGATGCTCTGGATGGCCTCGTCGAGCTCGGCGTCGAAGGCTTCGTCCGGCTGCGGTGCCGACAGCCCTTCCACCAGCGCGCGCGAGAAGCTCGCGACCACGCCGTGGTTGCGCGCCAGCAGCGCGTTGCCCTTGGCGCGGCTGTAGCCGCCGGACAGCGCCACCAGCTTCAGCACGCGCGGGTCGCGCACCAGCTCGGCGTAGAAATCGTCCTGGCTCGGCAGCGTCAGCTTGAGCATCACCTGCTGCCCCGCACTCAGCCCGACCAGCGCCTGCTGCAGCGCGGCCTTCAGCAGCATCTCGGCCTGCGGCTTGTCCGGGCAGTGGATGTCGACCTCGGGCTCGACGATCGGCATCAGCCCCGCGGCCAGGATCTGCGCCGCCACTTCGAACTGCTGCGCCACCACCGCGCGAATGCCCGCGGCGTCGGCACGCTTGATCACCGAGCGCATCTTCGTGCCGAAGATGCGCTTGGCGTTGGCCCGCTCCAGCAGCGCGGCCAGCCCCGGCATCGGCTTCATCAGCTGCACGCCGTCGCGCTCGTCGGCCAGGCCCTTGTCGATCTTCAGGAAGGGCACGACGCGCTTGGCGTCCCACAGGTAGTCGGCGGTGGGCCGGCCCTCGACCTCGCGGTCCATCGTGCCTTCGAACAGGATCGCCGCCAGGACGCGGTCGCCGCTGAAGCCAGGGCTGGTCATGAGGCGCGTGCGCATCTGGTGCACCAGCGCGAACATCTGCTCGTCGCTCTGCCACGCGGAGGCCGGCACGCCATAGGCGGCCAGCGCCTTGGGCGTGCTGCCGCCGCTCTGGTCGAGCGCGGCGATGAAGCCGCTCTGCGTACGGATCTTGCGCGTTTGCTGCGCCTTCAGACTCAGCGGGTTCATGTGTGGTCCCTCCTCAATCGGCGGTAGCGCCGGATCAGCGCATTGGTGGAGCTGTCGTGTGCCAGCGCGGGCTCGGCGGGCGCTTCCAGCTCGGGGATGATGCGCTGCGCCAGCGCCTTGCCCAGTTCCACGCCCCATTGGTCGAAGGCGTTGATGCGCCAGACCGCCGCCTGCGTGAACACGCTGTGCTCGTACAGCGCCACCAGCTTGCCCAAAGCGGCGGGCGTGAGTTCATCCAGCAGCAGCACGTTCGACGGCCGGTTGCCTTCGAACACGCGGTGCGGCACCAGCGCTTCGGCCGTGCCCTCGGCGCGCACTTCGTCGGCGGTCTTGCCGAAGGCCAGCGCTTCGGCCTGCGCGAAGACGTTGGCCAGCAGCATGTCGTGGTGCCGGCCCAGCGGGTTCAGCGGCTTGCCGAAGGCGATGAAGTCGCAGGGAATCAGCCGCGTGCCCTGGTGGATCAGCTGGTAGAAGGAATGCTGGCCGTTGGTGCCGGGCTCGCCCCAGTAGATCGGGCTGGTGTCGTAGTCGACACGCGCGCCGGCCAGCGTGACGTGCTTGCCGTTGCTTTCCATCGTCAGCTGCTGCAGGTAGGCCGGAAAGCGCTTCAGGTACTGCTCGTAGGGCAGCACGGCCTGCGTCTGCGCACCGAAGAAGTCGGCATACAGCAGCGTCAGCAGGCCCATCAGCACCGGCATGTTCTGCGCGAAGGGCGCGCTGCGGAAATGCTCGTCCATCTGATGGAAGCCGCCGAGCATGGCGCGGAAGTTCTCCGGCCCGATGGCCAGCATGGTCGACAAGCCGATCGCCGAATCCATCGAATAGCGCCCGCCGACCCAGTCCCAGAAGCCGAACATGTTGTCGGTGCTGATGCCGAAGGCCGATACCGCCTGCGCGTGGGTCGACACCGCGACGAAGTGCTTGGCCACCGCCGCGGCGTCGCCGCCGAAGCGCGCCAGCGCCCAGTCGCGCGCGCTCAGCGCATTGGTCATGGTCTCCAGCGTGGTGAAGGTCTTGGACGAGACGATGCACAAGGTTTCGGCTGGGTCCAGGTCCTGTACGGCTTCGGCGAAATCGCTGCCGTCGACGTTGGAGACGAAGCGGAACTGCATGTTGCGTGCGCTGTAGTGGCGCAGTGCCTCGTAGGCCATCACCGGGCCCAGGTCGGAGCCGCCGATGCCGATGTTGATGACGTTGCGGATGCGCTTGCCGCTGTGCCCCAGCCAGGCGCCGCTGCGCACGCGCTGCGCGAAATCGGCCATGCGCTCCAGCACCTGCTGCACCTCGGGCACGACGTTGATACCGGCAACGCGGATGTCGGTGCCGCGCGGTGCGCGCAGCGCCACGTGCAGCACCGCGCGGTTCTCGGTGCTGTTGATGCGCTCGCCGGCGAACATCGCGGCGATGCGCTCGCTCAAGTTCGCCTCGTCGGCCAGCGCCAGCAGCAGCCGCAAGGTCTCGTCGGTGATGCGCTGCTTGGAATAGTCCAGGTAGATGCCGGCGGCTTCGAGCGTGAGCCGCTCGCCGCGCTGCGGGTCGGCGGCGAAGAGTTCACGCAGGTGCATCGCCTGCAGCGCCGGCGCATGGGCCCGCAGCGCCTTCCAGCTGTGGCAGGCGGTGAGGGCGGACGTCATGCTCGTTTGGCTCCGGTCTTCGGGGCGATGCGCCGGCGGGGCGTGTCGGGCCACAAGCGGAAGCCGCCGACGAAGGCGTTGGCGTTGTCGCCGGCACGGCAGCCCGGCGGCAGCGTCTTCAGCGCCCGCACGTTGCCGCCGCCCAGCACCACCTCGTCGGGCAGCAGGGCGGCCTGCAGCCGCGCCACCACGTCGGCGACGCGCTTGCGCCACTTGCGCAGGCCGAGGCGCTGCTGCCCGTGTTCGCCGACGTAATCCTCGAAAGTGGCGTCGCGGTAGGGCAGGTGGCCCAGCTCCATCGGCACGAGCACGCCGTCGACGATGAGCGTGGAACCCAGGCCGGTGCCCAGACCCAGGAACAGCATCTTGCCCTTGTCGTAGCTGCCCAGCGCCTGCATCGCGGCGTCGTTGACCAGCTTCACCGGTCTGCCGAAGGCGCCGGCAAAGTCGAAGCCGACCCAGCCGCGGCCCAGGTTCGGCGGCTCGCCCGAGGGCGCGCCATCGCGCACCGGGCCGGGGTAGCCGATGGAGACGGCGTCGAAGCTCCAGCCTTCGGCCAGCGCGCGCACTTTCTCGACCATCTGCGCCGCGCTCATCTTGGGTGCCGAAGGCACACGCCGCGGCTCGGTCTGGCCGCTGGCGAGGATCTTCAGGTTCGTGCCGCCGACGTCGACAACCAGGACCTTCATGCCAGCACCGCCGACTTGGAGGCGATCACGCCCAGCAACTCGCGCCAGGACTTGACGAAGGCCGCCGCACCGTCGCTCTGCAGCTTGGCGGCCAGCGCGTCGACGTCGATGCCGGCCTGCTGCACCGCGGCCAGCACGGCCTCGCAATCGCCGCCGTCGGCCGGCACCGCGGCGGCGGCCGAGCCATGGTCGGCGAAGGCCTTCAGCGTGCCTTCGGGCATGGTGTTGACGCTGAAGGGCGCGGCCAGCGCCTCGACGTACAGCGTGGCCGAGGCCTTCGGGTCCTTGGTGCCAGTGCTGGCCATCAGCAGCCGCTGCGGCGAGGCGCCTTCGTTCATCACGCGGCGCACGCGCGCCGACGCGAGGAAGTCGCCATAGGCCTTGTAGGCCTGCCGGCCGACGGCGATGCCCAGCTTCATGTGCAGCGCGTCGGGCAGCTTGCCCGTCACCGCCACGTCCCAGCGGCTGACGAACAGCGAGGCCACCGAGCCCACGTCGGGCGACAGCCCGGCGTCGAGCCGGCGCTCGATGCCGCGCAGCCAGGCCTCGGCCGCGGCCAGGTAGTGCGCGGTGGAGAACAGCAGCGTGACGTTGATCGGCACGCCGGCGAAGATGGCTTCTTCGATGGCCGGCAACCCTTCGGCGGTGCCGGGGATCTTGATGAACAGGTTGGGCCGCGCGGCACGCGCATGCAGCTCGCGTGCGGCGGCCAGCGTGCTTTGTGTGTCGTACGCCAGCAGCGGCGAGACTTCCAGCGACACCCAGCCGTCGACGCCGCGCGTGCGCTGGTGCACCGGGCGGAACAGGTCGGCCGCGCGTGTCAGGTCCTGCAGCGCCAGGCCGAAGAACAGCGCCTCGCCGGACTCACCCTGCTTGAGCCGGTCGCGGATGGTGTCGTCGTAGTCGGCGCTGCCCTTCAGCGCCTGGTCGAAGATGGTCGGGTTGGAGGTCAGGCCGGTCACCGACAGCTCGTCGATGTAGCGCTGCAAGGTGCCGCTGTCGAGCAGCGCACGCGTGATGTTGTCGAGCCACAGGCTCTGGCCCAGCGCATGCAGCGCGGCGGTGCGGGTGTTGAGGGTCATCGGGGGGGTCTCCTGGCGAGCGAACGCGCATCATGCGTCAGAAGTTCGGCAATGTGCTCGACCTGCCAATCCGGTGCCGGGCCGGCCGCCAGCGCCGCGGCGTCCTGCGCATACTGGCCCTGGCGCGGCAGCACGGTGCTGACGCATTGCTGCCACTGCCGCTTGACGGCCGCCAGGATGCGCGGTTTGTCGTCGATCAGCACGTAGTGCCGCGCCGGGTGACGACGCATCACATCGTGCAGCGACTGTTCCTTGTGGATGTAGATGAGCACGCGGCCGTCCACGGCATCGGCCAGGCCGGCACGCTGCACCTTGCGCGGCTGGAACACCACGTCGCCGTCGGACAGGATCACCACCGGGGCGGTGCGGCCCAGGTGCGCCAGCAGTGCCAGCGCCCCGGGGTAGAGCCGTTCGGCAAAGGGGTAGTCCAGCAGCCACGCGGACATGGCCAGCAGTTCCACGTGCTGCGGATGTTCGGCGCGGTAGCGCTGCAGCGCGCCCAGGTAGTCGCGGTAGCCCAGCGTGTCCCACAGCTGCTGCAGGATGGCGCCGTAGCGGTCGCGGCATGCGGCGCCATAGGCTTGTTCCAGATGCGCGCGGATGTCGACCTGGACGCGGTCGTTGTCGAGCAGCGTGTTGTCCACGTCCACCAGGAACACCAGCTCGGCTTCAGGCGACGACATGGGCGGTGTCGTTCCACAGGCGGATCACCGGCTGCTGCAGGCGATGCTCGTAGCCCAGCATGCCCAGGCTGGCGGTGTCGATGCTCAGCAGCGCGCCGGCGCTGCCCTCCAGACCCAGCCAGCGCACCGCCAGCATGCGCAGGAAGTGGCCGCTGGAAAACAGCAGCACATCGCCGGTCGTGCTGCGCAGCGTGTCGATCAGGCTGTCGGCGCGTGCGGCCACCTGCATCGGGCTCTCGCCGCCGGGGCAGCCGTCGCGGAACAGCTGCCAGTCGGGCCGCAACGCCAGGATCTGCGCGCTGGTGCGGCCTTCGTAGTCGCCATAGTGCCATTCGACCAGCCGCGCATCGGCTTCGGCGCGCGTGCCGAAGCCGGCCAGCTCACAGGTCTGCCAGGCGCGCTGCAGCGGGCTGCACAGCACGCGGGCGAAGCGCTGCGGCTGCAGCCTCGCGGCCAGGCATCGCGCCTCGGCCTCGCCGGCGGCGGTGAGCGGCAGGTCGCTCAGCCCGGTGTGCCGGCCCGACAGGCTCCAGGCGGTCTGGCCGTGGCGCGCCAGCAGCACGCACGGCAGCGCCGAGGTCATTGGCGCACCCTACGGCCTTCGGTCGGCCTGACCCGAGACGGGCCAGGCGCTCGGACCGTCCAAGCCCGCGCCGGCGGGCTTGGAGCCGCGGACCTCGCCCCCGCCAGGCGGGAGCGAGCCCCTGCTGGCGGCCGGGCGGGGCTCATTCCATGTACCAGCCGTGGCTGACGACGATCGACTGGCCGGTGAGCGCGTTGTTGGGGAAGGCGGCGAAGAACAGCGCCGCGTCGGCCACGTCCTGCGCGGTGGTGAACTCGCCGTCCACCGTGTCCTTGAGCATCACCTTCTTGATCACGTCCTCCTCGCTGATGCCCAGCAGCTGCGCCTGCTCGGGGATCTGCTTGTCCACCAGCGGCGTGCGCACGAAGCCGGGGCAGATGACGTTGGCATGCACGCCGTGGGGCGCGGCTTCCTTGGCCACGGTGCGGCACAGGCCGAGCAGGCCGTGCTTGGCGGTGACGTAGGGCGCCTTCAGCGGCGAGGCCAGCTTGGAATGCACCGAGCCCATGTAGATGATGCTGCCGCCCTTGCCCGCGGCATACATGTGCGGCAGGCAGGCCTTGGTGGTGAGGAAGGCGCCGTCCAGGTGGATGGCCAGCATCTTCTTCCATTCGCTGTACGGAAACTCGTGCACCGGATGCACGATCTGGATGCCGGCATTGCTGACCAGCACGTCGACGCCGCCCCAGGCGGCCACCACCGCGGCCACGCCCTGGTTGACCGCATCCTCGTCGGTCACGTCCATCGCCACGCCCATGGCCTGGCCGCCGGCGGCGCGCAGTTCGGCGGCCGCGGCCTCGGCCGCCTGCGCGTTGAGGTCGGCGATGGCCACGCGTGCGCCCTCGCGCGCATAGGTCCTGGCGATTTCCTTGCCGATGCCGCTGGCGGCGCCGGTGACGATGGCAACTTTGTCTTTCAGCTTCATGCGGGGTCTTTCGGTTCGTGGGGTCGTCGGTCGCACGCATTTTCCTTGCCCGGTGCGCCCGGCACAATTGAAGCATGCCGATGCCGCCGTCTCGTGAAGGCCTGCGCCGCCGCAGCTGCGTGGTGGCGGCGCTGCCGTGGCTGGCCGGCCCGGCCTGGGCCTCCAGCGCGCTGCAGCAGGCGATGCGCCGTGCCGAGGCGCTGCGCGACGAGGCCGTGCGCGCCGGCGACCAGCCCTACGGCGCGGTGGTGCTGCGCGGCGAGCTGATCGTCGGCGCCGCGCCCAGCCGCGTCGTCACGCACACCGACCCGACGGCGCATGCCGAGATGGAAGCGATCCGCGATGCCGCGCGCCGCTTGGGTACGCGCGACCTGTCGGGTTGTGTGCTCGTCTCCACCTCGCGGCCCTGCCGCATGTGCGAAGCGGCGGCCGGCTGGGCCGGCATCGAGCGCATGGTCCACGGCACCGCACTCACCGATGCCGGGGCGCCGCGATGAAGCGGCGCACGCTGCTCGCGGCTTCGGCCTGGCCGGCGCTGGTGGTCGCCCAGGCCCAGGCGCTGGTGGCGGCGGCCGAGGCCGGCGACCTGGCCGCCATGCGCCGGCTGCTCGATGCCGGCATGCCGGTGGATGCGCGCGATGCGCGGGGCCGCAGCGCGCTGCTGGCCGCCACCCACGCCAACCGCGTCGACGCGGCGCGGCTGCTGATCGAACGCGGCGCCGATGTCAACGCCAAGGACGACATCCAGGACTCGCCCTTCCTCTATGCCGGCGCCCAAGGGCGGCTCGAGATCCTGCGCCTGGCACTGGCCGCCGGTGCCGACCTGAAGAGCAGCAACCGCTACGGCGGCACCGCGCTGATCCCGGCGGCGCACCACGGCCACGTCGAGACGGTGCGCGAGCTGTTGAAGACGAAGATCGACATCGACCATGTCAACCGCCTGGGCTGGACGGCGCTGCTCGAGGCCATCATCCTGGGCGACGGCGGCGCGGCCCACACCGAGATCGTGCGCCTGCTGCTGGCCCACGGCGCGTCGCCGAACCTGGCCGATGCGCAGGGCGTGACGCCGCTGGCCCATGCCGAACAGCGCGGCCAGCAGGCCATCGTCGAGATCCTGCGCCGCGCCGGCGCCACACGCTGATGTCATGGCCCTGCAACGGCGCGAGCTGCTGGCCAGCCTGGGGATCCTGCCGATGAGCACGGCGCTACCTGCGCGGGCCGATGCCAGTGGCCCGACGCTGGCCTCCTACTACGAGCGCCACATGGCGCTGCACGGCGGTGTGGCCTATGGCTGGATCGGCCGGGGCAGCCCGGCGCGGCTGCTGGCCGGCGTGCGCCAGGTCGGCGTCGGCCGGCAGGCCTGGTTTGCGCTGCTCGACGACGGCCGGCTGATTCGCTGGACCGAGGACCCGGCGCGCGCCACGCCGCTGATGACCGGCGTGGCCTGGTTCGCGGCCGGCCAGTCGGGATGGTTTGCCGCCGACGCTGGCCAAGGGTTGTGGTACGGCAGCGACGCACAGCCGGCGCCGCAACGCGTCGCCGATGCGGTGATCGCCGCCTGCATCGGCGACGGTGCCGACTACTTCATCCGCAGCGACGGCCGTCTTCATGTCAAGGGGCTGGCGCACCGTGGCCAGTACGGCGACGGCCTGCTCAGGCAGACGCCGGAGTTCGTCGTCACCGCGGCCGATGCGGTGGCGGTGAAGGCCCATACCGGCCATGCGATCTACCTGCGCCGCGACGGCGTGGTGCTGGGCACCGGCGGCAACCGCTTCGGCCCGCTGGGTGCACACGGACTGGGCGACAAGGCCGACCGCTGGGGCCCGGTCTTCGACGGCGCGCGCGCCATCGCCACCGGCTCGCGCCATTCGCTGGCTATCCGCCACGACGGCGGCCTGTGGGGCTGGGGCGAGGGCTTCGGCATCGAAGCGCGCAAGCTGCTCGACGGCGTGCTCGCCGCCGCGGCCGGTGACACCGCGACGCTGGCCATTGCGACCGACCTCGTTCTATGGCAATGGGAGGGTGGCCACGTGCCGCGGCGCCTGCACTGGCCCTGAGCTTCGCAGCAGGCTCAGAACGGCACCGGCGGGCCGGACCATGGCGCGGTTAGCGGTCGGGCACGGGCGAGCGCCTCTTCTGCCGCGCACAGACCATCGCAGGCATTTCGACCCGGCCGCCGCCTCCACAGGTTCAACCAACCCTTGCATCGGGCATACAGGCGGAAGAAGCCGAGCACCCGGTCGATCTCGTCCTTGCTCGGCCAGTGATCGCAGCAGATCAACTTGTCGTCCGACATGCCCCGGTCCGTCAGCGTCACTGCCGCCCAGGCCGTGACGTGGGCGCGCGCGCCATAGCGCAGCCGCGGCCCGAGCACCAGCGCATCGAGCAGGTCGCCCTCCAGCCCCAGCAGCCCCGGTACCGCGCCGTAGTTGAAGGGGCAGGGCAGCGGAGAGACGAAATCGATGCTCCCGGCCGAGCCGCGCTTCAGGAAACTGCCGCGCGGCACTTCGATCACGACTTCGAGCTTGGGGAACTGCATCGTCTGTCCATGCTCTTCGCGATCGGTTCCGGGCATCAGAGCCGCTGCGGCCTCTTGCCTTCGGCGATCGATGCCGCATAGGCCCAGGTGCCCAGCACCATGGCGGCGACGCCAGCGTTCAGCAGGGTGCCGAGTTGCAGGCCGCCCAGGTGCCACATGCCCGCGGCGCGCAGCATCACGGCACAGCCCACCGTAACCAAGCCGACCAGACCCGCAATGCGACCAATCCAGATCAACAGGGGGTTCATCGCTTCCCTTTCGCGAGGTGATTGCGCACGCAGCCAGTCCGTGCACATTTCTTGGCTGTGTTTCATCTTATCCCTCGCAACGGCATTGCGGCCCGTCCCGCACCGCAACTAGACTGCCGGATGATCACTCCGTCGCGTTCAGCGCTGTGTCCAACCCCGTCGTAGCACGTTGCTTCAGCCGTTCCGGCCGCTGTGTCGCGGGCCTGCTGGCCGGGCTGTGCGCGGTGGCCGGCGCCCAAGGGCCGGCACTCACGCTCGAATCGTTGCCGCGGCCGTCGACGCCTCCGCCCGAAGTCGGCCCCGTCGTGCCTGCCCAGGTGCAACGCTGGCGCCAGGAGGCCGCGGACTACGAACATGGTGTCGGCATGCCCCGCGATCCCGTCCGGGCGGCGCAGCTGTATTGTCGTGCCGCGCGCTATGGCGACGCACAGGCCCAGTACAGCCTGGGCTGGATGCTGACCAATGCGCGCGGTATCGAGCGCGACGATGCCCAGGCTGCCCATCTGTTCGCGGCGGCGGCCGAGCAGGGCATGGAGCAGGCGCGCAACATGCTGGCCGCCATGGGCAGCCCGCGCGGCGCGCCGCCCGACTGCCTGCGCCCGCCGGACTCCGACCCCGCGCCGCTGGTGGCGCGTGCCGCCGCGCGCAAGGCGCCGGCGGCGCGCGGCAACGCGCCGATGCCGCCCGTACTCGCCCCCGCCAATGCGCCGGAGCCGATCGTGCGCTTCGTCAACCTGATCGCACCCGAATATCAGTTGGCGCCGCAACTGGTGCTGGCCGTGATGTCCACCGAGTCCAACTTCGATCCCTGGGTCGTCTCGCCGAAAAATGCGCAGGGGCTGATGCAGTTGATGCCCGACACGGCCACACGCTTCAAGGTCCGCCGCATCGAGGATCCGGCGCAGAACATCCGCGGAGGCATGGCTTACCTGCGCTGGCTGCTGGCCTATTTCGAGGGCGACCTGACGCTCGTGCTGGCGGCCTACAACGCCGGCGAACGCGCCGTGGAGCGCTATCAGGGCGTGCCGCCGTATGCCGAGACTCGCCACTACGTGCAGCGCGTGCTGTCCAACCTCGGCGGGCAGCGATCCCATCCCTTCGATCCCGCCGTCACGCCGCCGTCCAGTGCGCTGCGCGCGCCGCGCGATTCGGCCCGCTCCCGTTGAGCTGAGCCGCGGCCGGCGTGCAGGGCGCGCCGCTCTGGCCACCCTGGTTAGACTGGATCCACTGCACCAGCCCAGCCGATGCACCAAGCCGTCCCCCTGATCACCACGCTCGCCGCCGGCTTCGGCCTGGCGCTGCTGCTCGGCTTCGTCGCCGTGCGCCTGGGGCTGCCGGCGCTGGTGGGTTATCTGATGGCGGGCGTGGCCATCGGGCCGGGCACACCCGGCTTCGTGGCCGACCTGCAGATCGCCTCGCAGCTGGCCGAGGTCGGCGTGATGCTGCTGATGTTCGGCGTCGGCTTGCACTTCTCGCTCGGCGACCTGATGGCCGTGCGCCGCATCGCCTTGCCTGGCGCGGTGGTGCAGATGGCCGTGGCCACGGCCTTGGGCACCGCGATGGCCATGGCCTGGGGCTGGTCGCTGGCGGCGAGCCTGGTCTTCGGCCTGGCGCTGTCGGTGGCCAGCACCGTGGTGCTGCTGAAGGCATTGGACAGCCAGGGCCTGACCGATTCGGTGAACGGCCGCATCGCCATCGGCTGGCTGGTGGTGGAAGACCTGGCGATGGTCGTCGTGCTGGTGCTGCTGCCGCCGGTCGCCTCGCTGCTCGGCCCCGGCGGCGGCAGCCTGGGGCCACAGATCTGGGGCGCGCTGGGTCGCACGCTGCTGCTGGTGGCGGTGTTCATTGCGCTGATGCTGGTGGCCGGGCGGCGCCTGTTCCCGTGGCTGCTGTGGCAGGTGGCGCGCACCGGCTCGCGCGAGCTGTTCACGCTGTGCGTGGTGGCGGCCGCGGTCAGCATCGCTTGGGGCTCGGCCGAGCTGTTCGGGGTGAGCTTCGCGCTCGGCGCCTTCTTCGCCGGCATGGTGCTGCGCGAATCGCAGTTCAGCCACCGCGCGGCCCAGGAGACGCTGCCGCTGCGCGATGCCTTCTCGGTGCTGTTCTTCGTTTCGGTGGGCATGCTCTTCGACCCGCGCGTGCTGCTCGACGAGCCGCTCAAGGTGCTGGCGGTGGTGGCCATCATCATCTTCGGCAAGTCGCTGGCGGCGGCGGTGTTGGTGCTGCTGTTCCGCTACCCGCTGAACACCGCGCTGTCGGTGTCGGCCAGCCTGGCGCAGATCGGCGAGTTCTCCTTCATCCTGGTGGCGCTGGGACTGTCACTGGGCGTGCTGCCGCCGCAGGGCCAGAGCCTGATCGTCGCCGGCGCGCTGATCTCGATCGCGCTGAACCCGCTGCTGTTCGCGTCGATCCAGCCGGCGCTGCGCTGGGTCCGCGAGCGCTCGGCACTGGCGCGCAGCCTGGACCGCAGCGACGACCCGCTGGCCGAGCTGCCGATGAGCACCGACGCCCGCTACCTGAAGAACCAGGTGGTCATCGTCGGCTACGGCCGGGTCGGGCGCGGCATCGCCGCCGCGCTGAAGCAGCAGGGCGTGCCTTTCGTCGTTGCCGACGAGGACCGTGAAATCGTCGAGCAGCTGCGCGCGAAGGGCCAGGCCGCGGTGCTGGGCGACGCCGCCGAACCGGCGACGCTGATCCAGGCCCATGTGGCCCATGCGCGCATGATGGTCATCGCCACGCCGCAGACGCTGGGCGTGCGCCAGATGGTGGAGACGGCGCGCACGCTCAACCCGACCATCGAGGTGCTGATCCGCAGCCACAACGTCGAGGAAGCGGCGCTGCTCGAAGGCGAGAACTTCGGCAAGGTCTTCGTCGGCGAGCGCGAGCTGGCGCTGTCGATGACGCGGCACATGCTGGCGCTGCTGGCCAGCAGCGCCACGCCGGCGCGGTAGAGCGCTCACGCTGTCGGCCCTGTCCGACCGCGGGAATCGCGAATGGTGGGTCACGGCGCATAGCTGTCGCTCGCGAGCAGCCGATCTTG
>CAYUPF010000069.1:0-19542 GCA_964446545.1 uncultured Rubrivivax sp.
GATCCACGGCGCCGGCCGGGCATGGCGCCAGTTGCCATTGCTGCGCCCGGACAGCGCGTCGGGTGGGTTCATCACGCCGTGGAAGACGAGGATGCGCGCGCCCTCGGGGATGAAGGGGTCGCACCAGTAGTTGGCAGGAAAGCGCGGAATGCAGTGGTACTTCCAGCTCACGCACCATGCGGCCGGCCAGTAGGCCAGCCTGCCCTGCTTGTGCAGGTAGTCCGATAGATAGGCCTGTTCGTTGCGGACGGCCGCGCGCACCTCGTTCACGTGCTCGCGGAAGTGGCTCAGCAGGTCGGGGTGCGCGCCGAGGCGAAAGCGGTAGACAGAGGAGTTGCCGGTGACGCGCCAGGGCCGCTTCCAGTCGTGGATGATCAGGAATTCGCCCGGCGCCTCGAACAGCGGCGTGATGTCGCCCACGATCACCACGTCCAGGTCGAGGAACAGCGCGGTGCCGGTCAGCCCATGCAGGTCGGCGGCAAAGGTGGTGAGCTTGGTCCAGCCGCGTTCGGGGATACCCGGCGGCAGCTCCAGCGGCGGGATCGGCAGGCATTGCACCTCTTGGCGCACGCCTTGGCCATCGTCGGTCAGGCAGACGAAGCGGAAGTCACCGCGCAGATGGCGGCGCACCATGCCGTAGAGCCGGTTCACGTACTCGGGGCCATACTTCGTGCCCCACTTCATGCACAGCACGACGCGCGCGTCGGTGGCGTTCATTGCGCCCCCTTGGCGCCAACGGCGCCGACCCCCCAAGGGGGCGCGATCCGGCTTGGGGCGGCCCGGCACCGGCTCACAGCGCCTCCATGCGCCGCGGCGGATAGGTGTCCCAGCCTTGGCAGCCCGGGCATTGCCAGAAGTAGTGGTGCGCCTCGAAGCCGCAGGCGGCGCAGCGGTAGCGCTGCAGCGGCCGCGCGGCCGTCGCCACCACCTGCTGCAGCTGCCGCGGTGTGGCGTCGTCCCATTGCGCCACCGGCAGCTCCAGCACTCGAGCCGCCGCGCCCAGCGTCGGCTGGCGCTGCAGGTGTTCGAGCACCAGCTGTGGGCGCTGCTCCTCGCCCTCGAGTTCGAGCCGCGCCTGCAGCAGGTCGAGGTCGGGCTCGGCCTCGTAGGCCGCACGCAGGTGCCGGCGCGCGGCGCGGCAATCGGTGCAGGCGGCCGCGCTGCGCGCATAGTCCAGCGCCAGCAGCGGCCAGGCCGCCGGGTGCTGCGCCAGCAGTTTGTCCCATTGCTGCAGTGCCGCGGCATGCTGGCCGGCGCGTGCCAGGCGTTGCCCGGCCAGAAGCAGCGGGCGCACGGCCAGCGGGGCGATCTCGCGGGCGCGCTGCAGTTCCTGTTCGGCCTGGGCGGGCTGGCTGGCGGCATCGGCCTGCAGCACCAGTTCGCAGGCGTAGTGGGCGATGCGCGTGGCAAAGGAGCCGCTGCCTCGGCGTTCGAGTTCGCTGGCCACGTCGATGGCGGCGCGCCAGTCGCGCGCGCGCTCGTGCAGCGACAGCAGCGCCAGGCGCGCCTCGGTGTCGAAGTCCGTGCCCTCCAGCGCCTTGTAGGCCGCCTCGGCGCGGTCGAACAGGCCGGCCTTCATGAAGTCGTCGGCCAGCGCGTGCTGCGCGCGGTGATGGTCCACGGCCTTCAGGTCGGCGCGCTCCAGCAGGTGCTGGTGCACGCGCACCGCGCGTTCGAAATCACCGCGGCGGCGGAACAGGTTGCCCAGGCCGAAGTGCAGCTCGGTGGTGTCGGGGTCGTGCTGCACCGCCTCGATGAAGGCATCGATGGCCTTGTCGTGCTGCTCGTTGAGCAGCAGGTTCAGGCCCTTGAAGTAGGCCTTCGGTGCTTGGCGGCCGTCGCGCCGCACCTGGCGCAGGTCGAAGCGCGAGGCCACCCAGCCCAGCGCAAAGGCCACCGGCAGCGCGATCAGCAACCACTGCAGATCGAAGTCCATGCCTCAAAGGCCTTCGCGCGGCGGATGTTCGGGCACGAACTCGGAAACGGTGCTGTCGTTGCGCGACGCCGCCGGCTGGGTCGCGGCGGCCGGTGCCGGCGACAGGCGCAAGGCCTCGCGGCGATGGCGCCACCAGCTGGGCACCATGGCGAGCACGCCCAGCGCGCAGCCGGCGGCAAAGACCACCAGCACCACGATGACCATCGGCGCATGCCATTCGACGCCGAAGAACCAGCGCACGTTGGCGATCTGCTGGTTGTTCAGCGCAAAGGCGAAGAGCGTGAAGAAGATCAGCGCCCTGAAGATCCAGACGAGGACTCGCATGCTCGCCCGATTCTAGGAGCGCAGCGCGTCAGCGCTCGGGCGTGCTGCCGTGGTCCGCGTCCAGCGGCATGTGCGCGTCCACCGACTCGCGCAGCGCCTTGCCGGGCTTGAAGTGCGGCACCAGCTTCTCGGGGATGACCACCTGCTCGCCGCTGCGCGGGTTGCGCCCCACGCGCGGCGGCCGGCGGTTGATGGAGAAGCTGCCGAAGCCGCGGATCTCGATGCGGTGGCCTCGCGCCAACGCATCGGACATGGCATCCAGAATCGTCTTCACCGCGAACTCGGTGTCGCGCTGCGTCAGCTGCGCGAAGCGTTCGGCCAGACGGGCCACAAGATCGGAGCGGGTCATCGAAGGCTCTCGCGCAGTTCCGTAGCTTCGGGAAGGCGCCGCAGCCGTTGCCGGCCGCGGCGCCGCTCGGGCGGCGGTCGCCTATTCCTTCTGCGTGTCCAGCTTGGCGCGCAGCAGTGCACCCAGGCTGGTGGTGCCGGCGGTTTCGCGCTCGTTGCTCTGGCTCAGGCGCTGCATCGCTTCTTGCTGGTCGGCGTTGTCCTTGGCCTTGATCGACAGCTGGATCGAGCGCGTCTTGCGGTCGACGTTGATGATCATGGCGGAGACTTCGTCGCCTTCCTTCAACACGTTGCGCGCGTCCTCGACCCGGTCGCGCGAGATTTCGCTGGCGCGCAGGTAGCCGGTGATGTCCTCGTTGAGCTGGATCTCGGCGCCGCGCGGGTCGACGCTCTTGACCTTGCCGCTGACCAGCGCGCCGCGGTCGTTGACGGTGGTGAAGCTGGTGAACGGGTCGGTGTCGAGCTGCTTGATGCCCAGCGAGATGCGCTCGCGCTCCACGTCCACGGCCAGCACGATGGCCTCGACTTCCTGGCCCTTCTTGTAGTTGCGCACCGCGGTCTCGCCCGGCTCGTGCCAGGACAGGTCGGACAGGTGCACCAGGCCGTCGATGCCGGCGGCCAAACCGACGAAGACGCCGAAGTCGGTGATCGACTTGACCGGGCCCTTGACGCGGTCGCCACGGTTGACGGTGCCGGCGAATTCTTCCCACGGGTTGGCCTTGCACTGCTTCATGCCCAGGCTGATGCGGCGCTTGTCCTCGTCGATCTCCAGCACCATGACCTCGACCTCTTCGCCGAGCGAGACCACCTTGCTGGGGGACACGTTCTTGTTGGTCCAGTCCATCTCGGACACGTGCACCAGGCCTTCGATGCCCGGCTCGATCTCGACGAAGGCACCGTAGTCGGCGATGTTGGTGATCTTGCCGAACAGGCGCGTGCCGTTCGGGTAGCGGCGCGACACGCCGTGCCACGGATCGTCGCCCAGCTGCTTCAGGCCGAGGCTGACGCGGTTCTTCTCGGCGTCGAACTTCAGCACCTTGGCGGTCAGTTCCTGGCCGACCTGCACCACTTCGGTGGGATGGCGCACGCGGCGCCAGGCCATGTCGGTGATGTGCAGCAGACCGTCGATGCCGCCCAGGTCGACGAAGGCACCGTATTCGGTGATGTTCTTGACCACGCCGTGCACGATGGCGCCTTCGGACAGCGTCTCCAGCAGCTTGGCGCGTTCTTCGCCCATCGAGGCTTCGACCACCGCGCGGCGCGACAACACGACGTTGTTGCGCTTGCGGTCGAGCTTGATGACCTTGAACTCCATGGTCTTGCCCTCGAAGGGCGTCATGTCCTTGACCGGGCGCGTGTCGAGCAGGCTGCCGGGCAGGAAGGCGCGGATGCCGTTGACCAGCACCGTCAGGCCGCCCTTGACCTTGCCGTTGACCGTGCCGGAGACGAATTCGCCCGATTCGAGCGAGTTCTCCAGCGACATCCACGAGGCCAGGCGCTTGGCCTTGTCGCGCGACAGGATGGTGTCGCCGTAGCCGTTCTCGACGGCGTCGATGGCCACCGAGACGAAATCGCCGACCTGGACTTCGACTTCGCCCTGGTCGTTCTTGAATTCGTCGATGGGAACGTAGGACTCGCTCTTCAGGCCGGCGTTGACGACCACGTGGCTGTGTTCGATGCGCACGACTTCGGCGGAGATGACTTCGCCGACGCGCATGTCGCTGCTCTTCAGCGACTCTTCGAACAGGGCGGCGAAGGATTCCATGGATTCCATGCCGGCAGGAGCGGCGGTCTGGGTTTGCATGTTGATGTTTCCTGGGGTCGGCCCGAATGCCGACGGGGTTGGTGGTTGGACCTTGCACCACCCTTGTGGGACCTGACGGTCACGGCGGGGAAGGGCGATGCGCTCTTGGGCCGCGCGACCGAAGCTCGAGCTTCAGCCGAAGGGCCTGCGCTGTTGCCACCAGCCCAGCACGACATCGACCGATTCGTCGATGGACAGCGCCGAGTTGTCGAGCGACAACGCATCTTCGGCCGGCTTCAAAGGCGCGACGCTGCGGGACTTGTCCCGGGCATCACGCGCCTCCAAGTCTGCGCGAAGGTCTGCAATATTAGCCTGAATACCCTTTGAAATCAACTGCTTATGCCGGCGTTCCGCGCGCCGTGCGGCGCTGGCGATAAGAAACACCTTCATCGCCGCGCCGGGGAAGACCACGGTGCCCATGTCGCGCCCGTCGGCGACCAGCCCGGGCGCTCGCCTGAAGGCCAGCTGCAACCCGTGCAGCGCCTCGCGCACCTCGGGCAGCGCGGCGATGCGTGAGGCCAGGCTGCCGACGTCCTCGCGCCGCAATTCGTCGCTGACGGGCTGCCCGCGCAGCACCACCGCGGCGCTGTCGAAGCGCAGGTCCAGCCGCGCCGCCAGCCGGGCCAGCGCCGCCGCATCGTCGGGCGCGATGCCGTCCTGCAGCGCCGCCAGCGCGGTACTGCGGTACAGCGAACCCGAGTCCAGCGTGTGATAGCCCAGCCGTGCGGCCAGCGCCGCGGCCAGCGTGCCCTTGCCCGAGGCCGTGGGCCCGTCGACGGTGATCACCGGCACGTCGTCGGCATCGGCGCTGACCACGCCGAACAGCGTCTCGAAGTAGTCGGGGAAGGTCTTGGCCACGCAGCGCGGGTCGAGGATGCGCAGCGGCAGCCCGGGCCCGTCGCTGCCGGCTTGCCCGGCCAGCGCATTGAAGGCGGCCAGCGACAGGCACATCGCCATGCGGTGGTCGTCGTAGGTGTGGATCGTCGCGTGTTGCCATTGGACTGGCGGCAGCACTTCGATGAAATCCTCGCCCTCGGTGACGGCGGCACCGAGTTTGCGCAATTCGGCAGCCATCGCGGCGATGCGGTCGGTTTCCTTGACGCGCCAGCTGGCGATGTTGCTCAGCCGCGAGGGCCCGTCGGCGTACAGCGCCATCACGGCCAGCGTCATCGCCGCGTCGGGGATGTGGTTGCAATCGAGGCTCAGCGCGCGCAGCGGCCAGGCGCCGCGCGATACCTGCAGCCAGCCCGGGCCGGCCTGCACCTTGGCGCCCATGGCCGTGGCCGCCTCGACGAAGCGGATGTCGCCCTGGATCGAGGGGCTGCCCACGCCAACGATGCGCAGCGGCGCGCCGCCGTGGGCGGCAATCGCGCCCAGCGCGATGAAATACGAGGCCGAGGAGGCATCGCCCTCGACATGGATTTCGCCGGGCGAGCGGTAGCGGCTGCCGCGCGGCACGACGAAGCGGCGCCATTGCTCATGCGCCACGTCGATGCCGAAGCGCGCCAGCAGCTGCAGCGTGATCTCGACGTAGGGCTTGGAGATCAGCTCGCCCTGTACCTCGACGACGATGTCCTGCGCTTCGCTGACCAGCGGCAGCGCCAGCAGCAGCGCGCTCAGGAACTGGCTGGAGACATCGCCGCGCACGCGGATCGGCCGGCCGGTGAGCAGGATGCCGCCGGGCTGGCCCTGCACCCGCAGCGGCGGGTAGCCCGGCTGGCCGAGGTCGGCGACGTCGCAGCCCAGCGCGCGCAGCGCATCGACCAGGTCGCCGATGGGCCGCTCGTGCATGCGCGGCACGCCCGACAGTTCGAAGCGGCCGCCTTGGGTGGCGGCGAGCAGCGCCAGCACCGCGGCCAGCGGACGCATCGCCGTGCCGGCGTTGCCGAGGAACAGCGCCGCCTCGTGCACATGCAGCCGGCCGCCCAGGCCGTCGATGCACAGCGCACCGCGCTCGGCCGGTTGCACCGTGCAGCCGAGTGTGCGCAAGGCGTCGAGCATGACGCGCGTGTCGTCCGACTGCAGCGGCTCGTGCACCAGCGTACTGCCTTCGGCCAGCGCGGCGAGCAGCAGCACGCGGTTGGAGATGCTCTTCGAGCCCGGCAGGCGCACCGTGCCCGAAGCGCCGCGCAGCGGCGGCAGGTCGAGGAACGGAATGTCGAACACGGGTGCTAGCGCGCCGGCGGCACGCGCGGCGTGCCCATCTGCCAGCCGCGCCGGCCTTCGCTGGACACGCGCAGCAGTTCCTGCAACGCGGCACCGTTGCCGGCCAGCATCACCTGCTCCAGCGCGTCCAGCGACTGGCGGAAGCGCTGCGACTGCTTCAGCACCTCTTCGCGGTTGGCGAGCAGGATGTCGCGCCACATCGTCGGGTCGCTGGCGGCGATGCGCGTGAAGTCGCGAAAGCCCGGCCCGGCCAGTGACAGCAGGTCGCGCCCGACCGGCTGACCGAGCACGCCGCCGAAATAGGCGAAGGCCAGCAGGTGCGGCAGGTGGCTCACCGCAGCGAAGGCGCCGTCGTGGTTGTCGGGCGTCATCTTCAGCACCTGCGCGCCGATCGCCGACCAGATGTCGGTGGCCTTCTGCACCAGCGCCGGCGTGGTCTGCGGCAGCGGCGTCAGGATCACCTGCCGGCCGCTGTACAGCGCTGCGTCGGCATGCTGGATGCCCGAGCCTTCCTTGCCGGCGATGGGGTGCGCGGGCACGAAACTGGCCACGCGCTCGCGCAGCGCGCGCCGCGCCGCGTCGACCACGTCGCGCTTGGTGCTGCCCACGTCCATCACCAGCACCCCCGGTTCGACCAGGTGGCGGATGGCTTTCAGCGTGGTCTCGGTGGCGGCTACCGGCACGGCCAGCAGCACGATGTCGGAGCCGGCCACGGCCTGCAGCGCCGAATCGGCGATCACATCGATGACACCCAGGCGCAGCGCGCGCTCGGTGGTCGACGGCGACTTGCTGTAGCCGACGACACGCTTGACCAGCGCGCCGCGTTTCAGCGCCAGCGCGAAGGAGCCGCCCATCAGGCCGCAGCCGATGACACCGAGCTGATTGAACATCAGTGCAGATCTACAGGGTAGGTGCCGAGCAGCTTGAAGAAGGCGCAGGCCGCGCGCAGCTCGCGCAGCGCCGCGGCCACGTGGGGCTGGTCCGGATGGCCTTCGAGGTCGACGTAGAAGTAGTACTCCCACTGGCCCGAGCGCGCGGGGCGCGACTCGAAGCGTGTCATCGACACGCCGTGCGCCTTCAGCGGCACCAGCATGTCGTGCACCGCGCCCGGCCGGTTGTCGACCGACACCACCAGGCTGGTGCAGTCATGGCCGCTGGGCCTGGGCACGGGGTGCGACTCGGGGTGGGTGACGATGGCAAAGCGCGTGCGGTTGTGCGCATCGTCCTGGATCGCCGGCGCCACCACGTGCAAACCGTACTCGCTGGCGGCGCGGCTGCTGGCGATCGCAGCCAGCGACGCATCCTGCGCCGCCTGGCGCGCGCCTTCGGCATTGCTCGGTACCGCGCGGCGTTCGGCCTGCGGCAGGTGCAGGCCGAGCCAGGCGCTGCACTGCGCCAACGCCTGCGGATGCGCCAGCACCGTCTGGATGCCGGCCAGCGAGGCCTCGCGGCGCAGCAGGTTGTGACGCACGAACAGGCTGGTCTCGCCGACGATGAACAGCGGCGTGTGCAGCAGCAGGTCGAGCGAGCGTGCCACCACGCCTTCGGTGGAGTTTTCCACCGGCACCACGCCGAAGTCGGCGGCGCCGGCGCTGGTGCTGTGGAAGACCTCGTCGAAGCTGGCGCAGGGCACGCGCTCGATCGACGAGCCGAAGTAGCCGAGCGCAGCTTCCTCGCTGAAGGTGCCGGCCGGGCCGAGGTAGGCCACGCGTGTGCGCCGCTCCAGCGCACGGCAGGCGGACATGATCTCGCGCCAGATCGGCGCCACGCTGTCGGATTGCAGCGGGCCGGCGTTGACGGCCTTCAGGCCGGCGATGACCTGGGCCTCGCGTTCGGGCCTGAAGACCACGCCGCCGCTGTGCTTCTTCACTTCGCCGACCTGCAACGCCAGATCGGCGCGGCGGTTCAGCAAGGCCAACAGTTCGCGATCGACGCCGTCGATCTGCGTGCGCAACGCCAGCAACGCGGCGTCGTCGCCGTCGGGCGCGGCGCTCATCTACTTGCTCGCGGCCTTCGCCGGCGGCCTGGCGGCGGCCTTGGGCGCGGCCGTGCTGTCGGCCGACGCTGCAGCGGCCGGGGCGCCCAGCGCCGCGCGCACCTTCTGTTCCAGCGCCTGCAGCTTGGGCTCGATCAGCGGCCGCGCTTCGACCACGAGCTTTTGCATGAAGCTGCTCTGCATCTCGCCGCTGGCTTGCTGGAATTTCTTGTTCACCGGCGATTCGAACCAGGCGATCAACTGCTTCAGCTCGTCCTCGGTGAACTTCTCTTCGAGCACCGCACCCAGCGTCGAAGGTGCCAGCGTCAGCGCGCGTTCACGCACCGGCGGGAGCGCCTCCTCGACATAGCGCTTGGCATCGGCCTCGATGGTCTTGCCGATGGCCTCGCGCTTGTCGGCCGGGAACTGCGTCTGCAGCACGCGGCCGGCTTCCTGCATCATTACCGCGGCGGGCCGTTCGACGAGGCTGCGCGCCGCGTTCTCGATGCCGGGCTGCTGCAGCGTCAGCAGCTTTTGCACCAGTTCCTTCTTTGCCGGGGATGCCGCGGGGGTCTGCGCCTGGGCCAGTGCGCAGACGCACAGCAGCAGCACGCCCAGCAGGTTCTTGGATCTCACGAATTGTTCTCCTCGCCAGCGGGACCGGCATCAGTTTCGGTGTCGCCATTGGCATCGTTCTCGACGATGCGCTGCAGGCCGGACAGCTTGGCGCCGTCGTCCAGGCCGATCAGTGTCACGCCTTGTGTGGCGCGGCCCAATTCGCGGATCTCCGACACGCGGGTGCGCACGAGCACGCCCTTGTCGGTGATGAGCATGATCTCGTCGTGTGGCCGCACCAGCGTCGCGGCCACGACCTTGCCGTTGCGTTCGCTCTGCTGAATGGCGATCATGCCCTTGGTGCCACGGCCGTGGCGGGTGTATTCGGCGATCGGCGTGCGCTTGCCGAAACCGTTTTCGGTGGCGGTGAGCACGCTTTGCGATTCGTCCTCGGCGACCAGCATCGCGATCACGCTCTGGCCTTCTTCGAGCATCATGCCGCGCACGCCGCGCGCCTGGCGGCCCATCGGACGCACGTCGTCCTCGTCGAAGCGCACCGCCTTGCCGCCGTCGCTGAACAGCATCACGTCGTGATGGCCGTCGGTGAGCGCGGCGCCGATCAGGTAGTCGCCCGGGTCCAGGTCGACGGCGATGATGCCGGCCTTGCGCGGGTTGCTGAACTCGTCGAGCGAGGTCTTCTTCACCGTGCCCAGCGCGGTGGACATGAAGATGGTGTGGTCGGCGGGGAAGCTGCGGAATTCGCCGGTCAGCGGCAGCACGACGGTGATCTTCTCGCCGCTCTGCAGCGGGAACATGTTGACGATCGGCTTGCCGCGGCTGGCCCGGCCGCCCTGCGGCACCTCCCAGACCTTGAGCCAGTAGACGCGGCCGCGGTCGCTGAAGCACAGGATCCAGTCGTGCGTGTTGGCGATGAAGAGCTGGTCGATCCAGTCGTCTTCCTTCGTCTGCGTGGCCTGCTTGCCGCGCCCGCCGCGGCGCTGCGCGCGATACTCGGCCAGCGGCTGGCTCTTGATGTAGCCGGTGTGGCTGAGCGTGACCACCATGTCGGTGGGCGTGATCAGGTCCTCGGTGCCGAGTTCCTGCACGTTGTGCTCGATGACGCTGCGGCGCGCGCCGATCTTCGTCTGGCCGAACTCCTGCTTCAGCGCATTGAGCTCGCCGGTGATGATCGCCGTCACCCGTGCCGGCTTGGCCAGGATGTCCAGCAGGTCGGCGATCTCCGACATCACCTGCTTGTACTCGCCGATGATCTTGTCCTGCTCCAGCCCGGTCAGGCGCTGCAGGCGCATCTGCAGGATCTCGCCGGCCTGGTCGTCCGACAGCCGGTACAGGCCGTCCGGCTGCAGGCCGTAATGGTCGGGCAGGCCTTCGGGCCGGTAGGCGGCGCGCCCGCCCGGCGTGTCGGCTTCGGCGCGCGCCAGCATCTCGCGCACCATCGACGAATCCCAACTCTTGGCCATCAGCGCGGCCTTGGCCACCGGCGGCGTCGGGCTGGTCTTGATGGTCTCGATGAACTCGTCGATGTTGGCCAGCGCCACCGCCAGGCCTTCGAGCACATGGCCGCGCTCGCGTGCCTTGCGCAGCTCGAACACGGTGCGGCGCGTGACGACTTCGCGCCGGTGCTCGAGGAAGATGTCGAGCAGCTGCTTCAGGTTGCACAGCCGCGGCTGGCCGTCGATCAGCGCCACCATGTTGATGCCGAAGGTGTCCTGCAGCTGCGTCTGCTTGTACAGGTTGTTCAGCACCACCTCGGGCACTTCGCCGCGCTTGAGTTCGATGACCACGCGCATGCCGGACTTGTCGCTCTCGTCCTGGATGTGGCTGATGCCTTCGAGTTTCTTCTCGTGCACGAGCTCGGCAATGCGCTCGAGCAGTGTCTTCTTGTTCACCTGGTACGGGATCTCGTCGACGATGATCGACTGGCGCGCCCCCTTGTCGATGTCCTCGAAGTGGCACTTCGCGCGCATCACCACCTTGCCGCGGCCGGTGCGATAGCCCTCGCGCACGCCGTTCAGCCCGTAGATGATGCCGGCGGTGGGGAAGTCCGGCGCCGGGATGATCTCCATCAGCTCTTCGAGCGTCGCCTGCTCGTTTTTCAGCAGGTGCAGGCAGGCGTCGACCACCTCGTTCAGGTTGTGCGGCGGGATGTTCGTCGCCATGCCCACCGCGATGCCGGCCGAGCCGTTGACCAGCAGGTTCGGCACGCGCGCCGGCAGCACCAGCGGCTCCTTCTCCGAGCCGTCGTAGTTGGGGCCGAAGTCGACGGTTTCCTTGTCGATGTCGGCGAGCATCTCGTGCGCGATCTTCGCCAGGCGGATTTCGGTGTAACGCATCGCCGCGGCGTTGTCGCCATCGACCGAGCCGAAATTGCCCTGGCCGTCGACGAGCATGTGGCGCAGGCTGAAGTCCTGCGCCATGCGCACGATGGTGTCGTAGACCGCGGTGTCGCCGTGCGGGTGGTACTTGCCGATGACGTCGCCGACGATGCGCGCGCTCTTCTTGTAGGGCCGGTTCCAGTCGTTGTTCAGCTCGTGCATCGCGAACAGCACGCGCCGATGCACCGGCTTCAGGCCGTCGCGCGCATCGGGCAGCGCGCGGCCGACGATGACGCTCATCGCATAGTCGAGGTACGACCGCCGCATCTCCTCTTCGAGGCTGATGGGCAGGGTTTCTTTGGCGAACTGGGTCATGCGATGCCGATGTTGAGAGAGCCCGGCTCGACGGAGACGGCTGCGCGCGAGCACGCTGGAGGGCGGATTCTAAGTGCGCGCCTCTGTCGCACCTGCGCAACATCAATGGCTGCAAGGCGCGGCACAGGCGCCAAAATGCAGCCCAGCCGACACCCTATGGCACAATGAGTTTGTCGGTGGCGGGGTGCCCGCCCGAGTGGGGTTTGAGACCATTCATCACGATTCGAGTGTGGACATATCGCAGGCAACTGCGGCTTTCCTTGAGAGGACAACCATGAAGAAACTGAATAAGGTGGCGGTGCTTGTGGCATCGTTTGCGCTCGCGGCGCCGCTGGCCCTGAGGGCACAGACGACGCCCCCGGGGGTGACGTTCCAAGGGGTTCCGGCGCAGCCGAAGGCCGCTCCGACCGCCGAGGAACTGAGGTACGCCAACGGTCAAGAACAGTGGAAGGATGCACAAGGCCAGCCCTGGGTGAACGGCACCAACGAATTGTGCTGGCGTGATTCCCAGTGGACGCCGGCTACTGCCCATCCGGGTTGCGATGGCGCTGCGATTCCGCCCCCGCCGCCCCCGCCGCCCCCGCCGCCAGCCCCCGCCGTCGTCCCGGCCCCGGCTCCCGCTCCGGCCCCCGCCGCTGCGCCGCGCCCTGCCGCCCAGAAGGTGACCTATGCCGCCGACACGTTCTTCGACTTCGACAAGTACGTCATCAAGCCCGAAGGCAAGGCCAAGCTGGATGACTTGGTGGCCAAGACCAAGGACATCAACCTCGAAGTGATCATCGCCGTCGGCCACACCGACAACATCGGTACCGTTGCCTACAACCAGGCTCTGTCCGAGCGCCGCGCCAACGCGGTCAAGGAATACTTGGTGAGCAAGGGTATCGAGAAGAACCGCGTGTACACCGAAGGCAAGGGCCTGAAGAGCCCGATCGCCAGCAACAGCACGGCCGAAGGCCGCGCGAAGAACCGCCGCACCGAGATCGAGGTGGTGGGTACGCGCGCCAACTGATCGAACACCCACCTGGGTTTTGATTGCAAACCCCGCTTCGGCGGGGTTTTTCATTGGGGCTTGCAACGCGACCGCACAATTCACCTCGTCCGGCGCGATCATCGGACGTCAACCAGTCATTCAGGGTTTGTGCATGGGTAACGTGGATTCACAGGAGCTCGCCAAGTTCAGCGAGCTGGCCCATCGCTGGTGGGATGAAGGCAGCGAGTTCCGGCCGCTGCACGAAATGAACCCGTTGCGGCTGGAGTGGATCAATGCGCTGGCCGGGCTGCAGGGCAAGCAGGTGCTCGATATCGGCTGCGGCGGCGGTATCCTGGCCGAGTCGATGGCGCGACTGGCATCGCAGGTCACCGGCATCGACCTGGCCGGCAAGGCGCTCGGCGTGGCCCGCCTGCACGCGCTCGAAACCGGCGTGGAGAATATCGAGTACCGCGAGATCGCGGCCGAGGCGCTGGCCGCCGAGAAGCCAGATGGCTTCGATGTCGTCACCTGCATGGAGATGCTCGAACACGTGCCCGAGCCGGCGTCCGTGGTGCAGGCCTGCGCGAGCCTGGTCCGGCCCGGCGGCTGGGTCTTCTTCTCCACGTTGAACCGCAATCCGAAGAGCTTTTTGCTCGGCATCGTCGGCGCGGAGTACCTGCTGCAACTGTTGCCCAAGGGAACGCACGAATACGCGCGCTTCATCCGGCCCAGTGAGCTGGCGCGCTGGTGTCGGGATGCGGGGCTGAGCCTGGAAGCCAGCCGCGGCATGGAATACAACCCCTTGACACGCCGCTTCCGCCTGACCGACGACACCAGCGTGAACTACTTGTTTGCCTGTCGCAAGCGCGCATGAGCGGCCCCGCGACGTCGGTGCAGGCCGTGCTGTTCGACCTGGATGGCACGCTGGTCGACAGTGCGCCCGACCTGGCAGGTGCGGCAAACGAACTGCGCCAGGCCCATGGCCTGCCGGCCTTGGCTTTCGATGCCTTGCGTCCAATGGTCGGTAGCGGCGCGCGCGGCATGCTCGACGCCGCCTTCGGCATCGGCCCCGGCGATGCACGCTTCGACACGTTGCGCGCCGACTTCCTGAACCGCTACGAAGCGCGCATCCTGCGCGAGACGCGCATGTTCGCGCGCATGGACCCGGTGCTGCAGGCGCTGGAGCAGCGAGGGCTGCCCTGGGGCATCGTCACCAACAAGATTGCGCGCTTTTCCGTGCCCCTGGTCGAAGGCCTGAGCCTGATGTCGCGCTGCGCGGTGCTGATCAGCGGCGACAGCACGACGAACGCCAAGCCCCATCCGGCGCCGCTGCTGGAAGCTGCACGCCGCCTCGAGTTGCCGCCGCAGCGCTGCATCTACATCGGCGACGACCGCCGCGATGTTGAAGCCGGCCGGGGTGCCTGCATGCCGACGCTGGCGGCAGCCTGGGGCTATCTGGGCCGTGGCGAGTCGGTTCATGACTGGAACGCCGATGCCGTGCTGCAGCACCCCGAAGAGCTCTTGAACTGGCTGGGAATGATCTAAACTAAGGTTTCTGGGGCCGACCTGGCTTCGACGCGGGTTCGGAATCGACGTAGGGCATGCCGAGCACCAGTTCGCTCGTAAATCCACTGGAAACAAAGTAACTGCGAACGACGAACGTTTCGCCCTCGCCGCCTAAAACCGGTGAGCCTCGCAACAGTTGGCCCATGGGCTGGGTCTGAGGTCGCAAGACCGAAGGCTGCGAGGTCATTCACATGGGCTGCGTCCTGAGCCGGGTCACTCGGCACGGGGCAAGATCAAGTGACTGGCGTTCGGGGTAGCGTGCTGCTGCGCGACTTCGGGCGTGAGACTCAAATCAGCCAGCTACGCATGTAGAACTGCCCGGTGATGGCTTGCGGACGCGGGTTCGATTCCCGCCGGCTCCACCAGATCAGGGTGCACCAAAGTGCAAGGAAGTGCGAAAGGCCCAAGGAAATCAACGCCTTGGGCCTTTTTCTTTGTCCGCTGAAGTGCAGGAACTTCCGCCGGCCTCCGGGCCTGAGTTGCAGGAACTTTCGCAGGAACTCAGAATTCAGGCACTCCGAGCTGCGAAAGTTCCTGCATGGCACGCGACCTGATCCCTTCCGATGCCACGATCAAGGCCATCAAGCCGGGCGACCCGCGCCAGCGGCTGAGCGATGGGGACGGGCTGTACCTGCGGCTCTTCGTCAAAGGCGGTTCGCATGGCTGGCGCCTGGACTACACGATCCACGGCAAGCGCAAGAACCTGAGCCTGGGCACGTACCCGAACACCGGCCTGGCGCTGGCTCGCAGGAAGGCGCACGAGGCGCGCCAGCTGGTCAGCCAGGGCGTCGACCCGAGCGACGCGCGCAAGGCCGACAAGGCGGCCAAGCGGCGCGCGATCGAGGCCGAGCAGCTGGCCGATGCCGGCCTGCCGCCGGCCGATTCGTTCGAGGCCATCGCGCGCGAGTGGATGGCCACGATCCACGGCGTCAAGGTCAGCGACGGCCATGCCGATCGCACGCGCATCCGCCTGGAACAGGACATCTTCCCGTGGATCGGCCGGCGGCCCATGGCCGAGATCGATGCGCCCGAGCTGCTGCTGATCCTGCGCCAGGTCACGGAGCGCGGCGCCATCGAGACGGCGCACCGGCTCAAGGATGCGTGCGGGTAGGTGTTCCGCTACGGTATCGCCACTGGTGTCTGCAGCCGCAACCCGGCCGCCGACCTGCGCGACGCGTTGCCGCCGGTGCCGACCGCGCCACCACGCAGCCGTGGTCGACCCGAAGCGCGCCGGCGAGTTGCTGCGCGTGCTATGTCGGACTACGCCGGCCATCCGGTCACGCGCGCGGCGCTGGCGCTGTCGGCGCTGCTGTTGCTGCGGCCCGGCGAACTGCGGCAGATGGAATGGGCCTGGATCGATTTCGACGCGGCCACCGTGACGATTCCTGGCAAGCTGATGAAGCGCAAGAAGGCCGACAAGGCGAACGGGGCGCCGCACTTGGTGCCGCTGGCGCCGCAGGCCCTGGTGATCCTGCGCGAGCTGCTGCCGGTGACCGGCGGGGAGGGGCGGCGCTACGTGTTCCAGTCACTGCTGACCGGGGAGCGGCCGATGAGCGAGAACACGGTGAACACGGCGCTGCGCCGCCTGGGCTTCGACCGCGAGACCGCCACCGCGCACGGCTTCCGCGCGATGGCGCGCACGATGGCTGCCGAACGCCTGGGCATTGACGCGCAGATCATCGAGGCACAGCTGGCGCATGCCGTGCCCGATGCGCTCGGACGGGCCTACAACCGCACCACGTTCGCCGAGCAGCGGCGCGAGCTGATGGTGAAGTGGGCTGACTACCTGGACCGGTTGCGCAAGGGTGCGGACGTGGTGCCGTTCAAGGCGGCGTAGGATTGTCATATATCGTTTTCCGATATACAGTAATAGCGTGTCGATCCAGTCCTTCAAGTGTGCCGACACGGCGGCCCTTCATCAGGGCCATCGGGTCAAGCGCTTCCTGGCCTTCGAGGCTGTTGCGCGGCGGAAACTGACCATGCTGCACGCCGCTGGCGATCTGCGCGACCTGCTGGCCCCGCCGGGTAACCGCCTGGAGGCCCTGGTAGGTGACCGCAAGGGGCAGCACAGCATCCGCGTCAACGACCAGTTCCGCGTGTGCTTCGTGTGGACGCCGCGGGGTCCGAAGGATGTTGAGATCGTGGACTACCACCACTGAAGGATTTGCATCATGGTCAAGAAGCTCAAGCCCGTTCACCCCGGCGAAATCCTGCGCGAGGAATTCATGGTGCCGCTGGGCCTGTCCAGCAATGCGCTCGCTCGTGCCGTCGGCGTCACGCCGGCGCGGATCAACGAGATCGTGCGCGAGCGTCGCGGCATCACGGCTGACACGGCGCTGCGGCTGGGCCGGTTCTTCAACACGACGCACGAGTTCTGGATGAACCTGCAGAGCAGCTATGACATCGAGTGCGCGCAGGCCGAGGCCGGCAAGACGATCGCGCGCATCAAACCGTGGCAGGCCAGCGAAGAGGCCGTGCCGGCATGAGGTAAACGATATGAGCATCGTGCGCAGCGAACTGAAGGGACAGAGCTTCAAGGGCATGACGACGGGCAAGAAGCTCGCCGCGGTGCACCCGGGCCATGTGCTGCTGGCCGATTTCATCGAACCGATGGGCATCACGCGCTACCGGTCGCCAAGGCCATCGGCGTGAACTGCGGCGGCATGTGGCCCTTCGTGCTCGCATGCGGAATCGAGAATCACACTTTTGTGTGACAATTTGAATGTTTCCATCCACAACCTCAAGGTCATCGCCATGCATACCGCAACTCTTCGCGCCGTCGGCGGTTCCGTGTCCGTGACCCTGCCCCGGCAGATGCTGCGCACACTGGGGCTGGCGGCCGGTGCATCGGTGGCCGTGACGCTCGAGGACGGACGCCTCGTGCTGTCGCCTGCGCGGCCGCGCTACTCGTTGGCCGATCTGCTGGAGGGCATGAAGCCGGGCGACATGCCCACTGCCAAGGGCTGGAGCGATGCCCCACCGGCCGGCAAGGAAGCTTGGTAGCGCCATGCCGACGCGGCGCGCAAGCTATGTGCCCAAGCGAGGCGACATCATCCGCCTGGACTTCGACCCCAGCGCCGGGCATGAGCAGCAGGGCACGCGGCCGGCGCTGGTGTTGTCGCCCGAAGACTTCAATCGCTTCGGCATGGCGCTGGCGTGCCCTGTGACGCGCGGTGGCGCGTTTGCCCGAGGGCGTGCCTGGACGATTTCGCTGACTGCTGCCGGCTTGGCAACCGATGGCGTCGTGCTTTGCAACCAAGTGCGCACGGTGGATTGGAAGGCCCGGCGTGCGCAGTTCATCGAGGCCGTCCCGACGGAACTGGTCGCCGACGTGCTGGCGCGCGTGGCGACGTTGATCGATTGACTTCGAACTGCTCGGCTTGAGCCCGAACTGTTCCCAGTAACCCCCGCCTGCGCATCCCGCAATCTCTTCGGGATCAAGCACTTACGTCTCCGGGGGTGTCAAAGTTCGGACTAACGGGGCCACTTCTGAGAGCGCGGCCTATCGAACACTGCAGCGAGAGCATGCCACCGTGCATAGCGGGGCGACGATGCGCGAGGCCACGGCGCTGCACCTGCAGTCGCAGCAGGCGCTGGCCGATCGGGTGTATGCGCGCTGGTGGAAGGCAGCAGCCGTGGCCTGACGGTGTTTCGTATCGCAGCGCCGCCATTTCGCATGATGAATTGCACCGACGCTGCGCTGCAGCATAGATTTTCGTCTGGTTCATTGTCATTCCGAATCGCGGAATGGGATTCATAACATGTTGATTTCATTGAAACGAAATCTAAGTCTTATATAAGACACAAGTCTGCACAAGTGTGTCGCCAACGCTTAGGCTTGTGCCTGTCTTTTCACCCTTCCGAACCCCATCCATCAAGGAGTCCCGCATGAGCCAGCCCACCCGTGAACAACAAGCCGCCGCCCTCGAAAAGGACTGGGCCACCAACCCGCGCTGGAAGGGCATCAAGCGCAACTACACGGCCGCCGACGTGGTGCGCCTGCGCGGCAGCCTGCCCATCGAGCACACGCTGGCCAAGCGCGGCGCAGAGAAGCTGTGGACGCTGTGCAATACCGAGCCCTTCGTCAACACGCTGGGCGCGCTCACCGGTAACCAGGCAATGCAGCAGGTCAAGGCCGGCCTGAAGGCCATCTACCTGTCGGGCTGGCAGGTGGCGGGCGACGCCAACAGCAACGGCGAGATGTACCCCGACCAGTCTCTGTATGCGGTGGACTCGGTGCCGAAGGTGGTCAAGCGCATCAACAACACCTTCCAGCGTGCCGACCAGATCCAGTGGTCCGAGGGCAAGAACGACATCGACTTCTTCGCGCCGATCGTGGCCGATGCCGAAGCCGGTTTCGGCGGCGTGCTCAACGCCTTCGAGCTGATGAAGTCGATGATCGAAGCCGGCGCCGCCGGCGTGCACTTCGAGGACCAGCTGGCCTCGGTGAAGAAGTGCGGCCACATGGGCGGCAAGGTGCTGGTGCCCACGCGTGAAGCGGTGGCCAAGCTGACCGCGGCGCGCCTGGCGGCCGACGTGATGGGCGTGCCGACGATCCTGCTGGCGCGCACCGACGCCGAAGCGGCCGACCTGGTGACCAGCGACGTCGACGAGACCGACAAGCCCTTCCTGACCGGCGAGCGCACCGTCGAAGGCTTCTACCGCACGAAGAAGGGCTTCGAGCAGGCCGTCAGCCGCGGCCTGGCCTACGCCGAAGTGGCCGACATGGTGTGGTGCGAAACCGGCACGCCCGACCTGGCCTTCGCCAAGGCCTTCGCCGACGCCATCCATGCCAAGTTCCCGGGCAAGATGCTGGCCTACAACTGCAGCCCGTCGTTCAACTGGAAGAAGAACCTGGACGACGCCACCATCTCCAAGTTCCAGCGCGAGCTGGGCGCGATGGGCTACAAGTTCCAGTTCATCACGCTGGCCGGCTTCCACAACCTGAACTACGGCATGTTCGAGCTGGCCTACGGCTATGCGCGCAAGAACATGAGCGCCTTCGTCGAGATGCAGCAGAAGGAATTCGCCGCCGCCGAGCGCGGCTTCACCGCCGTGAAGCATCAGCGCGAGGTCGGCACCGGCTACTTCGACGCCGTGACCACCACCATCGAACGCGACGCCTCCACCGCGGCGCTGAAGGGTTCGACCGAAGACGAACAGTTCTTCGACGAGAAGCACGGCTGA